>CAWUJQ010000188.1:0-8509 GCA_963922445.1 uncultured bacterium
GTACCGGCGGGCGCAATCAGGAGTTGGCTTTGGCGGCGGCCATTGCGCTGCACGGCCACACCGACGCGGATATTTGGCTGGCGGCACTTGCCACTGACGGCGAAGACGGCCCCAACGACGCCGCCGGCGCGATTATCAATGCAGGAACGGTCGCCACTGCCCGCCAAAAAGCCATTGACCCGGTACAATATCTGGTCGCCCACGACAGCTATCACTTCTTTGAGCGCTACGGCGAAGGGTCTCACCTCAAACCCGGTTCAACGGGCACCAACGTCAACGACATCACCATCATCTTAAAAGCCCCGGAGCCTTCATAGCGCATGAAACGCTTCAACCTCCCCCGCTTTATCATCAGCCTGTTTGGGCTGTCGCTGGGCGTGCCGACCTTACTCGTTGCACTCTTTTATATCCTGGTGCTGTTTCGCTTTGACGGCACTTGTGTGACCTTCACGGCTGAGGCTTCCAATTGCAGTTGTGATTGCGCTTATCTTCTCAGGTGTTACAGTTTGGCAGATGTGGCGGCAGCGCCATGCAACGGATGAATCACCATTAAAAGGAACAACACATTATGACAGAAATTACCCTTCAGCCGTATGACGCGTCCTATAGGGCGTGGGCGCAGCAGTTCATGGCAGACGAGTGGGGCACCGCGCAGCAGGTGTCACGCGGGGTGCTGTACAACGTGATTGACTACCCCGGCTTTGTCGCCCTACTGGACGGCCAACCCAGCGGCCTCGTCACGTACACCATTGATGACGCGCAGTGCGAAGTGCTGATGATTCACAGTGCCGTAGAAGGCGTGGGTGCGGGCACCGCCCTCATGGACAAAGTGATTGAAACAGCACGTGAGGCGGGCTGTGAGCGCGTCTGGCTCATCACCACCAACGATAACATTCCAGCACTGCGCTGGTACCAGATGCGTGGCTTTGACCTTGTGACGGTACATCGCAACGCGCTGCGTAAGTCGCGCAAGCTCAAGCCGGATATTCCAAAGACGGGGTTAGATGGTATTCCGCTGCGGGATGAAATCGAGTTGGAGATGCGGTTGGTGTAGATGCTTTACTGCGGATACAGTTTTACATCACCTGTATCCTTTCCAATCCGGTTGCATATTCATTCGTAAGAGCTTGATACATCAAGCCCCTGCACATCACCCTCCCTGCGCGTGGCGGGTATCACGCCGCTGATGCCCGCACCCGATATCTTTTAGAGGTCAACTTCATCCGGGTTGAACTTCTCGTGCAAGATGGCGATAGCGTCTTCAACACTCTGGCCATGCCAGATGACCACCCCATTGTGGCTCACATGCCCCGTCGAGTAGTCATAGTGGTAGAACGGCACCTGGCCTTTGTCCAGGTCAGCCTTGATCTGAGCGGCTTCTGCTGCCCTGTCATAAAAGCGCCCATTGCTCGACGTACCCGCTTCACCCACCAAACCACGGTTCTCTCCACCATGATCGACCTTATTCGCCCAACCGTTGGCAACCCCCCAACGCGTTCGCGCCGTTTGCGGGTCATCTGTCGGCGAACCATCTGGCGCTACAATATAACTCTTCCTCTTAAATACACTCGTCCACTGGCCCGTTGCAATCGGCACCACGCGACCAGACTTGCCCGAGAAGGCTGCACGCACTGCATTTTCAAACGGCACCGAGTTTTCCAGCATCGCTCCTACAATCTCACTGTTCGAGGCGTGGGGGTTGTTGTTAATCGCATCTGTATCGGTTGTCGTCTTCGCACGGCTTTTGTTGCTAAAACCACTCTGCACTTTACCCTTACCGATGCTGTCAGCATTCAACGCATTGTCAGCGTCAATAAAGTGCGGTTTGCCGTTGTTCCACAACACGTTGTCATAGTGCAAGTCCTGCATACCCGCTAACATGGCGAAAGCAATCGCTTCCGTCATCGCCTGGGTGCCTGGGTCTCCACCGCCCTGCGCCACCGATCCCTGGACTGTTTCCATAATGGTGCCGTAGGTTTGGTTCGTCTTCATCTTGATGGTTGCAATCGCATTCGCGGGATCAAGACCGGCCAACTCGTTGACCTTATTGGCCAGGCTGTCATCCTGGTCACCCAACATCGCCTTTTCGATGCTGCGGTCTTCCGGCTTGATGAACACCGACACCGTCTGCTGCCCTGGGAACATACTGTGGGCGTCGCTGGGCTTCTGGTCAAACCCATTCGGCTTACTATACGTTACCTGAACGGCACCCAGGCCAACATCGTGTAAGTCACTGCCCTTGATGTCCACCATATCGATGGTCACTTTGCTTTCATCGGCAGGGTAAATCGTACTCCGCCAGTGCGCAAGTGCCCCCACTAGGTGGTCAGCACCTTCACGGGTGCGTTGGTATACTTGTTCACGCCATTCGGCAATGCGCGTGTTCTCTGTGTTGTTAGCGCCCTCTATCGCAATTCGCAGTGGATGGATCAGCGCCCGTGCATTGGCGGCGGTCGCCAGCACCGGGATGAGCGCGTCGGCGTCAATTCGGCCTTGCGCCTTGGCCGCGTCAATCAAGATCTGCTTCATCTTGTTTTCATACATGTCGTAGGCGTCTGGCTGGTGGTAAAACGCACTCTGCTCCTCATCCATCGGGGTGCCAAAGTCGCTGTAATCGCCTTTATAGGTTATCAACCCATAGCGACCGATAGCCACCACATCGTCCGTATTCGCCCACACAGGCCCCAGTTCAATAAACTCGCCACGTCCAGCCACCCACTTTTGGGTACCTGTGACCGTCCGTTCACCCGCTTTGACGCGAACTTGCGTGGGATAATTTTTCGCCCGCACTTTTTCGTTGCGGATGAAGCCACCTTCCGTGGTGTTTTCATCCCCTGGGGGTGCCCACTGCTTGGGGGTTTTGGGCACGGCACGCGTCCAAGTGGTGTCGTTAACCGTCTGTGACACAGCCGGATCGTACATAATCTCTTTATTTGTTTTGAGATTACCGCCGATTTTGTCCGTTGCCGCGACGGTGTTGTCATTGTTGCGATCACGCAGGTGGGTTTTAGCCGTCACAACACCGGGCGTATAGGCACGCTGGATTTCTATATCGGCGTCGGCTCCATCAACCCCGTCTGCCTTAGCGCTGCCCTGCATCATCTTCAAAACGGCCTGATTGCCCACCGTGCGTTGAAGCTGCATCACATCATCATGCGACAGCGACGACGGGTCGTCATGTGCTCGCTGCACCAATGCGGGAAGGTCAACACTTTCTGGTGTGTTGTTTGCCTTGGGTGCTGGTGCATTTTGCCTTTGCCGGGAAGCTTTAGGGCGCTGCTGCCGTTTCTTGCGCTTGTGTCGGGTCATGATCGCCTCTACCTACTATTTGTTTCAAAATTGAAAATGAATTTAGTATAACCTTATGACTCTACACTCTATCACAAAATGTCCGATTGCGCTGATAAAAAACGGTTAGGATTCGCGCTGAGGCTCAACTGTGGGGTTGTAACGGCGGCACGCAGTCTGGGTCATGCGACGTAGGGTTCGGGTCATTTGATGCGACAGTGGGTGATGCGTTTTTACGTCTCACCTCACCCCTAGCCCCCGCTCCATTACCCATAAGTTTTAGGGGTGAGGTGAAGCAAATGCCTTGGCTACCGATAAAAATACGCACAACGCGATGTCGGATCGTTAACCTAACCCGATGTCGTGTGTCACTCGCCACATCCCTACAGGTCACAACAATTTTTAGGGGCGTGCAACAGCGCGCTCATCCATACACAAAACACTAATGACTAATAACTGGCACCTCTCCGCTAAAAGGCCTCATCCGCCGCCTGCATCCGGCGCGCTTGATCTTCCAACTCTGCCGCGAACGTCTCCAGGATAATCACCCACTGCTCCATCTCCGGCAGTGTTTCGCCCCACAGTTGGAAGAAGCGATCGGCCCGCTTGCCCATCCACTCAATGCCCTCGATGGTCTCGCGCAGCGTCTTCATCTCATTGCGAATCGTCTCCGCTTCCTGGCGGATGCGGGCGGCACGCTGTAGCAGTTCGGTGTACGGCACTTTCACATAATCGGTCATCGGGTTAGCTCCGTCCGCTGCGTGAGGCCATCTCGATGTCGTCCGCGCTGGCGTTCAGCTTGTCCTGGAACAGCATCAACTGCTCGAAAGACTCCGCCAAGCGCGGTTTCAGGCGCATATACTCCCCCCGGAACGCCTCCGCACCCGCGCTCATAAAGCGGTCGGCCCCCAGCGCCCACACCTCACGGTCAACCGCCTCGATGCAATCCCGCACGTTAGATGCACTGCGCCCAATGGTGGACGCCGCTTCCCGCATTTGTGTGATCTTCGCGTAAATTTCGCCGCTGTCCATCAGGTGTGCCTCCGGGTGTTGGCCCCTTATCATTGGTTAAGGTATATTTAGTGTAACACGAAAACAGCGCATCATCGCGACGATTCACACCGACGGAGCACCGACGTATGTCAGTCACCGATTTGCTGGCCCGCTGGGAATTCCTTTTGGACTGGCTACACATCTTGTTACCCATCACCCTTGGCATTTTGGTAGTCATCCAACTGCTGTATTACGGCTACCTGAATTCCAGTTTAGGCCGACGTCGTTCGCGCCAACGCCGCAACCTGCCGGACTCGCCCGTGATGCCGACAGACCCGGCCACAAGCGTCAACGTGAACTACGTCGCACGCCAGCAGCAGCAGTCCGCGCCGGATTTGAGCTACGATACCGGCAATCAAATTGCCAAGATGGTTATCCTCAACGGGCTGCCCAACGTCAGCGAAATCAAACTGCCAAGGGATGAGTTTGGGATCGGGCGCTTTTACATGCCAGAGAAGGACGTGCTGGTGTCGCTGGACGAGCGCAGTATCTCCCGGCGGCACGCCGTCTTCCACGGTGACTCCGAGACGAATGAATACTATCTGATGGACACGAGCAGTTCCTACGGCACCAGCATCCGGCGCGGCGAGGTGTTCCAACCGCTGACGCCCGGTCAAGAGGAGCGCCTATACAATGGCGATGTGGTGCAGTTCGGGACGGCGGTTACCGTGCGCTTTGTGCTGCCCGGTGACACGCGCTCGTTCGCCACGCAGGGATAGCCTGTCATGAGCAATCAGACGTTCACCGATCTGGCGCAGGGCGTCCAGATAGACGGCTTTACCCTGGACGAGCGCCTGGGCTATGGCTCATCTGGTGAGGTGTGGCGTGCCCACGACGCCATGCGGCAGGTCGCGATCAAGTTTATGAACCTGGAACTGATTACCAGCCCCCAGGCCGACCGTCACCGCGCCCGCTTCCACAACGAAGTCAAAGCGCTAGAAAAGCTGGCCAACCTGCCCAATGTGCCCACCCTTTACGGTTATAACTTCAATGCACAGCGGCCCTACCTGGTGATGGCGTTCATCAATGCGCCGTCGTGGTCGTCTTACATTCAATCTGGCGAGATTATGTCGGTGCCCCTGCTGACACGCCTGTCTCTGCTGGAAATCGTAGCCGAAACGCTCACCGAGATTCACCGTAACGGCATCATTCATCGGGATGTAAAACCCGCTAACATTCACGGGTTCCGCCAACCCTTCCTGATTGACTTCAGCGTCGCCATCGAAAAACAACAGGCCACCCAGGCCGCACCCAACGTGGGCACAGGCCTGTACATGCCGCCCGCCGACGGCCTGCCCCCCGACGAACTCACGGACAGCTTTGCGTTCGTGCTGACAGCCTACGAAGTCATGTTCGGGATGCACGCCGTGCTGCGCCCCGCCATGATGAACCAGGGCTTCCGCGAAATCCGTGAGCAAATGCGCCACCTCATCGCTCATGGCGACTGGAATAAACCCTCCACGCTGACCGAAGCCGACATGCCCGTCAGCCTACGCGATGCCGACCACGCCATGCTCGACACGATCTTCGCGCAGGGCATCGGGCCACGTCAGGGACGCTACACCGACCTGCTCCAGTTTGTGGCCGACCTGCGCAACGCCGTCACGGTGCAGGCAAACGTCAAAAACCTGCAATACACGCCAGAAACCGTCCAGCCCAACGGCACCACCGTCCGTGACTACACCCTGCACGAGGTGCGCCGCTCACAGGCAGACACAAACCACCCCACGCCATCGCGCCGGAGGCGGCGTGGCAGTTGGTCACGCACGGTGATTGCTGTGTTGGCGCTGGTGTTCTTCTGGTTGGCGGGGCTGGCGGTGGTATTTGTGGTGATAATGAACCGCTAGGCTAACTGATTTTCAGGAGGCAGCCATGTCCGCGAACCCCCAACCCATGACCGAAACCGACTACCTCGCCTTCGAGCGTAACGCCGAGATCAAGCACGAGTTCATTGACGGCGAGGTGTACGCGATGGCGGGCGCGAGTCAGGCACACATCGACATCACGGGCAACATCTTCGGGACGCTGTTCGGCAAGTTAGCCGGGTCACCCTGCCGCCCCCAGACGAGTGACCTGCGCGTGCGGATTGCCGAGGCGGGCTACTATGCCTACCCTGACGTAACCGTTGTGTGTGGTGAGCGCCAACTGCTGGAAGGCGAAGCGGCGGCGGTGCTGCTCAACCCAACCGTGATCTTCGAGGTGCTGTCCCCCGGCACAGAGTCCCGCGACAGAGGGCCAAAGTCACGCGATTACCGGGCGCTGCCGTCGCTGCAAGCGTATTTGCTCGTCGCACAGGCCGAAGCGCATGTCGAGTTCTACCGCCGCGCCGGGGACGGCTGGCACGTCACCGATGTTGTGGGCATTGGCGCAGCAATCGAGTTGGCGGCGTTGGGCGTCACGCTGACGATGAGCGAAATCTACAGTGGAGTAATCGAATAAAGATGCATGAAGAACATCTAATTGGCTTTGATGCGCGCTATGCCCCGTCGGCTCAACCACGCGTGTGGACGGAGCATGGACGCAATTTGTTTCTCATTACATCAGACGTCAACCATCCGCTGTCCGTCGACATCCGGGTTTGGCAATCTGTGTTCAGCAATGAGCAATTTATCAAGCTCCCGCCCGTTAAGCAGTGGTTTCAGGGTATTTGGGCTGACCTGGAAGCATTACAGCGTCATTCAGCATCAGTACAAACAACGCCTTGGTTTATCGCACTGACGCAGGTTCTCTCTAAACAAGACGCAGAAGCGACAAGTGTAGCACATTTTCAGATCGAACCCGCCAGCCTTGACGCGAACTGGCCATTGCTAGGGTATGACGTAGCCGAAGACGTTTTGCTCAGTGGCCTGATGAACATGGGCTATCAGCCGGACGAGAAGGCGATCGCACACAGCCGCTTTGCCGCGCACCTCAACGAGCATCATCTTTTTACGTCTATTGAAGCAGCCCAGGCTTTCGCCACTTGGTGCAATGATCGTGATGCGGGTCATGGGCCATTCTTCCCGTATGGCATCTATCTCATCAAGCGCTGATGATGGCGGAAATCTACAACGGGGTGATTGCATAAACTATAGAAAGCGCAAACGGGCGTCACATGCCAGGTGAACGCCCGCTTCGACCGCTGTGGCCCCAGTCGGCTAAATCCAACCTCACAGAAGCCGCCACCCGCCCGTATAATGCAAATGTACAACATGACGTGAACCCGAAGGTTCGACGGAACGGTGACCCCCTTGCTGTAACAAGGGGGTGGCTTTTCCTGTTTTAGCTGATGGTGCAATCATAATACAAGTTAGCATCAATACAATAGTGAATTTTTGAACCTCGTGTATGTCAGCCATCGCCATGCATACCTCACCCCTCCCGAACCTACGGTTCTCTATCCCCTCTCCAGGGTGGAGAGGGGACAGTGAGCGCAGCGAACAGGGGTGAGGTGAGGCGTGCACCCATCCCCACCGGAATAGGGTCTCTACTCTGATGAGCTTTCGCTACGACCGAATTTACGAACTACGCAAAGCCCAGGGTATGACGCAGGGGCAACTCGCGGAAAAGTGCGGCATCACCCAAAATCAGATTTCGCGCTACGAACGCGGCGCAATCACACCCCTAGCGGATGTATTGGCCACGATTGCTGCGGCCCTCGACACCTCCGCCGACTACCTCCTCGGCCTCACGGATGCCCCCACGCCGGGAGAAAAACCCGCCCCACAGCCCAGCCTCACTGCCCCCGAAGCCGAAATGCTTGACCTGCTGCGCTCATTGAGCGTCCCAGCACAGCGCCAACTCATTGAAGCCCTTAAGATTGCCCGTCAATCCTGGCAAGACGATGCCGACACCTCATAGAAAGCGCAAACGGGCGTCACATGCCAGGTGAACGCCCGCTTCGACCGCTGTGGCCCCAGTCGGCTAAATCCAACCTCACAGAAGCCGCCACCCGCCCGTATAATGCAAATGTACAACATGACGTGAACCCGAAGGTTCGACGGAACGGTGACCCCCTTGCTGTAAGAAGGGGGTGGCTTTTCCTGTTTTGGCTGATAATGTCATTTTAAGTCAAAAGGTTTTTTTGTCAATTGTGAATTGTCTGTGTATTTGGTTTTTTGTCGGACGCGATGTATGTTACGCGACGTAGGGTTCGGGTCATTTGATGCGACAGTGGGTGATGCGTTTT
>CAWUJQ010000189.1:0-8472 GCA_963922445.1 uncultured bacterium
TGTGCTGATTATCCGGCACGCTTCTCTTTTTATAAAAACTAACCGAAGGTTACTATGGTTCAAAAACGATGCCGTTTCATCTACGGAAAAGCGCAGATCATCAATGCGAATCTCGGCCAGTTCACCGAGGCAAGCACAATTACACACAGGCGCTTTCAGGGTGGCCGGTGTGCCACCCCTGGCGCGGGAGCTTCCGACCTATGCCTGTGATGGTTGATTACCTATCCTATACTTTCTCGGCGGTCACTGTTACTCCATTTTAGAGCGGGTGGACCAGTCCGCTAAATGGTTGCAAAACTCACCAACCCGCAAATGCCGCGACTTCCTCATCGGTTACCTTCGCCGCGACGACATCGCTAATGGCTTGATCTAAAATCGTAATAGCCTCGTCGACATCGCTGTTGTTGATGAGCAACGGCGGGGTGATTTCCAACACGTTGTTGAACGGGCCGACGTAATAAAACAACAGACCCAGTTGATAGGCGCGATAGACAATTTTGGAGGCTTCTTTGGCCGCAGGTTCGCGTGATGCATGATTGGTAACGAGTTCTACCCCCACGGACAGCCCTTTGCCACGCACATCACCAATCAGCGGATGCTTGGTTTTAAGCGCCAGCAACTGCTCTAGCAGGTAATCCCCTACGGTCGAAGCATTATCAATGAGATTGTCGGCCTCAAGTGCTGCCAGGGTGCCTAACCCGCCAGTGCAACTCATGGCGTTGCCAGCTGCCGTGAATAGGGCCAGGGAGGTGCCCACATCCAAAATCTCTCGACGGGCGACCACCGCACTCAGCGGGACACCCCCACCCAGCGATTTGCCCAACACCACCACATCAGGCGCGATGCCATAATGCTCGAAGCTAAACAGCTTACCCGTGCGCCCCATACCCGTCTTCACTTCGTCCAGCACCAGGTAGATGCCGTATTTTTGGCACAGGTTGGCCAATTTCGGCAGGAAGTCGTCCGTTGGAACCACCACACCGCCATCGCTTTGCATCGCTTCAATGATGATTCCTGCGACATCGTCCGGTGAAACGACTTGCTTGAAAACGAAGTCCTCCAGATATTGCAGGACTTTTTGGCTTTCTTCTGCGGGTTTGCTTGCAAAAACAGGACGATATGGATTCGGATACGGGATTTTGATCGTTTGATTGCTGCCGATGAAATCAGAGAAGGCCACATGCCCAGACATTGCCATCGAAGCACTTGTAAACCCGTGATACGACCCTACAAACGAGATCAAACGCTTTTTGCCAGTCGCCATCGGCAGCAAGCGCCCCACCGTTTCATTGGCATCGGAGCCACAGAACCCAAACCAACACTTCTTCTCAAAATCCCCGGGCGTCAGCGCCATGAGCTTCTCGGCCAGCTCAAGCGCAGGTTGATTGATGCTGGAAATAAGCCCCGCAAACGTTGTGCGCTCCAACTGATCGATCATGTGCTGCTTGTAAACCGGGTGACTGTAGCCAATGTTAGCAAATGCCCATCCTGCGGAAAAGTCGAGGTACTGCTTGCCCTCGGCATCGGTCAAGCGTGCCCCCTCGCCACTGACGATATTCAGCGGGAAGAAGCGTAATTTGATCGCGTCGGCAATGCGGTCATTGTCCAGCGCAAGCACTTGCTCATTGGTTAGGTTTTGGGACATAACTGTACTCTACTTTCTTTGCAACGATCGGTTGATTATTCGCAACTATGCACAATTGCAGCCCACCAACGATACCGTAAGGCACAACGCTGAAACAACTCACAGGACAGTGCCAACGGGTTTTGTCTCCCTTTGCGTTGGGGCTGCACGCTTTCGGGTGAAGCGCTCCCCGCAATGCGGGAAATAGACTACCACATAATGCCTGAAGGCGGCCACGACCGCACAAATGATGCCCCTGCCAAGCAGCGCGCAAACGAACGCCGCGTTTCATTACATTAACCGCGAATCAACACTGGGTTAAACAACGCCAGGGTGCTTGTTGTAAAAACTTACATCTGGTAATGTTTACGTCTGTAGCTGATTGAACCAAAGGGATACTATGATGTGGAAGTACATTTTTAGCATTTTGATTGCGAGCTTGTTCGTTGTGCCCGTCCTCGCGCAGGACGACACAGGTAGCCTAACCTTTACCGCCAACGGCGAAGACTTCGTGCGGCAGGGCTTTGTTTCCAAAGACGGCTGGGAAATCTCTTTTGACAACGTCATCGTCCATCTCGCGCAAATTCGCGCTCACCAAACGGCCCCGTCCTACAATCCAGATGACGGGGAACTCGTCCGCAGTCAGGTGATGGTCGGGTTGCCGGGCACCTTTTCTGTTGACCTGGCAGAGGGCGACGCTGACGCCGCGCCGATTCCCGTCGGGATGGTGGAAGCGGCACCATTTGGCTATTACAACGCGGTTTCGTGGATCATGGCCCCGGCTGAAGACGGTGATATGAACGGCACATCCCTGCGCATTGTGGGCAGTGCAACCCGTGACGGCGAAACGGTCGACTTTACGTTAGACTTTGCGGAAACCTTCCGTTACGACTGCGGTGCCTTTATTGGCGACGAGCGCCTGGGCGTGCTTGAAGCGGACGTGGCCGGTCTGGTGGAGATGACGTTTCACTTCGACCACATCTTCGGGGATGCTGAACTCGCAGCGGACGACAGCTTGAACGAGTTGGCCCCCGGCTTCGACCCATTTGCAGGGCTTGCCGTTGATGGTACCGTCGTAGCAGACGATGCAGCCTACGAAGCAGAGATGAGCGAAGACGACTATCAGTTGCTAGTCGAAATTTTGCCCACGCTGGGCCACACCGGTGAAGGCCACTGCTACGAGAGCGCCTACTAAACGCGGTGCTGCGGTAAACTTATAACCGAAGACCAGTCGATGCTCCCGCAACCGCTCGGTTGTGGGAGTTCATCGTTCAACCAATTACAACAGGGGAGGATGAAGCCAGATGAATTTGAAGCGATGGGCAATCGTGTGGTGCCTGATGGCGCTGTCAGGCGTGTTCGGCGCGGGCGCGGTGCGTGCGCACGGCGTTGTGCTGGAGGTCATGTTTGCCCCCGACAGCGGCACCCTGACCGTAACCGCTGCGTTTGACACCGGCGAAATCCTTGACGAAGCGCAAGTGGCTGTTTTCGCGCCTAGCAACTTAATCAACCCGTGGCTGACCGGGGTAACAGACTCGGACGGGGCATTTTCGTTCATGCCGGACTTTGACGATGAGGGCGAATGGACGATTCAGGTACGTAAGGCGGGCCACGGCGGGCAAGCCACGCAGATGATTGACGCGGGTATGGCTCCATCCACCGATGAGACGGCCAGCAATGCCAATGACGCCCCAACCACAATAAACACCGACGCCGGGCGCATTGTCATCACCGGGGATGCGGTGTTTGAAGTGCGGGGCGATGTGGTCATCACAACAACAGGCACCCCCTCAACCCAGGCCACACCGAACCCTTCTATTACAAATGACTTCTCGCCTGCTCAGATCATTATCATGTCCGCAAGTGTAATATGGGGTGCCATTGGGACGGCGCTCTACTTCAATGGACGTAGCAAGCCCAAAATCGAAGGAACAGACGATGCACATTAATGATGGCCTTTTACCCATCGGCGTGTTGGCGACCGGCTACGCGGTCACGGCTGGCATAACGTGGTACTCCCTGCGCCGCATCAATAAACTGCCCGACCCGCAAGCTGCCGTGCCCAAAGTTGCGTTGCTTACATCCGCATTTTTCGTTGCCTCATGGATCAACATTCCCGTCCCGCCAACGAGCGTGCATCTGATACTCAACGGGCTGATGGGGGTTATATTGGGCTGGTATGCCATGCCCGCCATTGTGGTTGGTTTGTTCCTGCAAGCGGTGATGTTCCAACACGGCGGCCTAACAACCCTTGGCGTCAACGCGGCCATGATGGGCATCCCCGCGTTGGGTGGTTATGCGATTTTTCAACTGCACGATTACATCCTACCTGGTTACAAATACCAACCGCACATTCTCGCCTTTTTAGGTGGTGCCTTGGGGCTAGGCGGTGCCGCGCTGATTGCATTTACGCTTCTTATTGTCACCATTCCCGCCTACCTGGATGTGTCAGCCGAGCGGGCGGCCATTACAGCGCTGGTTGCGGCCCACATTCCGCTCATGGTGATTGAGGGACTGTTCACGGCGATGGTGGTGACGTTCTTATTGCGAGTACGGCCAGATATGGTGGACGGCTATGCGGCTTCAGCTTGACCGTTACGCCCATCTCGATTCGCCCATTCATCGCTGGTCGCCGCGCTTTAAATTCGCCTTCCTCACGGCGGTCGTTATTGCGTTTGCTGCTATTCAGCACCTGTGGCTCGTCCCGCCTATGGTGGCGTTTGCCCTGGGGCTGTATGCGCTGTCACAAATGCCAGCCAGCTATCTCATTCATCGGCTGCGCTACCCTGGCATTTTTCTTATCACGCTGATTGTTGTGCTGCCGTTCTTCGCCGGACAAACCGTCTTGTGGCAGTTGGGGCCGCTCTCGATAAAAACGGAAGGCGTCGTGTATACCATTCTCGTCGTCAGCCGCTTCTTCAGCATCCTGACCGTATCCGTTGTGATCTTTGGTACATCGCCGTTTATGGTGCATGTGCGCGAACTGCGAGCGCTGGGGGTTTCCCCCATTCTAACGGACACGCTGCTGCTCACGGTGCGCTACCTACATGAGATCAGCGATATGCTGGGCCAGATGCAGCAGGCCATGCGGCTGCGCGGCTTTGAAATGAAACGCTTGAATATCCGTCAGGCAGGCCAGCTCGCTGGCTTATTGGGTACGTTGCTGGTACGCAGCTACGAACAGTCTGAGCGGGTGTACACTGCTATGCGCCTGCGCGGGTATAGCGCCAAGGAGGCAGCCATGACCACCGCCACGACCGAAACAGCGCTCCAACTGAACGATATCGCCTTCGCCTATCCGGGTCACCAGCCGGTGGTGACCGGGGTGAGCTTAGCCATTGCCGACGGAGAACGTGTTGGTTTGATCGGCCCCAACGGTGCGGGCAAGTCGTCCTTACTGCTGACGATTTGCGGCGTTCATGCGCCGTCTAACGGGGAGGTGGCGCTGTATGGCAACCCCATAGCGGCAGGTGCGTTTCACCCCGCCGTTGGGCTGGTCTTCCAGAACTCTAACGATCAACTGTTTTCGTCCACTGTGCATGATGACGTTGCGTTTGGGCCGCGCAACATGGGCCTCAACGATGAGGATGTAGAAGCGCGTGTGGCCGACGCCCTGGCCAAAACGCGAACGCAACACCTGGCAGAGCGCATCCCCCACCACCTATCAGGCGGCGAAAAGCGCATGGTATCTATTGCGAGTGTGCTGGCTATGCGCCCCAAACTCGTCCTGTACGATGAGCCGGACGCCAACCTGGATATGCGCGCTCGGCGTCAACTGATTCGCTTTTTGCAGGACGCGCCCCACACCGTCCTACTGGCATCACATGACCTGGAAATGGTGTTGGAGGTGTGCGACCGGGTGCTGCTGCTGGATGACGGGCACATCATTGCAGATGGTGACCCGGCCACGATCATGAGTGACGCAGCTTTGATGGAAGCCCACGGCTTAGAGAAACCGCACTCGCTTGTGCCACACCACCACGCCGACGGCTCTGTTCACCGGAACTCATAGCAACGGATGGTGTCGCAAACGTGGGCAAATCTGGTAGCATGAGGCGCAAATGCTCATCCCCAAAGGGAGCGCTGTCGCCCATGAACGTCGAAGCCATCATCAAGCAAATGCGCGATGCCGGAGACCGCATCACCCCGCAGCGGCG
Organism: uncultured bacterium; assembly: GCA_963922445.1. Lineage (GTDB taxonomy): Bacteria > Chloroflexota > Anaerolineae > Aggregatilineales > Phototrophicaceae > DAOTTY01. The sequence continues at coordinate 5,782 of CAWUJQ010000189.1, forward strand.
TCACGTTTTGGAGGTGCTGTGTACCGCACCGCACCAACACCTCACCGTCAACGAAATCGCAACCACCATCGAAGCAAACCACCCAGGCCATCCGCTCAGTGAGCCAACCATCTATCGCATTCTACAATGGCTAAAGGACGGTTATTGGGTCGCTCAGACGGACATGGCAAACTCTGGCACGGTGTATCAACTGGTAAGCGACCCGCCCCATCACCACCTGATTTGCCTAAACTGCTCACGGGTGCAGTCTATTGACGACGAGGTGTTCGTCACGTTGCGCCAATCGCTACTTGAGCAGCACCGGTTCCAGGCAAGGCTGGACCATATGGCGGTCTACGGCATTTGTGATGCGTGCCAGCAAGATGGGGTATAGTCCTGAGCAATCGAACGATCTTTTAGAAAGGCAACGGCGATGCAATTCCCAATCCTAGACCTACTCCCCGGTTATGATGGATTCCTGATCGGCAGTTTAGAGCCGCTCCTGCTGCTGTCGCATGTGGCAGTCGCGCTGGTACTCGGCATCTTGATTAGCGCTCAGGGAGGCCGAAGCTATTGGGTGCTGCCAACATTTTTTCTTATTGGCGTTACAGCAGGCATCATCGCCTTCCTAGCGCGCAATCAGTCCGTCGTTCAGTACGCCCGTGATGTCGCCGCCTGGGGTATTGTCGCGCTGTGCATCATGGCCTTGATCGCCCGTCCAATCCCGGTTTTTGTGACGGCTGCGGTCGTGGCGATCACGGGGTGGGGTCACGGGTATGTGCTGGCAGACGCAATCCCGCCGTTGGGAATCCACTCGTTGTTTGGTGTGTTTTACACGCTTGGGGTTAGCCTGACGTTTATTGCACTCATCGGCGTCGGGTTGGTGACGGCAATCGTGGTAAAAAACCAGAAGCGCGCGCAATGGGTGATGAGCGCAGCCACCGTACTGCTGCTCTTTGTCGGCGTTTACTACATCGTGGACGCCGTGAGTTGTCGCAGCACCATCATTTGCGTAGACATGCACCTGCGCCCGATGTTCAGGGCCTATTTTCTTCAGTGACCTATCATCTGCTCCATACCGTCACGGGCATACAGGCGCTTTATACCGGGGCCATTGCCCCATTGCTGATGCTTTCTCACATTGCGCTGGGCCTGGTTGTTGGCTTGCTGGTAGCGGTGCGTGGCCTACGTCAGCACTGGCCCCTGGCGGTTGTCTTCCTGCTGGGAACAGTCGTTGGGTTGTTCGTCTTTTTGGAGTGGGCGTGGTGGGTCTACCCCTATAACCGGGATTTCGTTAGCTTTGGGCTAGTGGTCTTATGTGGGTTGGCGCTGGCACCGCGCCGCCTTCCGGTTTGGGTAAGCGGAGTCGTTAGCCTGCTAAGCGGTGTGGGCGCGGGCTACCTACTGGTTGAGCAGGTTGCCAACGAAACCAACCAACTGCTGTTCAATATACTTTTTGCAACGGGCTACGTCATCACATTTGCAATGTTGATTGGGATGGGCACGGTGGCGACGCTGGCTTTTCAACAGCGCCCACGCCTACGGATTGGCTCCCGGCTAGCGGCTGTGGCCCTCCTGGGGGTTGGGGTTTTTCTTGTGATTGACACCGTCAGTTGTCGCAGTAACCTGTGTGCGCCACTGCCCGAACGTGACCTATTCGCGGCCTTCGGCGCTTAACATCATCATGTGAAATCGAAACTGGGTGAGAGAGTATTCTATGGCAAACGAATCAATCCCAACCCCTTACAAGGGGCACGAACACCCCGGCGGCGTTATTGGCTTCATCGGGAGTGCGCTGCACCTGCCGGGCTTTGACCACGACCACGGCGAAACCGACAGCGTCATCGTAGATAAGTCCGTGCTGGACAACAACATCGGTATTATTACCATCTGGCTGTCGTTGGGCCTGCTGTGGTTGACGACGATCATTCAGGCGGTCATCTACACATCCACCAACAGCGTTGCCCTGCTAGCAGACACCGTCCATAACCTCGTAGACGCCCTGAACTCGATTCCGCTGCTGCTAGCGTTCTATCTGGCGCGGCGTGCGGCGTCCCGGCGCTTTACCTACGGCTTCGGTCGCGCAGAGGACATCGCGGGCATCTTGATTGTTGTGTCCATCGTGTACAGCGCCTTCCACATCATCAACGAGTCGATCAATCGCTTTTTAAACCCTACCCCGATTGACAATCTAGCGCTCGTGGCCCTGGCAGCGGGGATTGGCTTCATCGGCAATGAGGCTGTTGCAACCTTGCAGACTCGCGTGGGCAAGCGCATCGGGTCAGACGCTATGGTCGCTGATGGCCAGCACGCCCGCATTGACGGGATCACCTCGCTGGCCGTGTTCGCCGCCGTGTTGGGGTCATGGCTAGGGCTAGATATCCTTGACCCTATAATTGGTATTGTGATTGCAGTGGCCATCGTCGGCATTGCCTGGAACGCGATCCGCAAGGTGTTTTTCCGCATCATGGACGCCGTTGATCCGTCGCTGTTCAATCAGTTTGAACACCACATCGAACAGGTAGCGGGCGTCAACACGATAGAGCGGCTGCGGCTGCGTTGGGTGGGGCACCGCCTGTACGGGGAAGTAACCGTCACCGGCAGCGATACCCTCTCCGTGGCTGAGGCGCACGCCATCGCCACGCAAATTCAAGACCGGCTGGCGCAGGTGTTCCCCGTGCTAGGCGAAGTGACCGTACACGTTGCGCCCGC
>CAWUJQ010000190.1:0-8443 GCA_963922445.1 uncultured bacterium
GGTGGCTATCAGGCGGCGCAGTTGGCGGGCCGCGCCGGGATGCGGGTTTTGCTCATTGAGCGGGCTGACCTGGGCGGGACGTGCCTCAACGCGGGCTGCATTCCGACCAAAACACTGCTCAAGTCAGCCAAGCTCTATCGCGAAATGCAGCACGCCGATGTGTTTGGCATTGAAGCTGAGCCACCCGCAATCAAGTTGGCAGCGGTGCAGGCGCGCAAGCGCGATTTGATCGCCACGCTGCGGCAGGGCGTGAATACGCTGCTGGCACGGGGCCGCGTGGACATTGTTCAGGGGGAGGCGACGTGCATTGATCGCCAAACGATTGCGGTTAACGGGGAGCGTTACACCGCCCGCTGCCTGCTGATTGCCACCGGAGCCGCCCCTATCACACTGGACGGTGCGCCAAATGCGTTGACCACGACGCAGGCGCTCGAACTGGAAGACCTGCCCGCCACCCTGGGGATTATCGGTGGTGGGCCGATCTCGTTTGGGCTGGCGAGCATCTTCTCCATGATGGGTGTGCCGGTAACCATCGCGGAACCGGGCGCGACCCCGCTGCCTGACATGGATGCTGACATCCGTGCTGCCTTGTTGGCGGCGATGAGCGACGTGACAGTACTCACCAACACTGTTACAGTCGAAGCGGATGTGGTGGTGGTTAACGTCGGGCGTGCTCCCAACTTAGACGCCGTGACCGCGCTGCCGTTGGATGTTACCGATGGCATCCGTGTGGACGACACTATGCGCACAAACCTGCCAGATGTGTATGCCGTCGGTGATGTCACCGGGCACGCCATGTGGGCACACGTCGCGCTGCGCGAAGCCGAAGTGGCTGTAAATCACATGTTGGGCAAGCCCGACCGGATGCGTTACGCCCATGTGCCCACGCCTGTGTATACCGTCCCGGAAGCGGCTTACGTCGGCCTGACGGAAACCGCCGCCCGTGATGCGGGTTACAACGTGCAGGTGCATCGCTTGCCGATGAGCGCTAACGGGCGCTTTTTGATTGATTACCCTGGCAGCAGCGGCCTGTGCAAAGTGATCGTTGATGCAGACACGGGGCGCTTGTTGGGTGTGCATCTGCTGGGTGGCAGCGCGGCTGAAACCATCTTCGGGGCAGCCGCCCTGCTTGAGGACGAATTCCGCGTGGACGAGGTGCAGCAGCTTGTGTTCGCCCACCCCACTGTATCTGAACTAATGAAAGACAGCTTGCTTTAGCTTAGGAGTGTTATGCCCAAGTCCATCCTGATTGACCCGACCGAGATGCGCCGCACAGGTGAACTCACCTTTGCTGCTATTCCAATCAATGCCTACCAATCCGATGCGGCAGCGGAGGCCGAACGTTATGGCCGCGACGACCTGGTGCAGATGCACCGCGATATGGTCTTCATCCGGGAGTTTGAAACCATGCTTGACCGAATCAAGCGTGAAGGGAGCTACAACGGGGTTGAGTATCAACATCGTGGCCCGGCACACCTTTCGATTGGGCAGGAGGCGGCAGTGGTGGGGCAGGCGTATCACCTGACGCCAGATGATCTGATTTTCGGTTCGCATCGCAGTCATGGGGAAATCCTGGCAAAAAGTTTGCGCGCCATCGCGCTGCTGGATACAACGGCACTCGTTCACATTATGGAAACCTACCTTGGCGGGGAACCCCTCCGAAAAGTGGAGGACTTCCCACACACGGATGAAACCGATGTGGCTGTGAATTACATGCTGTATACCACGCTGGCGGAAATTTTTGGGCGGGCACCGGGCATGAACCGGGGCATGGGTGGCAGTATGCACGCGTTCTTCCCGCCGTTTGGCATCATGCCCAACAACGCGATTGTGGGCGGCTCTGCGCCAATTGCTGCGGGGTCGGCTCTGTTCAAGCGGGTGAATCGCCAGCCAGGTATTGTGATTGCGAACATTGGCGATGCATCGATGGGGTGCGGCCCGGTGTGGGAGGCGATGATCTTCGCGGCGATGGATCAGTATCGCACATTGTGGGATGCAGACTTAGGCGGCGGCCTGCCTGTAATCTTCAACTTTATGAACAACTTCTACGGCATGGGCGGCCAGCCCGTGGGCGAGACGATGAGCTTTGGCGTGCTGGCGCGAGTGGGTGCGGGCATCAATCCCGACAGCATGCACGCTGAGCGCGTAGATGGCTATAATCCGTTGGCTGTGGCCGATGCAATTGCCCGCAAGCAAGTTGTGATTGCCGAAGGGCGCGGCCCCGTGCTGCTAGATACGGTCACGTACCGCTACAGTGGCCACTCACCGTCAGATGCGTCGGCGTACCGTGAGCGCGACGAGATCGAATTGTGGCGTGAACAGGACGCAATTGCGGCGTTCCGGGCCTATCTGATTGACAACGGTCACGCCACTGTCGACGACTTGGACGCGCAGCAACGTGACATCGAAACGCGGCTGGCGCGGGTGCTGTATACCGCCGCACATGACGAAATTTCCCCGCGCTTGAACGCTACTGCCATCGAAGGGCTGATGTTCTCGAATCAGTTTGTGGAGCGCATGGCTGACCGTGAGCCAGACGTGCGCCTAGCCAAAGCGGACAGCCGCCTCGCCGTGACACACAACAAGAGTCGTTTTGGGTTAAATGAAAATGGAAAGCCGCTGCCCAAGCTCAAGTGTGTGACATTTGCTGAAGCCATCTTCGAGGCAATGATGCACCGCTTTTACGAAGACCCGACGATGATTGCCTATGGCGAGGAAAACCGCGACTGGGGTGGGGCATTTGGGGCGTATCGCGGCTTGACGGAAGCCCTGCCCTACCACCGCCTGTTCAATTCGTCCATCAGTGAGGCGGCTATCGTCGGGACGGCGGTCGGTTACGCGCTCAGTGGTGGTCGCGTTGTGGCAGAACTCATGTACGCAGACTTCATGGGCCGCGCCGGGGATGAAATCTTCAACCAGATGGCGAAGTGGCAGTCGATGTCTGGGGGTGTGCTGCACATGCCGATGGTGCTGCGTGTGTCCGTCGGGATGAAGTACGGCGCGCAGCACTCGCAAGATTGGTCGTCGCTGGTGGCACATATTCCGGGGTTAAAAGTTTACTATCCGGCTACGCCTTATGACGCCAAGGGGATGCTCAACCGGGCGCTGCGCGGCACTGACCCCGTTATCTTCCTGGAAAGCCAGCGTTTGTACAACCAGCCTGAACTCCTTGTCGAAGATGGTGTACCTGTTGATTACTATGAGGTGGAAGAAGGCGAACCTGCTGTGCGGCGCACGGGCAGCGATGTCACATTGATTAGCATCGGTGCGGCGTTGTATCGCGCACTAGAGGCGGCTGAGCGCCTATCGCGTGATTTTGATCTGTCAACAGAGGTGATAGATGCCCGCTTCATCAATCCACTGAACTACGACCCGCTGATTGCATCGGCACGCAAGACGGGCCGGGTTGTTGTTGTGTCTGATGCAGTGGAGCGTGGGTCATTCGCGCAAACGGTGGCTGCGACTGTAACACAGGCTGCGTTTGGTGATCTTGATGGGCCAGTGGTGGTTGTAGGCGCTCGTAATTGGATTACACCGCCAGCCGAACTGGAAGACTTGTTCTTCCCGAATGCAGATTGGATTATTGACGCGCTGCATGAACAGGTTTTGCCGCTGCCAGGTCACACACCGCAGACGGTACAGAGCTATCGTGACCGGGTTCGCCGGGATCGGTTGGGCGTGTAGGCATAGGCTAATTGGTGACAGGTGTCATGGGGGAGTCGGTTGTATGTGCCGCTGCGTGGGGTACACTCCATTAAGTATCGGAATCGCGCTATTGCAAGGAAGCCCCACTGTGCCCCTCAAAACCTCCTTTGACGCTCTGCTTGCTTCCGACGATTTTTATCAGAACCCGCACGCTGTGTTTCATCAGATGCGCGCCGAAGCGCCTATCTACTGGAGCGAAACGTGGAAGGCATGGGTTATCACACGCTATGAAGACGTGATGACCATACTTCGGCAACCGGAAGCGTTTTCAAGCGCAGGGCGCGTACACTACCTGATGGATGCGCTTGACGAAGACGTTCGCAGTACGCTCACGCGGTTGGAACGCCACTACGAAATCGGTATCGCCCACTCCGACCCGCCGGATCACACACGTTTGCGGGCGTTGCTCAACAAAGTGTTTACGCCGCGCATGGTGGAAAACTGGCGTCCACGGGCAGCAGCGGTAACCAACGCCTTGATTGATGAAATGCTCACACAGCCTGACCCTGACCTGATTCGGGATGTGGCCTATCCGCTGCCAGCGACGATCATTGCAGAAATGCTAGGCGCTTCACCAGAAGACATCCCGTTGTTCCGGGATTGGGCGGTAGACATTAATCGCCTGTTTGAATTGGGTGGGCGGATGTCAGCGCAGGCTGCCATCAACGCGCAGAATAGCTTGATGGCGATGCGGGAATACATCATTGGGCTGGTAGAAGCGCGCAAGACGCAGCCAAAAGACGATATTGTCGGACGGCTGGTTCAAGCGGAAGAAAAGCTCACGATTGATGAGTTGGTTTCGACTTGCGTGACATTCTTCGTCGCAGGGCACGAAACCACGACGAACCTAATTAGCAATGGAATGTACTTGCTGCTCACGCACCCCGACCAAATGGCCAAACTGCGCGCCAACCAGGCGTTGATGTCGCCTGCCGTAGAAGAGATGCTCCGCTTTGAGCCATCGGTGCCACGGGCGTGGCGGCTGGCAATATCTGATGTGGTCATTAACGGTCAGTTGATTGAGGCGGGTGCGTTGGTATTTCCGATCCTCTCTGCTGCGAACCGTGACCCCGCTCACTTTCCAAACCCGGACGTATTCGACATCCAGCGCGAGAACAACAAGCAATTGGCCTTTGGCTATGGCATTCACTTTTGCCTGGGTGCGCCGCTTGCCCGTTTGGAGGGCGCAATTGCCATTGAGACACTGGTGAATCGGCTGCCGAACATGGCGCTACGTGAGCAACCTGTTTGGCGGCCTGATGTTGCTGTTCGCAGTTTGCACAGCTTACCCGTGCAGCTTTAAGCTAAACCGGGGGCGATATATCAAGCAATAAGCTCACGTGATTGAACCGTCGAATGTAGCGGCTGTTTTGGTGGGCACCTCATTAATAGTTGCATGCCGCAGCCGTTGTGGGTACGTCTAACTGGCTGGCCAACAGACTTACCTGATGGCAGAAATCCAGAAGATGCGTAACAAAATTGCGCCGTACAATCGGCTGTACCTGGACGGGCCTGGGCAAAAAGCAGCCGCCTGGGCAGATCATCGACGCATTTACGAGGCGTGTTGTGCCGGAGACCCTGATGTTGTGGTACAGGAAACGGAACGGCACCTGGATCGCGTGAGTCAGGCGATTATGGCAGAGGTATAGCCCTGTTGTGGGTCAATAGGCGGCCAACCCACGTGCCACCTGGATTTTGTTAATCGGCTGCTGTGATGGCGTTGCACTCTATAGATGTGTTTGTCTCGTCTGTGCGTTCAACGCGGTATAGGTCGTCTGAAATGCGTGTTAACTTGTGGCGACCCTCTACCGCTTCGGGTTCCACCACATACACGTCATGAGGGTGACATTGGATCGCACGGTCAATGTGTGCTCGCACGACATCATCCCAATCTTCTTGCTCAGCATCGGGCATACTGTCGCGCACGGCCAACCCCAATACGGTGTAGTTGATGAGCGTAACGTCGGGTTGCAGCCTCTTGATCTTTTGGTAATACATCGTCGGCCATATCGCAGTCCACGGCCCAATCAACAAGGCGTCGTCCGAGGTATGATGCAGCGTGTGTTCGATACGATCAGCGACGGCCACGTCCCGGAAGTGGCCAGCAGGAGACCAGTTCACGGCAAGCTGTACGATAATCAGCACGATTAGCGCCGGAGATACCACGCGTACAAAGCGGTATTCCAGCAAACTTGCGATGCCCGCCGCGATAAATATCGCCCAGACCATATAGGCTGTGTGAAACATCGTCTTCTTATCAAAAACAGCATAGCTGCTAAAAAACAAAACCTGGATGCAAAAAATACTCAATAGCACGATACAGAAGCTGCGATAGCGCCGCCAAAGGTCACCAATGCCGAATATGCCAATGAAAACGCCCAAGTGAAAATTCCTTAGCCAGTAGCCTCCAAAACGCATAAGTTCCAACAGGTATTCTGGCAACGGGTAGGCCAACATCCGGTCTGCAAACATGCCCCCCCGGATGTGCCAGATGAGATCGTCTGGCCGTAGAAGACTGCGTTCAAAGTATGGCACCAGGATGTTGATCGGTGGATTTGTGGCAAAGCGGAGCGGTAGATAGAGATAAAGCAGGAGTGTTATTCCGCCCGTGATGGCGATCATGGTCAGCCGCACACGCCATTTGGGTGCTTGCCACAGTAAATAAGGATAGACCACCAAAGCGACTAAGGTCGATGCAAGGTGGTGGGCAAAAGCAATGCCAAAGACAGCCGCGATGATGGTCAGGTATCGTACATTGGGGTTAGCATCGTGCACCAGCCACACATACACGGCCAGTGCAATGAGGGCTGTGTGCAGTGCGTAAACCTCTGCCACAACAGAGTGCGACCATACTTCCAGGGAAAACGCAAATAGCAGCACGGCTACGACATTCGCCAGGGGCCGGTATCCAATTAGCTCTGCGATGATTTTGTAGAGCAGATAAACGGTTGCCGCGCCCATCAGCGCAGAGAATAAGTTCAGACGGACGGCGTAGTCTGGGTGGAGGGGCAGATAGAGGAAGAGTTTGCCGAGCAACAGGTAAGCGGGGTAACCTGACGAGTGAATAATGCCCTGGTAGTAGACGCCGAGTGCCAATTCTGCACTGTCGTAGGTGTAGACGGCTGGCGAAACAGTGAGGACGTACACGAATAACGCAATCAAGAAAACGGCCACGCCATATGGCTTGCGCCCCGAAGACACACGGAATTCGTGTGGGTCATCTGCTCGCAATCTTGCTAGGTTGAGGAACGGGCTGAGTGGATTGGTCTTCTTCCGCATGACTATGCCTGTTAGGTGCCGCCAATATGCGCTTTAGGTCACGGCCTCAAGTCTTGCCGGATTGCGCGAGGTCCATAGGTGTAGCGCGACAATCAACTGCATTACCTGGCTCAAAACTGCACCGAGGAATGCCCCAAGTATCCCCAACCACGCTACAAGAACGACGCCAACCGTCAGTGTGATGACAGCACCCACAAGGTAGACAACGGGTAGAAGCTTCGCCTGGTCTCTCAAACGCATGCCCAGCAATAACGGTGACATCAGCGCAAGGGGCAGCAGGCGCAGCAAGGCCAAAGGAATGAGCGATGACACTTCAATGTATTTGCCGTCATAGAGCAGGGCCACCAGTGGGCTTGCAAATACCGTCATCACCGTAAAATATGCGGCCCACAAACCCGCCAGCACCAGGCTATAGCGTATCAGGTCGCGTTGAAGGCGTTGATGATCGCCATCGGCAAAACGGGCAGATACCCACGGAAATGCGACCAGAACCAGTGCAACATAGACTTGCAGAAAAGGCGTTACAAAGTTATTGATTGCTTTGAAAGCCCCCGCCGATGCTAAGTCAAGGATTGCGCTCGTAACAAAAATATAGACGCTGCTGGCCGCCCAATTCAATACGGAAGCCAATACAACCCAGCGGCCATACTGCCAGTTTTCCCGCGCAATGTCGCGGCGTTGCAATCGGATAGTTGCAGCGGCAGGGCTAGTACGGCGGTTCAGTGCGATGTGGCCAGTCAAGGCGACTGCGGCGGCAATTCCCTGCCACGCCAATGCTGTGCTGGCGTTCAATCGATCAAAGTTGTGGGTTACGGTGGCCCCTACGAGCAATGTGACGGCATATACAAGCGATAGTAGGGCTGCCCCTATTTTGCCTGCGTGATCTTGATTTGCGTAGTAGCTGCGGCGGGCCAACAGCAAACCCAAGTAACTAACCTGCACAGCGGCCAGGGTCACGAACACAGTGATTAGGGAGGATTGCGGTTGCCACCAGGCAACCAGCGCCGTGATGATGATAACCATTAGACCAACAAACCCTGACCAAATTCCATGTAGTTGCAAGGTGAACTGACTGTAGTGTGCGAACACGCTACGATAGTTGGCAGGGCCTAAAATGCTGGCTGGTTCGCGCAGCAGGCCGTTATGTAATGCTTCTAGCAGCAGCAGGGCGGCAAATGCCAGCCCATAAGCGCCGTAAGCATCTGGGCTCAGCCAGCGCGTTAAAAGCAAGTTAAATGCAAAGTTCGCGCCAGAGGCAAAGCCCTGGTCAAGGATTGCAAATACGCCAGAACGGAGCTGTTTGGGTAACCGTATTCCCTGCGGATTTGGGCTGCGTGTCATTGCCTGTGGCTTACCTGTCGCTTTAGCATGATTCGGATCATCGCCACACCTCACATGGTGTAGTTGTCATGTTCGGCGTAAGGTTCCCATGATACAATCCTCCCTCGCAACCCAAGGA
>CAWUJQ010000191.1:0-8425 GCA_963922445.1 uncultured bacterium
CTTCTTCGCCTCGCTTAGCCGCATCCCCAACTGCGTCACCGTGCGGATTTCCCCACTCAGGCCGATTTCACCCACCATGACCGTATCGGCAGGCACCACCCGGTCTAAATAGCTGGACGCAATACTAATCGCCATGGCTAGGTCGGATGCGGGTTCGGTCACCTTGAGGCCGCCAATCACGTTAATGAAGATGTCCTGTTCGTGCAGCTTGAAGCCTACCCGTTTGCCGAGTACCGCGCTAATCAACAGCAGCCGGTTGAAGTCTACGCCGTTGGGCGTGCGCCGGGGATTGCCAAACGCCGTCGGGCTGGTCAGCGCTTGCAGTTCCACCAAAAGCGGACGCGTGCCTTCCATTGTGACGGCAATTGAACTACCAGACGCGCTCACCACCCGCTCGGCTAGGAACGCCTCCGACGGATTTTTCACCTCCACCATGCCGCCCTGCTGCATATCGAACACGCCGACCTCGTTGGTCGCGCCGAAGCGGTTCTTCACACTGCGTAACAGCCGGAAGTTCTGGAACGGGTCGCCTTCCAGGTAGAGTACCGTGTCTACGATGTGTTCCAGTACACGCGGCCCGGCGATGCTGCCCTCTTTCGTCACATGCCCCACCAGGAACACACTCGTCCCGGTGCTTTTGGCCAGCCCTTGTAAGCGCCCGGCGCACTCGCGCACCTGTGATACATTCCCCGGTGAGCTTTCCAGGTCTTCCGCGTACACCGTCTGGATGGAATCTATAATGAGCACGTCGGGGTCAATCGTTTGCACCTGCTCAAAGATTTCGTCTAAGCTCGTTTCGGTGAGCAAGAACAGGTCTTCTGCGTCAATGTCGAGGCGCTGTGCCCGCATTTTGATCTGCTGGGCGCTCTCCTCACCGCTGACGTACAGCACTTTGCCGATGGTATTCGCCAGCAGTGCGGATACCTGCAACAGCAGCGTCGATTTGCCGACGCCGGGGGTGCCGCCCAGCAGGATGATGCTTCCCGGCACAATACCGCCGCCCAACACCCGGCTGAACTCCTCAACGGGCAGTTGATGGCGGTCACCAATTTCTGAACTTACTTCGTGTAGGCGTTGGGGCACATTGCGCGTGCCGCCCGTTTTGACCTGCTGCGCGGCGCGGGCGTTTTTCGCTGCGCCCGTTTTCGCCACCGCTTCTTTGACCTCGGACATGGTGTTGAACTCACCGCAGTTCGGGCAGCGCCCCATGGAGCGCACAGACTGATAGGCGCAGTTGCTGCATACGTACTTGCTACGGACTTTGGCCATGTGTTGGTGTCTTTTCTGGGAACAAGTGTGCTATTTACCGTAAGTTTACCATAGCTGTCCTTGTTTGCGGTTGCTGGATGGTAAAATAGCGGTTGATGTTTGCCGAATTCGCAAAGGCATTTCGTTGAATCATCTCATCCGCAAAACGATTCTACTGTTGGCAGTCATTTCCGGGCTGATAGCGCTCATGATGAAAGCCGCCGTGTTCCTGCCCAGCGCACCGCAACTGAGTTACGTCACACAAAAAGACAGCAACAACTGGGACATTGCCCTGATTGATACGCGCCGCCGCCTGTCCATCGACTTGACGGATCGTTTGTTGGCAGGGAACGCCCGCAATCGCCTGCCGACGTGGTCGCCCGATGGGCGCACGCTGGCGTTTGTGTCCGATTATGGCGGGGAAACACACATCTACTTGTATCAGCCGGAAGCGCGCACCTTCCGCCAGTTAACACAAACGGACAATGTGTACAGCAGCCTATCCTGGACGCCTGATGGTGACCGTCTTGTTGTCAGCGCGACCCTATCGACACCCATTGGCGTTAGCGAAATCGACGTGGCCACGGGACGGGTCACGCATCTGACAGACGCCGCTGAACCCGACACCCACGCCCTCATTGACCCGACCGGGAGCAATATTGTTTACGTTCGCTACGACGTTCGTTCGCCTAAGCTTATCCGTTACAACCGTACTGACCAATCGAGTCGTTGTGCTGCTCATTGCAGCGACCCTATCCGGCAGATTGGCGTACTGAGTTGGTCACCAGATGGCAGCCGCCTTGCCTACGTTTACAACCCGTTTGAACATAAGCGCGTCCTCTATGTTGTGGACATGGCAACGGGAGAGAATCGCGGGTTAGTAGAGGGCGTACCCCTCATCAGCGATGTCGCGTGGTCACCAGATGGGGTGTCCCTGGTGATCTCCACGGAAGACGAAATGCACATCATCCCATCGCAGGGTGACATTGAACGGCCTCTACCATCTGTTCTTGAAACAACGCGTTTGGGCGGCTTCATCGGTGAAATGGACTGGTCAGCCGATGGCGGGCAAATCGCTCTGGTAATGAGTTCCCGCACCATGCCACAGGAAATCATGCTGTATGATGTGGCCACAGGCGGCCTGCGCCGCATGACCAGCAGCGAACAATTAGACTGGGCACCCACATGGCGACCAGCGTCCTAATGGCACTGGGAGCCGTCATACGGTCAGGGGTGTTGGTGGTAGCCAGCATCACCGGGCTGAGCCTGATTGCGGTTGGGGGCAGCCACTGGTGGCAACCTTGGGATACGCTGCTGTTTGCAATGGCAAATGACGGCCCGGCAGACATCTTCCTGGCAGATACCGCCGGACGCACCGTGAATCTCACACGTTCCCCTCACTACGAAAGCGTACCGGTTTGGTCGCCCGATGGGGAACACATTGCATTTGTGTCCAATCAGGCAGGCAACCGCGAGATATACGTCATGAATCGGTTTGGGGCCAACGTGAAGCGCATCACCTTCACGAATGCCGAACACGAGTCACTGGATTGGTCGCCCGATGGCCGCCACCTGACATTTGCCATCGCCTCTCGTGAATCCCCCAATCAGCCAGAAGTGTTTGTGCTTGAGTTAGCAACGGGTGACGTGCGCAATCTGACCGAGAACCCACCCCCAGCCGTTTCGTTTGGGCGGGCACCCCACTGGGCACCTGACAGCGAAACCCTGGCTTACAAAAATGAAATGCGCCAGGAGTGGCTCGTTGCTAAGCTGCCCTTTGGTGACATCCTCAGGGCAAATATCCCCAGTGTGCCCACGTTTTCACCCGGTGGTGACCGAATTGCCTATGTCGATTCGTTCGACCCGTTTAATCGGCTGCTGCTGAATACCATCTATGTGCAGGATGTGGCCAGCGGTGACTTGCTCAACCGAATTGAGACGAACTTCGAGTTCTTGCAGTCGTTGGCGTGGTCGCCAGACCGCAACCAGATTGCGTTCATTGGCAGTCAGGGCACCTTCAACGGGATTGATCTGGTGAGCATTTCCCTCATTCACTCAGAGACGGGCGCTACACGCCATCTGGCTACCTTTGATAACACAAGCAACCGCGTGACGGTCAATCGCTTGCAGTGGTCGCATGATGGGCAGCGGTTGAGCTTCTTCATGTCCAACTCGGACGGGTGGCACCTATGCCACATGACCTTGCACAACACCCGCCAGGGCTGCATCCCGCTGCCAGACGCGCCCTTCGGTCAGTCATGGCAGCCTTAGCCCGAAAAGTAGTAGAATCAAAGTCAAGCACAGCCAACCTCATCGAGAAAATACTATGGACTATGTCATACGCGCCATTACTGCCGAACAAACCCGCCCCCTCCGCCAACAGTTGCTCCGTCAAAACGCGACCCTGGAACAACTCGCCTACATGGGCGACAGCGAGTTTGACACCCTGCATGTGGGGGCTTTTGCCGAGGGCGTCCATATTGGCATTGCGACAGTGATGTGCCAGCCGCCCAATGTAGGCGTCGGGGTACCGGCTGTTCACCCAGACCCTGATAATATGAACGCGTGGCGGCTGCGGGGTATGGCCGTCACAGAGGCGGCGCAGGGGCACGGGATAGGGGCGGCGATCCTCAAAGCGTGCATTGGCCATGTGGCTGACCAGGGCGGCGTGTTTTTGTGGTGTGACGCACGCGTTCATGCGGTGGCGTTCTACGAAAAACACGATTTTATGATTATCGGTGACGTGTATGTTGTGCCAGACGTCGGGCCACATCATTTTATGCAGCGCGGCATTATGCCAGGGGATGTCGCACTGTTGGACATTTATTTGAGTAACGATTAAACCAAACGGACAGGGAGCAGTGCTATGCCGGAAAACCTCAATGCGAACTTTACGCAGTATTTCATTGTGTTTTACACGGTGTTTTGCTGTGTGGTGCCCATGATTGGCCTGTTTGTCGGTATTTTTTTGGTGTACCGCAACGGCAGCAGCTTTATCAACAACTTTATCACGCCAGACATTGACAAAATGCACGCTGCCTACGACGCATTACGGAACCAATATCCCGATAAAACCACAGATGAGCTAGTCCGCCGGATCATTCAGCGGCAGTCTTTACGGTGTGGTGCCATTGGCGCGATAACCGGCTTAGGTGGACTGCCCTTTTTGCCCGTCACCATCACCATTGACCTGCTGCTCTCCTATCGCATTCAGGGGGCGATGGTCAACTTTATCGCCCGCGCTTACGATCACGATACGATGGTTCCAAAAGAAGAGGAGCTTATGACGTCGCTGGTTGTTTTTGGCAGCAGCCGCGTGACGGAATCCAGCACGCGGGTGGCCACCCGCGCCCTGACCAACGTCATTGGCGAGGTGGGCAGCAAAGTGCTGGCAAAAATCATCCCGTTCATCGGGGCGATTATCGGCTTTGGCGTAAATTACATCACGACCCAGGCGACTGGGCGAACGGCAGCAAGCGTGTATAGCGGTCAGGTGGTGCGGGCAGGTGGCGGTTTACTGCAAATGGTACGGTCGCCATTAAGGCGCAAAAGCGATGACTATAATCAGTTGGGTTAGCCTAAACACCCCTGCTATACTTCAACGTGAAGCACATTGCCCTTACTTCTCTCAGCACAACCTATTAAGGAGACGGACAACATGCCCATCAAAGTACAGTGGCTCGGACACTCCGCATTTTTACTTGATGTCGCGGGTCACAGCGTCCTCATTGACCCCTTCCTCAATGGCAACCCACTGGCGACTGCCCAACCCGGTGACCTCTCGCCAGAAGCGATCTTGCTTTCGCATGCCCACGGTGATCACCTTGGCGACACCGTAGACATTGCCAAAGCCAACAACTCGCTCGTTATCACCAACTTCGAGATTAGCAATTACATGAGCGCGCAAGGCGTGCAAGACGTGGCGGGGCTTAACCCCGGCGGCACGGGCGACTTCGATTTTATGACAGTTAAGGCCACCCGTGCCTACCATAGTTCATCTTTTGATAGCATTGATGGCAGCTATGGCGGCGTGCCGCTCGGCTTCATTATTTTAGACAAGGAAAGCGGCAAGACGGTTTATTTTGCAGGCGATACCGACCTGTTTTCCGATATGCAAATCATCGGAGACTACGGCATTGACATGGCCATTTTGCCGATTGGCGACTTTTTCACGATGGGGCCTGCCGACTCCATCCGGGCCATTCAGTGGCTGCGCCCGCAAATCGTGATGCCCATGCACTACAACACCTTCCCGCCAATTGTGCAAAACGCCAGTGAGTGGGCCGAGCAGGTCAACGCCAACACGGACGCCACACCGATTGTAGTTGATCCCGGCGGCGAATATACGCTGGCCTAGCCACGTCATCCCAGGCATAATCCACCGCCGCTCAAACTGAGTGAATACAGCCGGAGCTATTCCCCCGGCCCTCATCCATAGCAACGGCGGAACCCAAACGATTATGCCTAAACTTACCCCTAACCGACTCGCTGCGCTGATTTGCGTCTACTTTGTTGCCGTCGGCTTGGTTTACAGTGCTAATACACCTCTTTTCGAGGGGCCAGACGAACTGGCGCACTTTGTGTACATGAGCCGCATTGCCGACCTGCGCGAACTTAACGTCATTCCGAACCGGCAGGAGATGATGGCGCAGCGCAACTTCGAGTCTCATCAGCATCCACTGTATTACCTGGTGCTGGCCCCTGTCGTGGGCTTGTTCGACCGTGACGACTTTGAAAACTATGTTGAACTGAACCCGTTCGCGTCGATTGGCTTCATCACGGGTAACAACGAAAATGTGCAGCTTCACCCGCTCACACACGAAGGCGATACGGTTTACGCCGTGTGGACGGTGCGCCTACTCAACCTGCTGATGGGTGTGGTCACGCTGTGGTGTGTGTACTACGTGGGACGGCTGGTTTGGGACGCGCGCGTGGGGTTGGTGGCGATGCTGTTGACGGCGTCCATTCCAATGTTTGTGCACATTAGCGCCAGCATCAACAACGACAACCTCAACATCACCCTGAGTGCATTGGCCGTCGCCATCCTGATAAAGATGTGGCAAGACCGCAATATCACGCCGTTTCAGGCTGTTGCGCTGGGCATGACGCTGGCGGGCATTGTGTTGGCTAAACTGACGGGCATCACCGCCTACGGCTATGCCGTTGGAGCGCTGCTGCTTGGCGGGCTGATTGGCCGCTTTAAGTGGCGTCAGGTTGGGTTTGCACTTGCAGCGATTGGTATGACGTTTACGGTGTTCGTTTTGTGGTGGTTCATCCGCAACCAAATGCTCTATAACGATCCCCTCGGCTTGAATCCAACGCTCGACTTATGGTCACGCGGGGCACCCAAACTGCCCACCGATCACGAGTTATGGGGCGTGTGGCAGTCTTTCTGGATGGTACTCGGCCACCTGAACATCCCCGGCCCGGCGTGGCTTGCTCCCTACGTAACCGCAATCACGGCGCTGGCACTCGCTGGTGTGGCTATTCGCAGCTACCAGGACGTGGAAACGCGCTGGTACGCGCTGTTTATGCTGGTTGTGATTGGTATGGCCTGGGGGGTGATTGTTTATATCACGCGGCAGGTGAATGTATCGCAGGGGCGGGCGCTGTTCATGACGTTGGCGGCGTTTTCCCCGTTGATGGCGCTGGGCTGGCGGCAGGTGCTTGGTAAACGCTGGTTTGTGCTGCCCGTGCTGCCGCTGATTGTGCTGACGTTAGCCGCGCCGTTCACGGCATTGGCAGACACGTTCGACCGGCTGGAGCGCGTCCCCACTGCGGCCATTGATGTGCCTTTGGGGTCGCCTATTCCTGTCAGCCGCATTGACGCCCGTGCTGAAACAATCACAGTGTACGGCTATCGCCTGCTAACAAATACCGCACAACCCAATGGTGAAGTTGCCTTGGATATCTACTTCACAGGCAGTCATTCGGAAAACCCCGCTATGTTTATCACCGCCCAACACCCGGTCACAAAAGAGAAGCTGGGCAGCGTGAATACCTACCCCGGTATGGCCCCCACACACAGCCTCAGCGCCGAACAAACCTACCGCGCACGGGTGCGCTTCCTCTTGACTGACGCGCCTACCGACATGGCCCCGTTTCAGATTGAATTGGCACTTGGCTGGCGCATCCCCGATGAAGACGACCCCGGTCAGGGGCGCTACCTGGACTGGTTCAACCAGGCAGAAGAACAAATTGGCGGGGTGTTTTTCGCGGGGCCAGTGCTGCAACCCACTGCCTATGCACCGCAGGCACCTGAAACCGCAGCCGATGTACGCTTCGGTGAGCAAATCCGTTTGAGCGGGTACACCATCCAGCGGGACAACGGCACCCTCACTCTCGATTCACTGTGGGAACGCGCTGCGCCGATGACCACCAACTACACCATGACCGTTGTCATCGTCAATGCGGATGGAGACGTGATTGCTCAGCAAGACAGCCCACCGCCGGGTTATCCGACGTCTGTTTGGTTGGCGGATGAACCCTTTACGACCACCCACCAGCTTGATGTACCCGCTGGCGCGGATGATTTGAGCTTGCGTGTGGGCTGGTACGACCCCGCTACCCTCACACGCTTGGCTGTTGCCCCGGCGGATAGTGCGACTGACAACCTGTTGGTCATTCCACTGGAATAGGCGAATGCAAACAAAAAACCCGCTCATTATGAGTGGGTTGGAAGTTTCTGAGAAGAGAGGTCGGGGTGACGGGAACTCGGGTGCGCCTGGGGGGCGCGGGTCAGGTCATTGAGTTCATGTCTACGGGAGCTGTAGGTCATCATATTCCAGCCACCCCGAACCGCTTGGTGTGCATCTATAGAATAACACACTTTACAATCTTCACAAGTGGCAGTTTAAGAGTTTACCTTTTCTTTACCTTATTGGCCGACGGCGTCCGATTCTACGATGGTAAAGGTCAGGTTGATGGCCGGGCCGATGCTGTTGGCCACAATGCAGCCGCGTTCAGCCATGGTGATGAACTTTTCCAGTTGATCGCGGTCGTCGTGGGTCGCGCTAATGCGCATCTCAATGGCGGTAAAGCGTGGGGGGGTGCCTTCAAGGTCACCAACCACATCTATAGCAATGTCACTGATATTGGCTTCACGGGTGCGGACGACTTCCAGCAAGTTGCTCATAAAGCAGCCGCCCAGGGCAACCAGCAGCATTTCACCGCCCAT
>CAWUJQ010000192.1:0-8393 GCA_963922445.1 uncultured bacterium
GCATGAGGTCGTGATATTAGATGGCGACCTCGGCACGCTCACGCATCCGCTGGTGCATTACAACTACCGCGACGTGACGCACTTCGGGGTCAAGCAGCGCCGTTACAGCCGCTACGATGCGTCAATCCTCTACCAGCAGGGCGTAAAGCCCAAGCCGTACTCGCTGCTGTCGATGCCGCTGCGACAGTTCTGGTGGCGCTTTGTCACGTTGAGCGGCTACCGGGACGGGCTGCACGGCTTGCACCTGAGTTTGCTGATGGCGCGCTATGAGTTCTACAAGTATCGGCTGCTGTGGGGGATGTGGCGGGGGGCAGTGGTGCCAAGTGGCTAAAGCAAATTGGCTAAGGGTGTTACTTTTGCGCTTGCGCTACGATGTTGCCACGCAATTGATGGATTTTTTGCATAAACCTGCGCCGCCGGGGCATGTGTTCAAAATTGACTTCTCGCATGGTTATTCGGCGTATGGTTTGAAGCTGCAAGACAATGGATTGGCCGTTTATGATGTGCTGACGCAAGACGCGATCGTTATAGATGAAATTATCCGCCGCCCAGTTATTTTCGTCATTCCAGGAGTGTTTGAGAAAGCATTTCGGCGCTGGGTGGATATTGGCTCGGCTCGGTTGAGGGCAGATCAATTGCACCGACCAGAGACATTCGTCCAGGATATTCTTGATCCTCGCAACATCAGAATTCTCAACGAGCGAGATGGCGAATTCTATGAACGGCCAGCGACATTTGATGAAATTCAGGACTTGGAGCGGGCCGCAGCCTGGGACTACGATCATGTAGAAAACCGTATTCTCGACCATTTTGCTGAGACGACCAACTGGCTCGTTGAAACTCATCGGCCAAAGCCCCCTGACGCACCTCACTATAGTCCGGCTGCACCATATATTCCACAACCCGGTGCCATCAAGCGAATTGATCTGCGCGACGGTACGTTTGTGTATGCGCGGGAACTGACGAACACGTTTTTTGCGGTGTACGACTTAAGGACTACAGAAGCTGTGCCACCGCCTACGCTAACGGAACACCATGTGTTGTTTGTTGTATCGGTGTCGCTTTCGGCGCGCTTGGGCTGGCCAAAGGTGGGGTTTGTGCCGCTTGGGCCTGATGAGCATCCGCTACCCAACCGTTATGCTATTTATGGCTGGACGCTGCGTGATCTGAAAATCTTCTTACCTGATGATGACTTTCTCGCTGATGGCTTTGTGCCGCGTTCTGCCACACTAGAAGAGGTTGAAAGGCTAGAACCTGCGGTCATGTGGGACAACTATCAGGTAGAAAACCGGGTGCGTGCCCATTACGCGGGCACGCCCTGGCATTGGCGGGGATTGCTAGAAGTTCCCCATATCAAAGACTACTCCGGCATCGGCTCTAACAGGCCGTAACCACCATCGTTGCGGCGATAGACCACATTGATTGCGCCGGACTCTGCATTGTGGAACATAAAAAAGGTGTGACCGAGCAGTTCCATTTGCTCAATGGCCTCTTGTTCGTCCATAGGGATGAGCGGCAACTGCTTGCGCCGCACGACTTCGTTTTCGGCGTCTTCTTCCAGCACACCCACACCGTTAGTCTCTTCGATGGGCAGCGGCAGCGCCATCTCGATTTCCTCCACGGTGGGGGCGTAGCGTTCGCGGCGGCGCTTGTCGCGGCGCTTGCCCTTGAAGCGCATGATTTGACGGTACATCTTATCGACGGACACGTCTATGGCCTGCTGCATGTCGCCTGTGGTTTTTTCCTCCGCTCGCAAAATGGCTCCGCGCTCGTGCTTGACCGTGATTTGGGCGATGTTGGTGTCGTCCCCCCGGCTGTTGTGCTGGTGGGCGAGGTCGATATGAATATCGCGGATGTTGGGGAGGTAGCGGTCGAGGCGGTCGAGCTTGCGGCGGGCGTAGTCGTCAAGCTTGGGGGTGATTTTTACATTGCGTCCGGTGACTTGAATGTCAACCATGATACACACCTTTCGTGCGTTGCTTACCGTTGAGATGTCAACGCGGCGGCGCTCACGGTGAGGCCATAAACGGCGCTGGCACCGCTTGCCATCACAGCGTTGGCACACGCTCCCAGGGTGGCCCCGGTTGTGTACACATCGTCAACCAGCAAAACACGCTGCCCGGCGATGACCGGGTCTGCCCGGAACGCCCCCGCCACATTCTGGCGGCGCTCCTGGCGGCTAAGGCCCACCTGTGAGCGGGTGTCTTGGTCGCGGTGGACGGCGTCCGAATAGTCGGGCACATCCAGGAACGTTGCGACCAAATTTGATAGTTCCTTAGCTTGATTATAACCTCTTTTTCGTAAACGTTTAATATGTAACGGGATCGCAACAACACAATCGACGGGCCAGCCCTGCTGATGAACCTGATAGGCCAGCCGTTCTGCCAGGGGGTAGGCCAGGTGGCGCGCCCCTTCGTACTTCAACTCCTGGACGAGGTGTTGGAGTTGCCCCGTGTGAATGCCTGTTGTGGCCAGCCCGTGGAGCGGGGACGGGGGGCGCTTTGCTGGCCGAGGGAAGGGTACATCATCCAGGCGGCGCTGGCAGCGGTCGCACCAGCGGGTATCGACACGGCCACAACTGGAGCAGGTTGGCGGGAAGACGAGGTCGAGGAGCGTATCGCGTACAAACAAAACGAGCCGTGGGCGGGCCACGACTCGTTGAATATTGTTAAATTGCGGACGGCTCATGCCGGTTTAGAACACGGCTAGTGCGCCCGATTCCAGCAGCTTGATGGCAGCCGGCCCCAGCAGCACAATCCAGATGGACGGGAAGATGAGGAACGTAAGTGGGATCATCATCTTGATGGGCGCAGCCTGGGCTTTTTCCTGGGCACGCTGGCGGCGCTTAACACGCATCTGGTCGGACTGAACACGCAGGATTTGCGACATGCTCACACCGAGTGAGTCTGCCTGCGTTACCGCAGCAATAAACGTGGTTACGTCCGGCACGTCCAGGCGGCGGGCCATGTCTTTAAGCGATTCACGACGGCCTTTGCCAAGCTGAATTTCACGCAGTACGCGGCCAAACGCCAGGGCCAGGTCGTTGTCCCACTTTTCGTAGACCTTACCCATAGCGGAGTCGAAACCGAGGCCCGCTTCCACGCAGATGGTCAGCAGGTCAAGCGCGTCTGGCAGGGCGCGTACAATTTCTTGTTGGCGCTTGCTGATCTTGCTGCCAAGCCACAACGCGGGCAAAAAGTAACCCAGGGCTGCGCTACCAATCACGAACCCGGCGGCAAGCACGTTGCTAAAGGTGTCGGTCATCACGAAAAACAGCAGGAAGGCCACAAACGGCAGCATGATGGCCGCTATCACGCGGAATGCAAAGAAGACGGATGGCTCCATGGTGAGGCCCGCCGTTTCGATTTTGCGGCGGGCTTCTTCGATTTGCTTTTCTGGCGTTAAGCGCACCACAAGGCCTGCCACCGTCTTCATGGCAGGCATGATGATACGATCTGTGACGGACATGGACATCTCGATTTCTTCGAGTGACTGGGGGGCTTCCGTGTCGCCAAACTCAGCCAAACGGTCAAGGAGCGGGTCACGGTCGTCATCCTCGCGCAGGCCGATGTAGACCATAATGCCGACGAGGATAATGATGCCGAGGATGCCGCCGCCAATTACCATAAGTTGCGGGTCAATACCAAGCATGTTTTACGCCTCTAAATTTCAATGTCAACGATCTTCTGAATCACGGCTGTACCAATGCCGATGAGGGCGAACCCCACGCCAATCATGGGCCAGCCACAGCCACGGTTTTCAAACAACGGCGAAATAAAGCCATTGGAGACGACATTCAGGAATAAGGCCAAAATAATCGGCAGGCCACTAATCAGGTAGCCGGTGATGCGGCCCTGTGTGGTGAGTACACGAATTTCACCCTTAAGCTTGATGCGCTCACGGATGGTGTGGGCAATCACTTCCAGAATTTCGGCCAGGTTACCACCCACTTCACGCTGAATGTTGACGGCAGTAATCACCAGGTCAAGGTCTTCGCTGTCTACGCGCTCTAGCATGTGCTCAAGAGCGTCGTCTACGTCAATACCCAGCGATACCTCGCGCACCACACGCATAAACTCCGTGGCGGTTGGCTCCGGCGCATCACGAGAGATGGCGTCCATAGCCTGAAGCACACCATAGCCGGAGCGCAGCGCATTCACCCACAAACCGAGTGTATCTGGCAGTTGGGCCTCGAACTTATTAAGCCGCTGCGACGCCTGCCGCGCAACGTAGATGCGTGGCACGAAAAAGCCAACGAATGTCGCCAGCACGCCCAAAATAAGGTTGCCACGGAATATGGCAAAGAAAGACAGAATGAACAGGGCCGCCATCGAAATCGGATGGAGCAGGGCGTACTCGGCCACCGTTAGCTTAAGGTCGGCACGGGCCAGTTGGGTGCGAACCCGCCTACCCCAGTCACGTTCATTCAAGGCAGTGTCTAGCGAACCCATAGCGCGCTCGCGCAGCGAAACGGCTTCCTCCGCTTCTTCCTGATAGCCTTCAATGTCGTAGCCGAATGTGCCGTCGTCAGCCTGACGTTCGGCCATGAGCCGCTCTTCGAGTAGGTCTCGCTCTGAGCGGACGCTGAAAATGCCTGCGATGATAACAACTAGCGCCACTGCGCCCGCAATGCCCGCAGCAATAATCATAAGGTTTTTGGACGCCCAACTGAGACGCCCGCTCCTTTCAAGTCAATCAATATGCCGCCAATGTGTTAATTGTATGCTTTTGCAAGAAGGGCCGTCAAGCTTGACGGCCCTTTATGACACACAAAATGGTTAGAATTTACTAGCGGCGCTTGCCCAGGCCATATACCGACGACGGAATGTGGATGCCCGAGTCTTCAATGCGCTGGTTGAACTTGGGGCGAATGCCGGTAGGCTTGATGCGCCCGATGATCTTGCCACCTTCCAGGCCCGTTTGCTCGAACTCGAAAATGTCCGACATCGTAATCATTTCACCTTCCATGCCCTGCACTTCGGTGATTTGCATGATCTTGCGGGAACCGTCGCGCAAGCGGGACTGCTGGCAAATAACGTCTAGGGCGCTGGCCACCTGCTCACGAATAGCGCGCACAGGCAGTTCCATACCGGCCATCAGGCACATCACCTCAAGACGTGACAGCGAGTCACGCGGGTTGTTGGCGTGAAGGGTCGTCAGCGAGCCGTCGTGACCGGTGTTCATGGCCTGGAGCATGTCCAGCGCTTCGCCGCCGCGACACTCACCCACCACAATGCGCTCTGGGCGCATACGCAAGCAGTTGATAACCAGGTCACGAATGGTAATCTCACCTCGGCCTTCAATGTTGGGCGGGCGGCTTTCCAGCGTCACCACATGATCCTGCTGAAGCTGCAACTCAGCCGCGTTTTCTACCGTGATGATGCGCTCGTCGTCTGGAATAAAGTTGGACAGCACGTTGAGCAGGGTGGTTTTACCCGAGCCTGTACCGCCAGAAACAACCATGTTCAAGCGCCCGAACACACAGCCACGCAGCAGTTCGGCAATTTCTGGCGTCATGGAGCCGAAGCGGATGAGGTCTTCGATGGTGAGCGGTTTCTTGGAGAACTTACGGATGGTAACTGTTGGCCCATTGAGCGCAATGGGCGGGATGACGACGTTCACACGCGAACCATCGGGTAGGCGGGCGTCTACCAATGGGGAGCTTTCGTCTACACGGCGGCCTAGCGGTGCCACGATGCGGTCAATGATGCGCATGACGTGGTCGTTGCTTTCAAAGACGACGTTAGCGCGCACAAGGTTGCCTTTGCGCTCTACGAAGATGTCCTTAGGGCCGTTGACCATCACCTCACTGATGGATTCGTCGGACAGCAGAATTTCGATGGGGCCAAAGCCGAGGATTTCGGCAACGATGGCTTCAAACAGGCGCTGGCGTTCGGTACGTGACAGCACCATACTCTCTTCGGCAAGAATGGTATTGAACAGTTCCTCAATGTGATGGCGAACCTGATCGCGTTCACCCAGGTCAAGCGTGTTCAACTCGGAGAGCAACCGCCCCTGGATGCGACCTTTCAAGTCGGCGTAGCTGTCGCTCTTGTTGCCACTCTTCACCGGACGAGCGCGTTGCGGGCGCTCTGCCCCGCCAGAACTGCTGGAAGGACGACGCTGGGGCGATTCGCCCCCATTGCCGCCGTTGCCGCCGCTGCCACTTTGTTCGATTCTTCTGAGTAATGATGACATGATGTTCGTCTTCCGTAACTAAACTTATTGACTGGATGGGTTGTGCTGGTTTGTTGGGCTGCCGCCGTTGTGAGGCTGCAAGCCCTGTTGTGATGCGGGATGGGTTGTAGCGAGAACGGCATCAAGGCGTTGACGGCGCTCACTGCGAGATAGCACCACGGTTTCCTCGGCCAGCACTTGGTTCATGCGGTCTGCTACATCATCGCATGACAGGGCATCGCCGCCGGGATGTTGTTGCAGGCTGGCCTGAATGAGGCGGATGAGTTGGTTGTATAAGTCAGAGCCAACAACCATGCGGTTGGGGCTTGAGCCACATTGTTTTTTGAGTAAGGACATGAACAACTCCCGAATATAGCTCGTTTTGCTGGTTCGTTAGCGATTGCTGCTGCCAAACAGCCCGCTAAATGCCCCGCCACGGCCTCCGTCGTCTTCTGGCTCGGTAGCGACATCAACGGTTTCGCCGAGGAGTTCACCGCGCAGTTTCTTGGCAACATCGTTGAGTTCCCGCACAGGGGAGCGATCGGTGTTGCGATCTGCCGCGACAACGGGAATGCCCTTGATGATGGCCTGTAGAATGGCTTTTTCATCGCTTGGGATGAGCGCATAGACTTCACGCTTAAGGAAGTTGGCGATTTTTTCTTTTGAGATGGTGATGCGCTGTTGGCCGCGTCGTTCTTCGTGAACCTGGGTGAGTACGATTTTGACCTTTTGCGCGTTGCCCTCGAAAAACTGATCGAACAGGTCTAGCACAAAGCGTGCGTTGCGCACGGAGGGCAACGTGGGTGTGGTGAGCATCAGCACAGTGGTAGAAAGTTCACACAGGCTGACCGTCAGGTCATCCAGGCGGCTAGATGTGTCTACGATGATGAAGTCGTAGTGGTAGCGAATTTGTGTGATGATGTCGGTTACCGCTGTGGGGTTGGCATAGACGGTCTCGGCGAATTCAGGCCGAGCTGACCCCAGCAAAACTTTGATACCGCTTGGGTGGGTGACCAGGATGTTCTCAAAGTAGTCCACGTCTAGGTCGTTGGCGTTTTCGATGATGTCTGCCAGGGTGGACTGGGCTTGCAGGTTGAGCGCGACACCGATGTCACCGAACTGCACGTCTGCGTCAATCAGCAGGACTTTGGTTTCTTGGCTGAGCAGCGCAGAGGCGATGCTAATGGCAACGGTCGTCGTGCCCACGCCGCCCTTGGGGCTGTAACAGGTGATGATGTGGCCAGCGCGCTCGCCGTCACCCGCTTCTTTTTCTTCCTGCACAATGAAGTTGCTGGCGTCGGCCATTCGCTCATACTGGTCGCGGATGGGCTTCATGTTTTTGTACACGTTGCGAATGGTCATGTACAGGTCGTCCATATTGGCCGGTTTGGTGAGGAAGTCACTGGCCCCGGCGGCCATGGCGCGGCGCAGGTAATCGCGGTCGCTATTTACAGACATCATGATGACGCCCGTGGTGGGCACAAACTTCTTCACCTCTTGCGTGGCGGTAATGCCGTCAACATCGGGCATGTTGATGTCCATGATGATGATGTCCGGTCGCAGGTCTCTTGCCATTTTGATGCCTTCGCGTCCGTTGCCGGACGACCCAACGACCTCAAAATCTTGTTCGAACGCCAATAACTTTTTGACGTTCTCGCGCACTTCGGCAATGTCGTCGACCAGTAATATGGAAATTGGGTTTGCCATGATCTATACAACTCCGAAATATTTAGATTCGTCTTGCTACAGGCCAACAGCAGTTGCCGCTAGCAGCGCAGCCCATCAAGGGTGCGCTGCTTTAGTTATAAGACGTGTCGAGTAGATGTGATGGGTTAACTGCCGCCAGCGGTTGTACCCGCTTGGCTATCACCCTGGGCGAAAGTAATGCGACGGCTTTCAATGTCCAACTCACGAATGCTGCGGATGGCTGGCTCGATGGTGT
This sequence comes from uncultured bacterium, assembly GCA_963922445.1. Lineage (GTDB taxonomy): Bacteria > Chloroflexota > Anaerolineae > Aggregatilineales > Phototrophicaceae > DAOTTY01. The sequence continues at coordinate 8,120 of CAWUJQ010000192.1, forward strand.
AGTCGCGCTTTGCGGGCACGGTAATTCGATACTGTGACATGAAGTAGTCCAGCGTAACCGGATCGGTCGGCACACGGCTCGTGTCTGTGGCAGAGCGCAGGGCCAGCGTAAGTGGCAAGCGGGCTTCAATGGCCCATGTCATGAGTACCGCTTCCTGGGGCGTTACACCAAGTGTCAGGATGTTTGGTCGCGCAGGGATGGGCGTGGGCGGCGGCGGCTCACCATCTTCGCCTTCTTCCTCTTCTGCTGGGATCGGCGTTGGGGTGGGCGGAAT
>CAWUJQ010000193.1:0-8387 GCA_963922445.1 uncultured bacterium
CCAGGGGTGATTGGCCCCCACCATTACCTTATACTCAATGTCCCACAGGTCGATGTGGCCCAGGTCTGCCCGGTCGAGTTCGTCTAGCGCCCCCTCTAAGAACCCCAGGTTATATTGATGCTGAAGCGTCCCCTCAACCACCTGCGCAGTGAGGACGGCGTTGAGGGATACACTGATGTTGGCGTAGCTGTTTTGGAATTGACGCAACCACTGCGGCAGGATGTACACGCTGACGCCCGGGGTGGTGCCAATGGTAAGCTGGCGGTTGCGCACTTGCCCCACCTGCATAATTTCCCCTTCGACTTCGGTAATCAACCGCAAAATCCGCTGGGCATAACCGAACAAAATGTTACCGGCATCAGTGGGCTGCACCCCCTTGGGGCTGCGGATGAACAAATCGGCCCCCAGGCTGGCTTCTAAGTCTTGCATGTGCTGGCTAACGGCAGACTGGCTCATGAGCAGGTCACGGGCGGCGCGGTTAAAGCTGCCCCGTTGGACGACGGCCACAAATATCTTGAGTTTTTGCAGGGAAAGCACCTGTGGACTCCGTTATCGGCTGAGCTTATAACCTGTTGGCGTAAACTGACACGAACCACAAACTGACATTTGTCATATCATTTGAGGCGTAAGAGCAGTTGCAATGGCGCTGATTGCAGCATCGCTCACAAGGCAATAATTGGGGCATGTTTTAACGGTAGATTGTAGCAACACAGCGGTCGCAACCCCGCGAACCCACATGCCCCGTTAATCAACACAAACTAAATATGAGTAGAGAGATGGTAACCCCCAATATGAACTACGAACACAGGACGCACGTATCAAATATTTTGGTGATTGGCAGCGGTGCTGCGGGTCTGCGGGCGGCGATTGCTGCACATGAACTCGGTCAGGATGTGGTCATCGTTGGCAAGCGCACACGCCGTGACGCGCATACTGTGTTGGCGGCGGGCGGCATCAATGCGGCGCTAGGTACCGTTGACCCGGAAGATAGCTGGCAGCAGCACTTTGCAGATACACTCAAAGAAGGCTATCACCTGAGTGACCCGCGCACGGTCGAACTGATGGCGCGGGAGGCTCCGACTGCTATTGAGGAGTTGGTCGCATATGGTGTGGATTTTGCACGCACGCCGCGTGGTGAGATTGACCAGCGTTACTTCGGCGCTCACAAATACCGCCGGACGGCTTACGTGGGTGACTCGACGGGCCGCGCTGTACTCTACGGCCTGGCAGACCGCGCGGAAGCGTTGCAAATTCCCATCCACGAACACCAATACGTGTCGCGGCTGCTGGTTAAGGATGGCATCTGCTTTGGTGCGATGAGCTTTGACCTGGCAACGGGTGAGCGCACGGTATACCTGGCAGATGCGGTTGTGCTGGCTGCTGGCGGACACACGCGCTTGTGGCGTCGTAGTTCCTCACGCCGTGACGAGAACACGGGCGACGGCATGTACCTCGCGCTGGCGGCAGGTGTTGAGATCTCAGACATGGAGTTGGTGCAGTTCCACCCCACGGGCATGGTTGCACCGGAGGACATCGCCGGGACACTTGTAACGGAGGCTGTGCGCGGTGAGGGCGGTCACCTGTTGAACGCCAACGGCGAACGCTACATGGAGCGTTACGACCCCGAACGCATGGAGCTTTCCACGCGTGACCGGGTGGCACTGGCCAACTACACGGAAATCGCAGGAGGGCGCGGCGGCCCCAACGGTGGCGTCTTCCTGGACATCAGCCACCGCAGCAAGGAGTATATCCTGGAGAAGTTGCCCCGCATGTATCGTCAGTTCCTAGAAACGCAGATGCTCGACATCAGCAAGGAACCGATGGAAGTGGCACCCACCGCACATTACACGATGGGCGGCGTCGTTGTCGAACCGGACAGCCACGCAACATCTGTCGTGGGGCTGTATGCAGCGGGTGAGGTCACAAGTGGGCTGCATGGTGCGAATCGCTTAGGGGGTAACTCACTGGCAGAAACGGTTGTGTTTGGGCGGCGTGCTGGTGAAGCGGCATCGGCATTCTCTCGCAATTTGAGCGCGCAAGTACGCGCTAATGATGTTATTCAGCAGGCACATGATGACCTGTACTCGCTCATCCGCAAGGGTGATGAGATGGCCCGCCCGCTGCAACGCGCCGTGCGTGACATCATGTGGGAATACTGTGGCGTCGTGCGTAGTGGCGACAAGCTGATGACGGCACTGGATCGGCTGACTGAACTGCGGGCGGTCGCTCAGGACGTGGATGTGCGTGTGTCCTCGGAGGGGTATTATGACCTGGCCTATGCGCTTGACCTGCGGGCGTCTTTGATGTCGGCGGAGGCGACGGTGCGTGGTGCTATCGAACGGCGTGAAAGCCGTGGTGCGCATCAGCGCAGCGACTACCCGGAAATTGACCCGAACCTGACCGTGAACTTTGTCATCCGGTTGGACGACACGGGTGAACAGGTAACCAGCGTCCATGATGTGCCGCCTATCCCAGCAGAGTTGCGCGCCTACCTCAACGAAGAAGAATTCGAGGTGGAAGGTCGCCTTTTGGAGTAGCGTGCGGTTGAAGAGGGTTTGGCACGCCAAACCCCATGCCTGTCAAGTTAAAGGCAACGCCCCAAAAGACAAACGGACATCTTCTCAAGTTGACAGCAATGGGGCGACTCATGAGTCGCCCTTACAAGTACAGAGTGGCATTAAATATAAGTGACAATGAAAGGTATTCCCTATGGATAACCTACAAACAAGATTCAACGAGGTTGACAGACTCATTACCGGGTGGATGGCCCGTCATGGCGTGATCTTGCTGCGTGTAAGCCTGGGTGTGGTGTTCTTCTGGTTTGGGGTGTTGAAGTTCTTCCCGGCACTTAGTCCTGCTGAAGACCTCGCCGCCGAAACGATCCGACTGTTGACGTTCGGCATCGTGGGGCCGGGCCTGTCGCTGCCAGTGTTGGCAACGTGGGAAGTTGCGATTGGCCTGGGCCTAATCACTGGGCGTTACATGCGCTTCACGCTGGCGTTGCTGGCCTTGCAGATGTTGGGCACGGTCACGCCATTGTTCCTGTTCCCAGAGCAGACCTGGCGCGTATTCCCCATCGCGCTGACGCTAGAGGGGCAATACATCATCAAGAATGTGGTGTTGGTGACGGCAGGCATTGTGATTGGCGCGACGGTGCGCGGCGGTGATATGGTATCGGATGCGGATTTGGTTGAGGAGTTTGACCACCGTTATGAACAGGCCCGTGCTGAGCGGCAACGCAAAACGATTCGTTAGCTCCTACCAAGTTCCCCCGCAGATTCAAAAACCAGGCCGCGCACGCCCCGCTGCATGCGCAATCTAGCCTGCATTGTGTACGGCCAGCACTGCTTCGCATGTGTCGGCGTCCATATAAAAGCGCCAAGGGGGAACGCGGCAAAACTCGTAATTCGCTTCCAACCACGCAATGACCTCATCAGAATATGCACGGTTCGTGTTTCCAAAAGCAATGACAGCCGGATCATAAGCCTCTAACTCGTTTAGGAAGCCATCAATGCCGTTGGGGTGTTGTGAGTGAATGTATGCACCCACCCCACCTGAGATGAGCAGATAGCGATTGGGATTCGTGCGATTTGACAGGGCTATGAACGGTGGTAAGCCAATGGTTGCTACGGGCGCGTCTGCCCCGATGACCGACTCAATGCTCTCAATCACCTTGATCTGCCTATCCAACGGTGTTGACTCTCGCAGCAGTCCCGTCCCGGAGATCATGAAGATGATAGCAAACGCGAATACCAGCACGGATTTGCTGATGGACGTGGCACTCGGTGCTAAACCATCCACACCCTTTGACAAGAGGTGACCTGCACCCATTGACGCAAACAGTAGCATCGGAAAGTGATCCGGCGTTCCCTGGAAGTCTACGGCAGAGAATGCAAGGAAGAATACCAATGTTAGGAAGCCGAGCGTGTGCGGGTTCATAGCTATGGTGCGCCAGGGGCGCGTTTGCCAAAACTGATGGCCACACACATAAAGGTAAGTCAGCAATCCAAAGGCGTAGGTGAGCATGGCCGGGCCATACCGGTTGAGGGTGGTGAAGTAGTTTTCAATAGCGCTCTGGTCACCACGGTCGAGGTACAACAGGAATAGCAGGTAGCCCTCAAGAAAGCGACTCAGCGTGCCATCTAATAAGTAGATTAGCATAATAAGCGCATGTGGAATAATGACGCCCAGCGCAATGGGGACGAGGCTGCGCCACCGCTGCTCTGTGGTGCTGACGAGGGCCAGCACCCCCAACCAAATCGGAATGATGCCAGTGACCTGCCACGTAAGCGCGCCCAGCGTCCCGCACAGCGAAGCCCAGAAGGTACGTCTGTGGACGGCAAGCAGCAGCGCAGCCGCCATAAGTGCCACCATCAACGTTTTGGGTCGCGGGCCGCCCACTGCCTGGAAGAAGATTTCGTTAAATGAAATATACACAAACGCGCTCAAAAACCCGGCCCGTGTATCCTGGAATAGGCTCGTCGTTAGGTAGTAAATAACGACGCACGTCAATGCTGTTAATACCAGAAAACCGATGCGGGCTGCGGCTAAGTCTGGTGTGTTGAACGTGCGCCCAACAAAAACCAACCCGCCAATCACCATGCTCGACAGCGGCCCCTTGTAATCGAGAATGCTGTTGTAGGGCAGGTGGCCGGACGCCAACTGCTGCCCACCGTATAGGTAGACGCCATTGTCTCGCGATATAAACGGCTGAAACTGGCTGTAGTTCCACAGCAAAAATCCCACGATGATGACAAATATAAGCCCTGGTGTGATGTACCAGGTGATTGATTTCGATGATAGCAACTTGGCCATATGCGCGCTTTTGGGGGATGAGTGGCGTGTAAGAAAGTGCGCCAAGCATCGGGCAGGGTGGCAATTGTGGCAAGCCCGAATTTAGGAACCCCGACCGCAGAGGTCGTGTGCAGGTGGGGAGCCTAGCAAACCTACAACGTAGCTCAAATCAAGTTTAACGCGCAAGTCTTATCGGCTTGCGCTTTTTTTGTGTTATTCACGGCAATAATAAGCCTATAGCGCCAACGAATTTCCTGACCCCGGGCTTTACCCCGGCTCCCCACGACACTGGCTCCATCAACCAACGAGTTAATGGAGTTACTCAAATGCGCAAGAGCATCGTTCGTATCATCGTAGCAGCCCTCATCGCCGGTTCCGTCGTTGGCGCCAATGTTAGCACAAGTTTCGCCGGTGGCCATGGCAGCGGCGGCGCACACTGCAACGGCTGCTAAGTTCGCCTTATTGCAACATCGGTTTCCGTATTCATGATTGATGATCCGATTTTCACGCCAGATCACTTGCGCCAGGCCTTTATCAACTGGCGCAAGGGCGTTCTGGCACCGCCTATCATTCTCGAAAGCCGCTTTGCCCATCGCAATGCTGGCACCACTCATTACGAAGCCAACCAGCACATGCACGACGTGGTTAACGGGGTGATGTTGCGCCGCTTGCGCCGCGCTCGCATTATGTTGGGGATCAACCATGTTGACTGTGCCCCGCCAAATGCACAAGCCGTGCTGAGTGAAGTTCACCGCGACTTCACGATGATGCACCGTAACAGCCCCAATCAAAGCCGCACGCTGCGCACATGGAGTGCCGTGTATCATCAGTTGGTCGTGCGCTCTGCTGTGCCGACTGCCGCGTTAGCCGAGGCTGCCGAACTGGACACAGCGCACTTTAAGCGCTATGTCACGATTGGGCTAGACGAGCTGTGCGCCGAGCTGCACGAACATGTGACCTGGTCGATTCGTTAGTGTCAATTGCCAGATAGGTCTGCAATGCCGTGACGCAGCGCCAACACAGCCGCTTGCGTCCGGTCAGAGACATTGATTTTGGCAAAAATGGAACTCACATAATTGCGAACGGTGCCTTCGGACAGGAATAGCTGCTCGGCTATGTCTGCATTGGTGTTGCCGTTGGCAATCAGCCGTAAAATTTCACGCTCCCGGCTGCTAAGGTCGTCTGCAATGGACGTATTGGTGATGGGAGCGGGCTGGCTGATGTGACTGAACAATTTGCCCGCGACGGATGGGTCGATGTGGGTTTTGCCCGCTGCTGTTTCTTTGATGGCCAACAGCAGGCGGTCGCGGGGCAAATCTTTAAGCAAATAGCCCGATGCACCGCTGCGCACGGCGTCTAGTACCCACTCGTCAGCGTCGAACGTGGTTAGCACCAGCACAGGAATGTCTGGATAGTCTTTACGGATGACCTGCGTGGCCTGGATGCCATTCATCCCCGGCATTTTCAAGTCCATTAGTACCACGTCAGGTTGCAACACGGGAATTTTGGCGATGGCTTCAGCCCCGTCCTGGGCAATGCCGACGACCTCAATGTCGGGGTCGGTTTCCAGGATGAGTTGCAAGCCCTCACTGACGATCATCTGGTCATCGCAAATCAGTACGCGGATCATGGTCGTTTACCTCTAAAGTCAAATAAATTTGGGTGCCCTTGTTGGGCATACTGTGGATGGTTAACTTGCCGCCCAGGGCGTCTACACGCTCGGACATACCCCGCAAGCCGAACTTTCGCTCCCGGTCAACTGCATTCACATCAAAGCCGCTGCCGTCGTCAATCACGACAAGCTGAACCGTGCCGTTTTGCCGTAACAGGTTGATGGTGGTGTGTTTGGGGTAGGCGTGACGCACAATGTTTTCCAGCGATTCTTGCGCCACGCGGTAAATCGTCTGTTCCACATCGGCAGGCAAGCCCTCTAGTTCCAATTGATCTGGCAAGTTGATGGTAACCTCGCTGCCCAGGCGACGCCGCGTTGTTTCGCCTAGCTCATGGATGGCCAGCCGCAGCCCAAGGTCTTCGATGGGGGAGGCGCGCAGCGATTGTAAGGCGCGGCGGGTTTCTTTAAGGCCGTTGCGCGTGGTACCCAGGGCGCGTTGTAACACATCATGCGCCCGCTCGATTTGATTAGCATCCCACAGGGAGTTAACGGCTTCGAGTTGCACGCTGGCCGCGCTGAGGGTGTGGGCGAGCGTGTCGTGCAGTTCGCGCGCCATGCGGTTACGCTCTCGGCTAACGGTGAGGCTTTCGACCATCGTGGCGTAGTTCGTCAGCTTCGCCTTGGCGTCGGATAGCTCCTGGCGTTGGCGGCGCTGCGCTTCGACTAAGCGTGTGACCAGATAGCCGGACATAATGTAGGTCATGGTTTGCAGGGTAACAATAGTCAGGTTGTAGGTAATTTGAGCATCTGGGTTGAGTGCGCCAAGTGTGATTGGGAACAGCAAATCGAACGTGGCAATGGACAGGCTGAACACCACCACCTCGCGGAAGGAGTATTGCCAACTGATGAAGATCAGCAGGAAGAACAGCGGCGGTGACACTTGCCACACATCGGCAACCAGGGCGTTTGAAAAAACCGGCTCTGACAATTGGGGCGCGGCAGAGCCGGCAAGCGCTTCAAATTCCTTGATGTTTGCTTCGACGAGCTGCTTGCGAATCATGAATTCCAGAATCAAGGTGTTGGCCGTATCAAATATGATCCCGCTGGGCAAAAAGTAGCGCCCCAGCCGCCTTTGAAACACGGGATGTGACAAATACACCAAGATAAGAATCGTGGCGGCGATGCCGTAAACGAAAAAGATCGCGGGCCGGTCGAGCACGAACAGCACCGAAAAGATCGTCGTGCCAATCACCAGGCGCAAAATAATGAAGAAGCGAAACGCTTCGATAAGGCCCGGTTCGATGTTGGATTGTGGGGGGGCGGTGGGTACTGCGCGTTTGAGTTGCATGGTTAGTTTGGGTTCAGGCTAAGTCTTTTTTGTTTTGTAACAACACTAAATGGGCAGTGTGTAGGGGCAAGCCCGTGACGCACACACAATATTCTACACGGCCACAGTTATGCAATGAAATGTATTTTGTAGGGGTTTGATGCATCAAACCCCACGGGCGGGCAGGCAACATCGGCCTGCCCCTACACGTACCGTTATATCTTGCCGAGGCGCGCTGGTGCGCGTCCCCCGTGATACGGCCTAATAATCTTCTGGGCATGCCGGGTCAAGGTCAACCACCGAAGCGCTGACCCAACCCCGGCGCTGCTGGTAGTCGGTTTGCAGCCACTCGCCGCTGTCGTCCGCGTCAAAGATGTTGATGATCGTCTCGGCTGGGATCACGGTGATGAGGTCTGCACTCAGCGACGGATCAACACGGAAGTTCAAATTCGCCATCACCATGCCATTGCACACCGCCGGGACGGGGGTGGGCAGCTCAAATGTGAACGGGGTGGGCGTCACGGTCGGTTCCAGGGGGGCGCGGGTTGCAGATGGCTCAGCCTGCTGGAAATCGTCCGGGTTAAAACTCACGTCCGTGTCACCGGCCAGCGGAAGTTCTGAGCGCAGGGCGGTTTCGGTGCGGGCCTGGGCGAC
>CAWUJQ010000194.1:0-8375 GCA_963922445.1 uncultured bacterium
TGGATACACACATTAACCGGGTGCATTACGGCACAGGGGAAATTGCAGTGTTGGCGGAGCCATCTGTGGACGGGGTGGCCGAGGCGGTGATGGGGCTGCTATTGAATGAGGCGATGCGTCAGGAACGGGTAAAACGCGGTCTGGACTACGCAGCGGGTATGCCGGATGTGGCGCAGGCGGCGGCGACGTTCGAGGGGATATTGATGAGATAATTAGTACAGAGACGCACAGAACCTAGTTTGTTGGGTTATAATGAAAACTAATCGATATGGTGGATTTAGGTTGGATAGAGCGACATGAAGTTTCCGGGCTGGATGAGAACACCTAAATGGATTCTGATGATGATTGCCTGGATAGAAAAACATCCGGGTACTACCCAGCTTTTGGGGATTATCGTTGCCGCGTTTGTAGGAATATGGGCAATATTAGCGACAGTCAATGTGAGAATTGTTGAGATGCCCCCGCCCTCCTCACCAACAGCAGTCATCCTACAACCTGTTCCTGCCACATCTACTTCGATAGCATCATCTGGCAGTTCGACTCCAAATCCTAACCTAACTGCTATTACTATACCTGTTTCTGCGACCCCCGCTCCGGTCGCTACTCTTGCCATATCCCCTACTGTTACCAATACGCCATCGTTATTGCTCCAAGTGGAGGATATTCTCGGTATCGAATTGACTCACGATTCTGAATACACACTATATGTGTTCTTGAACTTTTTCGAAGAGTCGCTTTTCGAGTATCCTCAATTGCCACTTGCACAACATATATACAATTCATTATTCGATGCAAATTCGCATCATGTTGCAATTAGCTGGGACATTGCCCAGAACAATGTTGACCCAATTCGATTAGAAGGTGAAGTTAAACAGGTTATTATAAATCATGAAAATAATATAGGGTATATTGCAAATATAAATGTGGAAAATATGGGGGAGGTGTTTGACGTTAAACTTGTCTTTTGGGACGATATGGTTTATTACAAAAGATTTGATAATTCTGATGGAAGAATTTCCCCATGGGTTGGATTAACGACTGAGCAAGCTCTCATCTTACTAGGTCTATTTATTGATGTGGACTTTGGAGGATTGCCTATGAATGGCACGGACATGGTGGTGATGCTTGGCCTCGGTGCACAGTTCGGACGAATCCCCTGGGATCAGGCTGTGCATGGATCGATATTCCTAAATTTAATAGCTGTTTTGGAAACCTATACCGATTTATTAACAATCAATGATCTTGAACTCATTTGTAATAATTATTATATTTATCAAGAAACAATGGAAAGGTCCAGTCAATCAGCTTCTCCTTTGTATTTCGATCCAGAAATGGCGTTGGATCAACTTGGACGAGGTCTCGCTGCATTAGACGGTGAATACGATTTTAATTTTATACGAGATACAAGTGCAAATTCAGCGCAATCGAGTGATACAGATCTCAATTGGCGAAGACTCGATATATTGCTCTCTAACTTCTATGAAGAAGCCTACGGTACCGAAAACGCGCACAATATCCCCGATATAATTATGACGTATGGATCGGAGGGGGAAGGAAGCGAAACTCAACTTCGGATGGTATACATAGAATTTCTGAACGAGGGGTCTCAGACGTCCATGATGTCTATTGAGCTTTCAGAGAACACAGACGAAAATTTGGAAGAAATAGAAATTGAGTCCCCATACTTTCCTTGTGAAGATAATTAGTGGACACTATCACAAAAGAGCAGACCCCACAGGCTGCCGCGTGGGGTCTCAATCGGTGCTACAACGTGATACTCGGTAATGCGATGCGCCATGAGCGCCCAACAACAAAGCCGACCTAAACATTTCCGCTGGCCTCAGCTATACTACGTGCAATCTGCTGCCACAGAGAACTGTTGAGGGGTGGCCCGTACTGGGGCTGCCCTTCTTTGGTTTTGGCCTTTGTGTGCGGTGTTTAGCCTACATGACCAATATAATGATCTATCTGCATCCTGTCAACAACCAATATGCGTCAAGTGGCGAATATTCCGATTGCGCCCGGTTGTGTGCCGCGTGGTTGTGCGTGGCGGACAACGCAGGCGTTGTCCCTACGGTTCACGGCGGCCATGTAGGGACGAGGCCTGCCTCGTCCGTTGGTTTTCGTGCGGCGGACGGCATATATGCCGTCCTTACAGGTCATGACGGCGGTGTAGGGACGCGATATATCGCGTCCGCTGCGATAGTGCCCGCATTCGCACACGCCCAATCATGACGATCAATCTACGCGGCGACCGTATTGTGCAACTGCGTAAATCAATGGGCATGAGCCAATACACCCTCGCAGATCATCTGAGCATTAGCCAAAATCAGGTATCACGATACGAGAACAATCAGGTAAATCCGTCGGTTGACACCCTCACCGACATGGCCCGCACCCTCAACACCTCCACAGATTATCTGCTCGGCATGACGGACAACCCGGCTCCAGCAACCGACCAGCAGCCGGAACTCACGCGCTGGCAGGTGGAATTGGTCAACCTGACGCGGGGGCGCGATGAGGCTTTCCAGCAGCGGCTCGTAGAAGGACTCAAGCGCGTGTGGGATGTGTGGTTCCCGGATGAAAGCGACAATACCCCGCCGGATTCGTAAGCCGCTTGCACCTCACCCCATCACGCGTTATAACGAACCCATCTGCCGTCAGGAAACCCAACGCCGCTATGTCATCCTGGTGTTTACAACCCGCGCTTGCCACCCATAAGGGGATGCGCCGCCCACGCAACGAGGACAGTGTGAACTATCTGTATCCCACCAACAACGCCCTACGCACGCAGTACGGCGCGATCTTCGTGATTGCAGACGGCGTGGGTGGCATGAAGGGTGGTCTCAATACCAGCTACATCACGGTCACGCTGCTCATGGAGCAGTATTTTAAGTCAAAGGCACCGACAATCGAGGCCCGGTTAAAAGAAGGCATCGAACTGGCAAACAAGACCGTCTACGAGCAGTTCGGGGGCAAAAGCGCCTCAACAGTGGTGGCGGCGGTGTTCCACGGCACCGATTTAATTGTGGCGCATGTGGGTGACAGCCGCGCCTATTGGGTCACGCGCAGCGGCATCAGCCCGTTGACGGAAGACCACGCGGTGCGGGTCAAGCAGGGCAACACAGCCAAGATGAAGCTTGACCGGGCGGTTGGGCTTCGGGTTTCCGTCAAGCCGGATATGATCCGGCTGCCAGCGGTGCTGCACGGCACGCTGCTCATGGTGACAGACGGGGCAACAACTTATTTAGGCGATCAACAGCTTGAGCAAATCATCTTGCAAAACGAGCCAACCGAAGCGGTTGCGACCATCGTTGAGCAGGCAAACAAAGCTGGGGGTATGGACAACATCACGGCGGCGGCGGTGCATGTGCTTGCCCCGTGCCAGGACGCCGCCAGTGCGGTGCGTCACATCCAGGCCATAGAGCGCAACCCTATCCTCTCTACGGATGGCAGCCCGGTGAAGGGGCTGCTCATCACGGGCAAATTCAATACAGACATGGGCATGGGACTCCCCGACACCACGACCGAACCCGGCGGCAAACGGCAAACACAAACCATCCCGTTAACGCAGCGCGAACGCGCCTTCTATGTGATTCCGCTGGTGATTCTCGCTATCGGTGCCCTGATTGCGTTGTGGTTCTTGTTTAGGCCGGTATAGCGTTGCGTTATAAGGCGGTTTATTGAATCCAACATAGCGTAATGAAAGCGTAAAATCATGCCAACATGGGTTCACAGTGTGATAGAATGAACAATGCATAAAGCATTGTCTAAGCGTTGATTGGGTTGTGAGTTCATGCAAAACAAGCATCTGGTTTATCTAGTCGCAGGAATTTTAGTCGTGACCGTTGTCGTGGCGGTCGGTGGCTGGCAAATTCGCCAGCAGTTGGCGCAGCCGCGTGTGCTGCCCACCCAGGCCCAACTGCCTCCGACGGCAGTGGCGCAGCAGCCACAGCCAACGGATACAACCGTCCCACCCACGCCAGCACCCAGCAACACGCCGACAACGGCGGCATCCCCCACCACTGACTTGCCGAATACGGACGTGCCGCCGTCTGCAACCATCACAAACACAACCGAACCGACGGCAACAGCCACAGCGACTGTTCCCCCCACAACGGAACCCAATACGGTTACGACAGTGCCGCCGACTGCCGTCACGCTTAGCAATGAAGAACAGTTGCTGCAACCCGTGGACGACACACTGATTATCCGCTTCAATGAAGACACAACCGCACAGGAGCGGGCCGAGTACATTGTGTCAATTGGTGCGTCGGTTGAGCAGGAAATTGAGCAGGCCAATGCAGTTGTTGTCAAAGTCGAAGACACCAACGCGGTCACGGCTAACGCCGTCGTTGCGGATGCGGAACCAGACTACTACGTACAGGCGCAAGACCTCCCCATTCCGCCGAATGACCCCGGCTACAACCAGCAGTGGGCGCTCCCTGCGATTGGCTATGCCACGCGCTGGTTTACCCTGCCAGACAATCCGCAAACGGTGCGTGTTGCGGTGATTGACAGCGGTGTGTGCAGCAGTCACACCGAATTCGATGGACGGCTGCTGAGCGGCTATGACTACGTAGAGAACGACAGCGTGCCCAATGACGAATACGGGCACGGGTGCAGCGTGACGGGCGTCATCGCGGCGAATGTAAACAACGGCGTGGGCGTTGCGGGTGCAGCCCCCAACACAGAAATTATTCCGCTGCGGGTGCTGGGCAGCACTGGCGGCGGCACCTACAGCGACGTGGCCAGTGCCATCTATGAAGCGGTTGACCGCAATGCAGACATTATCAATTTGTCACTCGGTGGGGCCTATCCCTCTTCGATATTGGGGGCAGCGATTGACTATGCCGAGGCAAACGATGTGCTGGTGGTGGCTGCGGCGGGTAATGCTGGCGCAGAAACGGTCATCTACCCGGCAGCGTACCCGTATGTGGTGGCTGTTGGCTCGGTCGATTCCGACGGCGGTGACAGCTCATTTAGCAACTATGGCGCAGGTGTTGACCTGAAGGCACCCGGTGGCAGCATCTACACCACCGCCAATTCCAACGGTTACACCACCATCAGCGGGACGAGCTTTGCCTCGCCATATGCAGCGGCGGTAGCGGCTTTGCAAATGGCCAGCGGCCAGCCCGTCTTACAGGAGCCAATCCTGCTTTGGGAAACTGAAGACGACATCAACGACGTTTATGACAATGCCCTGCCCGCTGAAAACACAAACCTGCTTCAGAACGGCGGCTTCGGCTGGAACATCCCCACCAAGAATTGGAAGGGGAATAACCACATGGCCAGCTTGAGCGTTGTCAACGGTAAGATGCAAGCGCGCCGTGCCAATACCAGCACCAGTCGGGCGTGGCTCATCCAAAAGGTGAACGAAACAGTACCGCCTGGCTCTCCGTTTGAACTGTCGTTTGCGCTGTCCAAGAGTAATTCCACGGCCAAGCAGGTGCAAATCGTGCTGCGTGGCCTGGATAGCAACGGTAACGGCGCTGAGAACGCGATCAAGTGTACTGTCGATGTAACCCAGACCGAGCGAACCTTCACGCTTCGGGGCGTGAGCGGCGTTCAGTGGGATCAGATTCAAGCCCGCGTAGATATTATCGACTCGGACATGTCAACGACCATTGTCGTGGACGATGCCGACCTGCGCTACCTGCCTAGTAGTAATATCAGTGGCAAGGAATGCCTGGCAGAGGGTGAAACGGTTGAACCGCCCCCTGCGAATGAGAACCTTGTCAAGAACGGCGGCTTCGGCTGGAACGACCCCACAAACAAGTGGGAGCGGAACGGCAAAATGGCCAGCCTATCTGTTGTTGACGGTAAGATGCAGGCGCGCCGCAGCGACCCAAACGGGAATTCAGCATGGCTTTACCAGACCATCAACGAAACGGCACCACCTGGCTCCCCGTTTGAACTGTCATTCAAGTTATCGAAGAGTCACTCAACCAACAAGCAGGTGCAAATTGTGCTGAGTGGCCGCGACAGCGCGGGTAACAACGCCGAGAGTGCCATCAAGTGTGACGTGCCCCTGACCCAAACCGAGCAGACCTTTACGCTGCAAGGCATCAGCACCACCAATTGGGCGAGCATTCAGGTGCGTGTGGACATTGCCGACAGTGACACTGCCACGACCATCAGCGTGGACGATGCCCAACTGCGGTACTTGCCAAACAGCGGCATCACCAGCAATAGCTGCAATTTGCCCAACCCAGACCCGAACTTTGTCGGCAATTCGACCTTTGATAGTGGCACTTCTGGCTGGTTTAGCAACAGCAACAACCTGGCTAACCTGTCTGTAAATGGGGACGGCGCGCTGGCCATGCGCCGCAACAACGCCGATGGCAATTCTGCGTGGATTGCGCACAACGCTGACGTGGTGCTGAATGCTGGGTCGCCCGTTGAGTACGAAGTGCAGCTTGCGCACAATGGCGTGGGGTCTAAACAGGTGGAGCTAATCCTGCGCGGGCTGAACAGCAACAATCGAAACGCCGAGGGCGGGATAAATTGCACGGTTAACGTGACGGGCACCCCACAGACGTTTACCGTGCGGGCTGAGAGTACGGTCAATTGGGCGAAAATGCAGGTGCGTGTGGCCCTGCCAGGCAGCGATAATGACACCAGTACAACGGTCGCTGTGGACAACGTCAGCTTGATGCACATGCCTGACCTCAACGTTAGCCCCAACCCGGCCTGCCCGCCCAGCGGTGTACCTGCATTTGGTGACCAGTTCCTGGCGCTGCTGAATGCAGAACGCGCAGCAAACGGGGCTGGCCCGGTCAGCTACAACAACAAGCTGACGAGTGCGTCGCAAAAACACACCCAGGACATGGTGGATCGCGGGTTCTTCTCGCACACGGCTCCAGAGCCAGCCCCGAACGGCGCTGGCATTGGGCAACGCATTAGCAATGAGGGCTATAACTGGTCCTGTGTGGCGGAAAACATCGCAGGTGGCCAAACGAGTGAAACGGCAGTCTTTAACGCCTGGATGAATTCCGGCGGCCACCGTGCCAACATGCTCAACCCGGCCTACGATGAAATCGGGCTGGCACGGGTCAATAACATCTGGACGTTGGATTTGGGGAACACGACCTACTCCGAATGTGTTGCGAATCAGGCAGAGGCGGTCGGTGTTGCCGCCTTGATGCGGGCGACGGAAGTCGTCACAGAAGCGGCCACGGTCGCCGTTACTGTGGAGGCAACACAAGAAGCAACAGTCGAGGCCACGCCAGTGCCGCCCGTAGTGCTGCCCATCGCTGTGAACATGGACGACGGCGCGCCGCTGTGGATGCCACTTGGTGACGGCACATGGACGCTCACGCCAGATGCGGCTGTGAATGAATCCGCGTTGGGCTGGCAGGCGATTGGCTCACAAACGGCGGCCCTGCTGTGGGAACAACCGCTCGACTTGACGGCGGCAGCCAACCCACAGATGACGGTTGCCTCCAACTTGGCGGCAACCAGTGCATCAGCAGCGATACAGGTGCAATCTGTAGATGGTGGTGAGTGGCTCACCCCGGCGGTGCTGCTGCCCACGGACGGCTGGCAAACCGAAACGGTTGATTTGAGCGCCTTTGCTGGCCAGACGATTTCGGTACGCTTCATCTGGATTGGTGGCCCGGACGAGGCTGACCGCTGGTTCGTAGATGATGTCGCCGTGTTCGAGGCGACCGCCCCCGCCACGGAAGAAGCACCGCAGATGGTCACCGAAGTTGTGACTGAAAGCGCAACCGTTGCCGTAACAGATACCGTCACTGAGGTTGCGACGGAAATAGTCACAGAAGAAGTGACCAGTGCCCCGACGGACGCGGCTACAGAATTGGCAACTGAGGCAATCATCATCACGGAAGCGGCAACAGCCGTTGTCACCGAGACCGTGACGGAAGACGCTGTGGCGACGAGTGTGGTTACCGAAGTCATCACGGAGGAAGCCGCAACTGAAGCGGTCGCAACGGAAGAGGCTGTGATAACCGAAGCAGCCACTACAGAGGAAGCGCTAGCCGACCCGATGGAGGCAGCAACAACAGCCCCCACAGCGACCGACCTCCCGACTGAAACGCCGCTCCCAACCCAGACGGCCACCGACCTCCCGACTGAAACGCCGCTCCCAACGCAGACGGCTACCGACGTACTAACGGAAGAACCGCCCGCTGCCACCGAAGCAGTCAGCGAATAACCACGCAACCCATTGGCACGCCGCCGGAATGTGCTAGACTGCTGCCCTGAGCGCAGCAGCACACGTCCGGCGGAACCCGATGGTCACCCCACCCCACGTTACAGTCATCACTTATATTGACCGCGTTGACGCCACCACCCGGCAGGCGGTTGCCTCGCTGCTTGGCCAACTGGATGAGCGCTGGCAGCATCATGTGGTG
>CAWUJQ010000195.1:0-8268 GCA_963922445.1 uncultured bacterium
GTGCTCTTCCGATCTGATTGCCATCGTGCAAACGTCCACCCCGCGCCCGCCCACGCTGCCGGCTTCGCCAACATTGGTCGGCACATTAGCGCCGCAGCAGTCCCTGCGCGACGATGCCCCCCCGGATGATATGTAACCGGGGTTAGTTCTCGATGGGCTGCTCGTCTTTCAATTGGAAAAACGGCAGGCTATCGCGCATCTGCTGTACATCGTAGATTTCTAGCACAATGGTTGGCTGGGTAGGCAGTTGGCGCACACGCTCCAGGATGTCTGTATAGTCAATAATGCCGTCATTCAGCGCATTGTGTGAGTCCAGCCGTCCGTGCGTGTTGTTCATGTGCATGTGGGCAAGCCACGGTTCGAATGTGTTCAGCCAGGCCTCAAAGTCATAGTCAGGGCCGTATAGGTGGGCGTGGCCCACATCCAGGCAAGCACGCAGCGACGGATGATTCACCTCACTGACGATGTCTACCACGAGTGAAGGGTCAAACTCCCACATATTCTCTATGCACAGCGTGACCCCACGCTGTTTGGCATAGTCCGTAATCACATTCCAAAACGTCACATTACGGTCATGCCACTGCTGGCGATAGGCCGGGCTGTGAATGGATGTGATGAAGTTGACATGGAAGACGATTTTTTCCGCATTCAGTTCGGACGCGATGTGAATGCCTTGTTGGTAGCGGTGCATGCACACGGCGTTGATGCGCGAGTCCGGGCTGCCGGGGGCCATGTCCATGAAGGGGCCGTGTAAGGTAATGGGGCCAGTCACGGGTCGCAGGTGGCGGCGATACTCCTGTACCGTGCGCTGCCAGTTGCCGTCAAGGACGTTGGGGTAAGCAAAGGCCATCAACTCGATGCCCAAGTCATGCTCTACCGCAAGCTCCACACACTCTTCAATGTTGTTCATGTTAGCGCTCAACAGAACTGTTTCCATAGCCCACCGCAACGTATTGTTTGAATTCAATCCAGTCTACAGAGTCTTCATGAGACCATCAACGAACCGTGAAGATTGTTAACAGCTTCTTTATAAGGGTTGAGTTTACGTTTCATTGGTTTGCGGTGATTGCGACGATTGACGTGAGGGCGGGTCGGTTTGGTTCGCTTATTCCAACCACTCGCGTTAAATTCCCCCAGTGATGTGGGGGAGATAAAGTAGAATTTTAGCGTATGCTTGTTATGTATTGAAATGAAATCAGACGATGAGAAGGGAAATGCGATCCCATTGAACACACAAGCCATTAAAAACTTTGCAATTCAACTTATAACCGTGGTGGCGCTGCTGGCCGCGTTTGTCGTACCAGGTATGGCCCAGGGCAACGCGACGCGGTTGGCCTACGTCAACGGCAGCGGCCAACTGGTCATTATCAATGCCGATGGCGCTAACCGCTGGATCGTTACGAACCCGGGTGAACAGCTTGCCGCTAACGTTGAGCTGGCGTGGTCACCCAATGGCAGGCAGCTATTCTTCGCCGTCCAGCAGGGCGGCCAAACCGAGTTACGCCTGGCCAACACCAACGACCAGAGTGTCACAACGCTGGTTGCGCTGGGCGGCGTCAGTGGGGGTGAATGGACATCCGACAGTGCGGGCATCATCGTGGGCACTCCCGATGGCCTGCTGCGGCTTGACCTGAACGCCCGACAAGCGGAGGTGCTGGTTCCAGGCGGGCAATTCATCAATGGAAGCGTCATTGCACCGACGGGTAATGCGCTGTTCTTCTATCAGAATGGCAGCTTTACTGTGCGCTCGCAGAACGGCACGGTTACAGCGTTGCCGGGGCGTAACAATGTCAGTGCTGCCAACGTAGGCTTGTGGGCACCCCGCCAGCCGTTTGTGGCCTACTGGGCCTTTAATGACCGTGGCAATTCGACAATTAACGTGGCAAATGCCACCACTGCCGAAACGGTCATCATTGATAGCCAATCGGCGGTGCCTGTGACACCGTTAACGTGGATTCCTGGCACGACACAACTGATCTACCGCAGCGCAACGGGCGTGATGGCTGTTGATGTTGGTTGTTTGCAGAATGGATGCGGCGCTGTACCCACGCCCGTGCAAATCCTACCCGTAACGGCGGGTAACCTTGCTGCCAGTGGAAATGGCGCGCTGCTCTACTCTGATGGCAACGTAGTTTTCAGTGTGGGGAGCGCCTGTGTTGCTGCGGGAGACTGCACTCAGAACCGGGTCGAGTTGGGGCCGCTTGCCGGTAACACCGTAGCGACAGCCGCACGGAATACAGCCGCATTCACTGCATCGGATGGCACGGTGCAGTTGGTGAATGACCTCGGCTGTGTTGGCAGCGGCAACTGTACGCTGACGGCCACTGGCCTCAATGGTACGGTTTTCAGTATGGCTCCGGCGGGTAACCATCTGCTGGTAGACACACGCGATGCGCTGCAACTTGTGGATGCGTCTTCGGGCAGCGTTGCCGCGTCGCTCAGTGGCCTGAACCGAGGGGCACCCTCAGCATGGAGTAACTGACCCCGACCTACTGGCCCCTCGTCAGCCGTGCTAGAATGGCGCGCTCAGGACGCACTCATACAAACGGAGTCAATGTATGCGCCGAGTAGGGTTGATTGGGGTGGCCGTAGTTTTGTGGGCGAGCCTCCCCGCACAAGCACAGACGAACTTACTGGCCAATGGCGGCCTTGAAGAAGGTACGTTCGGCCCTTACCAGGGCAAGGGCCGCAGTGACCTGAATGTACCCGCTGGGTGGAATATCTGGCTGGCCCAGGGCGACACCTCACAGTATTACAATCGCGGCGATGAGGTGAGAGCCTACCCGCACACCGCCCCGGCCCCCAATCCGGTTGAGGGAACATACACAGCTAATGTTCATGGCGGTTACATTCACTTTACCGCTGCGCTTTACCAAACGGTTCTCAACGTGAATGCAGGCTCAGGCGTTCGTGCAGAAGCTGCCTCCTACCTGCATGCTTGCACCACAGCAGACAACGAACCGGGCCAGTGTGCTAGCGACCCTGCAACCGGGGCGCGCACACGCATCGGCATTGACCCGCTGGGTGGCACAGATGCGAATGCAGCGTCTATTGTCTGGTCAGTTTGGATTACCCCGCATGACATTTGGGGGCGGCAAGCTGTGGAAACCACAGCAGCCAGTGACCGCGTAACCGTTTTCCTCTACACCACCCAGGACTCTCCCCAGATGCACAACTTCGTTTATTGGGATGATGCGCGCCTGAATTTTGTGGGTGACCCTGTCGACGCACCTTTGATCGGCGGGGAGGGGCTTCCGTTCAATGTGCCAACCGTTGCGCCCATCACAGGTGGGGACATCTTGCCAACGCCGCTGCCACCCGGTTTTGTGCCATTGACGCCTGTCCCCGCAGCGACGGTTTTTGTGCCGCCGCCCGTGCAGCCCGCTGCCCGGTTTGTGGTACCGCAGGCGCAAAATGAGGATGGCTCGATTATCCATACTGTAAAGGACGGCGAGACATTCGACGCTATTGCCTATGCTTATGGCATGAGCCGGGACGACCTGCTTGCTTTGAACCCGGACTTTGGCAGCATCCGCTTTATTTTTGCCGGACAAGAGCTACTGATCCGCGAGGCAGTGGAGACCGATTAGACGCGTTGCGCCTGGCGCAGTCCTATTGACTGACGTAAGCGGTCTGTTAGAATGACGCCGCAACCTTATTAAAGTAGTTGGAGCTTTATGCGCGATGCGTCAAGTATGGCTTGCGGCAATGATAATGTTCCTGGCTGTGGCGGCAATCCCGGCACAGGCGCAGGATAACCTGCTGACAAATGGCAGTATGGAAGAAGACGACGGCCCCTACCAGGGTAAAGGGCGTGGTAACCTAACCGTCCCCATGGGCTGGGACATCTGGCTAGGCCAGGGTGAAATTACTGAAGGTCAGTACTACAATCGTGGTGACCTTGTATATGCCTTCCCTCACGCCGGGCCAGAACCGCAACCCGCATCGGGGCGCTACGCTGCCAACATTGACGGTGGTTATGTGCAGTTTAACGCAGCGCTGTTCCAATCGGTGAGCATCGCTCCTGATACGCCCCTGCGCGCAGAGGCCAAGTCCTACGTGCAGTCCTGCAACTTCGACGGCGGCTCGAAGTGTGGTTCCAATCCAGAGTTCAATTCGGAAACACGCATCGGGATTGACCCGAACGGCGGCAGTGACCCGAATTCTGGCGAGATCATCTGGTCATCGTGGACGGACCCGCACGATACATGGAAAACACAATCGGTCGAGGCGACATCAACGGGCGGGACGGTCACTGTGTTCCTGTTCGCTACGCAGGGCGCGCCCACAAATCGCAACATGGTGTATTGGGACGACGCTGAACTCCAGGTTGGGGGCAGCGGCGGTTCCAACGCAGGTGAGGGCGAGGATGACGGTGACGACGACGATGATGACGACGGCGGCGATCAGATTGAAGCGCCTGCCCCACCCCCCAACGTTGTCCCGTTTGTGAGTGCCCAGTCTGCCCGTGATGATGGCTCCATCGTTCACACCGTGCGCGAGGGCGAAACTGTAGACAGCATCGCTGTTGCTTACGGCACAACCCGCGACGAAATCCTGGCGCTTAACCCCAGCCTGCCGAGCGCTCGTTTCATCCAAATCGGTCAACGGCTTGTTATTAAAGAAGCTGACGAATCCAATGACGATGATGACGACGACAACGGTAGTGAAGAGGCGACAGAGGAACCAGAAGCAACGCCCATTCCAGGGGGGGTAGCAACCGAAGACCCTAACGCCCCTGACGTCGATCTCACGGTAACCGAAGAAGTAGCGCCGTTACCCGGCTCCGAAGACGGCGAGATGGTGGAGGATGAAGCCGCCGAGGACGACGCGATTGCCGTTGCCGACGCGGCTAGCGCTGTGGAAACAGACGCCGTTGAAGACGCCGACAGCGAGATGTCAGCCAGCGAAGGCGGCAGCCTTGTTGGGTCTGTTCGCGGTTTATTTGGCGGCGGCAGTACCGATTCAGGAACCAGCGCAGCCATGCCTAGCGATGCGGATATGGTTGACGAGAGCGAAGACATGGCTGCGTCAAGCGAATCAGTGGCCACATCCACGCCGGCGAGTGAACTTGCATCGGTAGACATTACAGCCTCTAGCGCGTCGGTGTGTGTATCGCTATTCGAGGACTTAAATCAGAACCGTCTACGTGAAGACAACGAGTCACTGTTGAGTGGCGGGGCTGTGAGCATCAACCAGAATGATGCCCCGGTTGCGACCTATACCACTGACGGGCTGAGTGAACCCCATTGCATTAGTGAACTGGCTCCCGGTGACTATGTGGCTGCGATGACGCCGCCTACCGGCTACGGCATGACCACACCAACCCAGTTAAGCATCCCGCTGACCTCCGGGACATCACTCAATATCGAATTTGGGGCTGCACAGGGGGTACAGGTGGCGGCTGCTCCGCCTGATGCCGCTGATGAACTCGGAAATTCTGCGGATGAGGTCGCACCCGCCAGCGGTGCTGACCTGTTCAGCGATAACATCATCGCGATAAGTGGTATTGTCGTGGCTGCCCTGGCCGGTGTGGTTGTCGTCGCTGGCATTGGCGCAACCATCCTGCTACGACGCTCACAGTAAGGTACCTGAGATGCCCCGCTATCGACTCGTAACCGCCCTGTTGGGGGCGATCTTTGTTGGCTTGGCCGCTTCTACTGCTTTTGCTCAGGGGAGCGGCGGCCAG
Source organism: uncultured bacterium (assembly GCA_963922445.1). Taxonomy (GTDB): domain Bacteria; phylum Chloroflexota; class Anaerolineae; order Aggregatilineales; family Phototrophicaceae; genus DAOTTY01. The sequence goes on from CAWUJQ010000195.1 coordinate 5,690, forward strand.
TTTTGTGTTCGCAGTTATGAAGACACAAACTCAAACACGGTTTTCGACTCTGAAAGTGAACGCCTTGTTACGCGAGGCGTCAGCGTTGAGCTGCTTGACGAGTCTGGCATTATCGTGGGCAGTGCCCTGCTAGATCGGTCACCCAACGCGTCACAGGGGATTGTGTGCTTCTACAATCTGCGTGAGGGGAGTTATTCCGTACTGGTCAGCAGTGCGGACTACATCGCAACCACGGATAGGCTGGTAACCAAAGCGGTTCAGAGTACGTCGCCAACGATTGTTGAGTTCGGGGCGCGCCGCTTGAGCAATACAGCCAGCACGGCCAGCAACGCCTCGGCTACCCTGGGCGGCGGCACCGGGCCAGGGATTACACCAGCGCGCATTATTTTGGCGACGGTATCCGCAGCGGTGGTTATGGTGATTGTTCTCATCGTGGGCTTCTTGGTATATGGGTTGGGATCAAGACGCGCTAACCCGCGTGCGGTGAACTTCCGACCGGAGTCTGTACAGGACTATGATGGAATGAGCGCGACGCAAGCAGGCTTTGCAGCCCCAACGATTCCAGAACCTCCGCCCGCAGCCGATGATACTAATCCAACGGGAACGGTTTCTTAGAAGACTTTGTCGCTGTGGGTTGCGGAATTGTGCGACCTCAACCCACGCCCATCATTGCCCCCGCAACATGCTCCTAGCTACAATACACGTTTAACACCCTACCAATTCATAAGTTAAAGCAGGTAATTTCATGACCGAGCAGGGAAATCCAAATCGTAGTCAAAATGCGTTTATTGCTGCGTTGGTGGCACTTGCGCTTGTGACTGCTATTTCAGTTGCGTTGTACATCCAAACGCGTGGCCAACTACGCGATGAGACCGCTCTCGCGACGCAGTCTGCCGCGGATGCAGAAGATGCAGCAGATACTGCCGCCGCCGATATCGCAGGGTTGGAGTCTGATGGGACGGGCGTTGCTGTGGCCGCCAGCGAAGCCGTGGGTACCGCAGACGCTGATATTGCCAGCTTGGAAGCGGGCGGTACGCAATCGGCTGCGACATCTACGTTAGTGGCTGGCGAAGTTGCCACGGAAATCGACACGTTAGAAGAGGAGGGCACCGACGTTGCGGCTGCCTTTACCGAGAGCGTTGGTACGGCACGTGCCGACATTGATGCACTGGAAACAGATGGGACGGCAGTGGGGGCCACGTCAACACGCGCTGCTCGTGAAGCGGCGACCGCCATTGACGAATTGGAGTCAGAAGGCACAGAAATCAGCATGTCATCCACCCGTAGTGTGGCAACGGCACGGGCTGAAATCGACGTGCTGACTGAGCGTGAGGCCGATTTGTCGGCTGCTGGCACCCAAAGCGCGGCCACAGCCGAATCTGACCTGGAAGCGTTGGAAGATCAAAACGACGATCTCGTCGCGACGGTTACACAAGGCGCTGAAGCAGCCGCTACTAACGATACAGCCGCTGCTGCTGTGGAGGATCAGGCAACCGCTGTCTCGGCCCGCGCCACCATTGACGCAGAAATTGCCATTGCGGATGCGGATGCGGTCTCTACACGCACAGCCCGTTTGGAAGCCGAAGCTGACGAGCTATCCCTAGAAGCATCTGACCTGAGGGCAACCGCTACAGCCCAGGCGCAGGCCTTCGATCAACAGGCCACGCAGGCAGCCGTTCAACAAGCCGCTATCGAAGCGCAAAGCACTGTCATTGCGACCCAGGCAGCGGCCCTGGCCGGTAGCGCCGACGCTGATTCTGACGGGGATGCTACCCCCGATGAGCAATTGGCCAAGCCTGAGGATGTTGATCCAACTGCCCCGAAGGAAGGCGGTGACCTCACCGTGATCAATGACGAACTCGCAGCAGCCGGCATTGATGCACAGGCTCTGGAACAAGTTGATGAGATCGAAAGCTATACCTTCGACCTGTCCGGGGATGACAATGTCATCGCAGGCGAGTCTTTTGCGGGCGAACACAGCGATTTTGTTGCGGTGACGACCATTGCGTGGGGCGTTGGGGCGCGCAGCGATTACTGTGGGTTTAGCTTCCATCGCACAGGCCCCGATAACTACTATAATGCAGAAATCGACCGATTTGGTGAAGCACGCTTCTTTATCTTAGAAAATGGTGAGTGGCGTCGCGGGGCGGATAGCTCCCCCCTATCAATCAATACGGCCCCCGACGCGTTGAACGAGGTTGTCCTGATTGTTCAGGACGGCGCGTTCCTATTATTTGTAAACGACGAAGAAGTCCTTGGGTTAACGGATTTCACCCATGAGGCAGGCACCGTGTCTATATCGTCGGGTACGTTTGAGAGCAGTAACGAGTCGGGTTGTACCTTTACTAACTCGGTGCTGTGGCGATTGGACGAGTAAGGTTTGCGGCGCGGGTAGGTAGGGTCAGCATTGAGTTGACCTCACTGCCTGATGTTTGCAATGGCGTGGTCGGGTTATATTGTTTTCGGCTTGCTCTAATGCTATGATGATGGTCAGGAGGGGCTGTGGCGGAATGGCAGACGCAACGGTCTTAAAAACCGTGTCCTTCGGGAGTGTGGGTTCGAGTCCCACCAGCCCTACA
>CAWUJQ010000196.1:0-8248 GCA_963922445.1 uncultured bacterium
TTGTCGCCTGCGGCATTGCGCAACTGAATTACAGACTCTACTGCTTGATAGACACCCGTGGCCCCGGCTGGATTGCCGCGACTCTTGAGGCCGCCCAATGTCGCAATTGGAATTTCACCAGCACGACCAATCGCCCTATCAGCCCCCGCCGCTAACTCCCAGCCGTGGCCGCGCTCCGCAAAACCGGCTGCCTCTAGCGTCAATGCAGAGATAATCGTGTAAGCGTCATGCAACTCAAAAAGACTGATGTCGCTCCGCTCAAGCCCTGCCTGCTCAAGCGCCTTATTTGTAGACACCTCGACAGCTCGAAGCCACAACAAATCAGACCGATCTTGCAGTGCGAACGCGTCAGTGGCCACCGCACTTGCAGCTATTTCTATTGGTCGTGGCACCATGTCAGCCGCTGCATCGCTGCTCACGAGTACGACAGCGGCGGCACCATCGGCATCGGGTGCCCCATCAAATAAACTCACCGGATCAGCCACCATCGGCGCCTTGCCAAATGCGCCCTCACGGAGCGCTTTGCGGAACATGGCGTGTGGATTGCCAACACCGTTTGCATGTGCGTTCACACTGAAGCCTTCAAAGTCAGGGAGTGTAACGCCGTACTCGTGCATGTAGCGGCGCATTATCATGGCGGCAAGCGCAATTTGTGTTGCGCCATGTATTGACTCAAAATCTGCGTCCAAGCTCAGATTGCGACTTGTCACACGTTCGGCTGCCACCTGATCGGTCATTTTTTCGACGCCCAGCACAAGTGCAATGTTCACAGCACCCGACGCCACCGCCATGTAGCCTGTCCGCAGCGCCACCCCACCTGAAGCATCGCCCGCATCAACGCTGTAGGCTTCGATGCCTGCCAGCCCAGCGTAGTCTGCAATGAGTGCGCCAACCTGCGTCTGCGAACTGATAGCCCCGCCATAACCGTTACCGACGTATAACGCATCAACTGTGGTTACGCCCGCATCGGCAAGTGCAGTGCCAATCGCCTCTACACCCAGCATCCGCAGGCTCTTATCCCAGTGTTCACCAACAACCGTCTGACCAATTCCGACAATAGATACATTACGCATCGTGATTCATCTATCCTTTCAATTTGCCGCGATAGCGCGAGTAGGTTGCGTAGTCGATTTCAGTCCGGCGTGCGATGTAGTCTCGCGTGCGGGGTGCCAAATCGCGACGCTCGTTAATTTTCTCTGTTACGACGAGATCAAACGCATCTGAGCCAGCGCCGCTGCCGTAGCTGACCATCAAGATGCGCTCTCCAGGTTGAGCAATGTCCAAAATCGCCGTCAGGCCAATCATGCACGATCCAGAGTAAACATTCCCGATTTCCCCGGCCAACAACCCTGTCTCGACTTGCTCCGATGAAAAGCCAAGCGCCTTGCCCGCACGTGCCGGGAACTTTACGTTAGGCTGGTGAAACACAGCATAGGTATAGTCCTGTGCCGTTGTGCCCATCATTTCCATTAGAGCAGAAGCGGCAGACAGCGTGTGATTAAAATAAGCGGGTTCACCTGTGAAGCGGTCACCGTGGCTGGGATATGTAACGTCTGCCCGACGCCAGAAGTCAGGCGTATCGGTCACATAGCTGTAACTCCCCTGATAGACGGCTAGTGCATCGTCTGCGGGGCCAATGAGAAAAGCCGCACCGCCAGACGCCGCTGTATATTCCAGTGCATCACCGGGGCGTCCCTGTGCGGTATCCATACCAATGCTGAGCGTGTAGTTGCCCATACCGCTGCCCACAATACCGATAGACGCTTGCACCGCTTCAGTGCCCGCCTTACAAGCGAACTCCCAGTCAGCCGCTTGAATGCTCGGTGATGTACCGATACTTTCTGCAACGATCGTGCTGGACGGCTTTACAGAGTAGGGGTGGCTTTCGCTGCCAACCCACACCGCCCGGATTTGTTGTGGGTCAACCTGGGCACGGTTAACCGCATTGCGTGCCGCCTCTATGGACATGGTAATCACGTCCTCGTCCAGTCCAGCGACTGCTTTCTCCTTAACTGGGCTTCCGCCCAGGCCGCCCGTCCACACACGAGCCACTTCCGTTCCAGGTAAGCGGTAACGCGGCACATATGCCCCATAACCCGCGATGCCCACCTGACGGTCAGCCCGCATCAGGCCGCCATTTGCATTTGTCATGTTGTTCACTTTTGTCTCCTGAGTTCTTCCAGTAGCTGTTGGGCGCGCTCTGCGCGGATGTTATTTTCTTCCACCATAATCTGCACGATCTGATCAACCTGTTGGCCGCTTGCACCAGCAGAGACGGCAAGCTGTTTCGCGTGCAGGCGCATATGTCCATTCTGAATACCATGTGTTGCCAGTGCCCGAATAGCCGCAAGATTTTGCGCCAGCCCAACCGTTGCAACAACTTCAGACAGTTCACGGGCAGACTCTATTTTTAGAATACGCAAAGCAAGTTGCGCCGTTGGATGTACACGAGTAGCCCCGCCAACAGTGCCTAGCGCCAGCGGCAGTTCAATGGAACCACGCAGATTGCCATTATCATCCTGCCACCATTTCGTCAGGCTACCGTAATGGCCAGAGCGGGCCGCATACGCGTGCACACCCGCCTCTACTGCCCGCCAATCGTTCCCCGTAGCAATAACGACCGGATCAATACCATTCATGATACCCTTGTTATGAGTAGCTGCACGATAGGGGTCCACCTCGGCAAATACAGCAGCCTCGATGATTGCCTTCACAACACGGCGACCGTTTAATCCGTCTGTAGCCAGGTGCTTCGCGGCAATCATCCCCTCAGCGCGTGCCTTGCGCTGATCCGTCAGATTACTGAGAATTCGCAGATTAACTCGCCCGCCCGTAATCTTCTCTATAAACGGTGCCAGGTGTTCGACAACCGTGTTGACCGCGTTGGCCCCCATTGCGTCGCGCGTGTCGAACATCACATGGACAATCAACATGTCCCCGGCAGCCGTTCCCTGGATGGGACGCACCTGCAAATCGCGACCGCCTCCCCCTCGCCGGACGATACTCCCGCCAACCTTATCCGCTTCTTGCAGCAGTTCTTTTCGGTAGCGGTTAACCTGACCAGCCGCCGCATAGAGGTCGTCTACGTCAAGGACTTGAATTTGCCCGATCATAACCGGCTCATCGCTACTCGTGGTGAAGCCGCCACTTTCACGGAACAACTTAGCCGCACCGCTCACAGCCGCGACAACGGATGGCTCTTCGACCACCATCGGAATGAGGTAGTCACGATCATTGATGAGGAAATTGGTCGCCACTGCCAGTGGCAGGGCATACGTTCCGACAACATTTTCGATCATGTTGTCAGCCTGTTGAGCGTTTAGCCCGTTAACACCGATCAGCACCGCATGCTCATGGGGAGCAAGCCCCCCCCATTGAGCAGCAAAAGCCGCACGGTCAGCGAGTGTTCGTTTGTAAAAGCTGGGTATACGTGATGTGTGTTGCGATGTCATGTTGTGAAATTTATCACCACTAGGCTTTCAAAATCTATCAAGGCTCATGCGCGAGTGATTGACACGCTGGCAGGCCAATCCTATCATCACTGTGTTAGCTCAGGAGTAGGCCCATATGCGTGTTCTTCGAATCGTCGCTTTACTAATCTTTATCGCTGTTGCAGCCAATTTTGCTACCGCACAGGATGCTCCCCCGCCAAAGCCAGAACATGACGGCACGCTCCGCCGTCTTCGGGTGCCTATCCTGATGTATCACTACATCAGTGATCTACCTGCCGATGCTGACGAGTTCCGGGTTGAACTCACAGTAGAACCCAACGTCTTTCGTGCCCACATGCAGCATCTCACACAGGCGGGTTACAATCCAATTTCCCTATACGATGTCGATAACGCCTTACGAACGGGTGACCCGCTACCGCCAAGGCCAGTGGTGCTTACCTTTGACGATGGTCACCTTGACCACTATACACAGGCCTTCCCTATTTTAGAGGAATACGGCTTCCCTGGAACGTTTTTCGTCATTACGTCTTTGTTGGACACCAACCACCCCAATTACATCAGTTGGCCACAAGCCCAAGAGATGGCCTTGGCAGGCCACAGCATAGAACCCCATACCAAAAATCACATGGATTTACGTCAGCGTGACCGTGACTTCCTGGTTTACCAAATGCTAGGGAGTATTGAAAGCATTGAAGCCAACCTAGGTAGCCGTCCATCCATGTTCTCCTACCCGGGCGGCAGATACGATGAACAAACCCTGCAAGTTGCCCGTGACGCGGCGATTCAACGGGCCGTGACGACCGCCATCGGCAGCACCCACACCACATCCAATCGGCTAGAGGTAAGTCGCGTGCGTGTGGCGGGCAATTTGAGTGTGGCCGGCCTGGAGTATTTGTTAACGAACTTCTAGGGGATTAAAGACAGGAAGCGGAAGAAAGGGAAAAGCCGCCGCAAAGCGGGCGGCCTTCTTATTGAGTCTGCTAGTCGGCGTGGATGCGCGTGTCCATGAAGTAGTCAAGCCATGCAACGAAGATGAGTGCAATGGGCAATGCTGTACCCAACGTATAGCCCAAGCCGTAGTCCCGAAAGATGTTTTTGCCAGCTTCCTCAGGAATCAGGATAGGGAACAGAACTTCAAACAGCAAAATCGTGATAACAAAGCCTAGTACCAACGATACAGACCAGACGAAAATACGACGAAGTGTAAGATTAGACATCTAACGACCTTTGTTCAAAACTTCACTTACTAAGCTCTCACATTCTACTGTGTTCTACCCAATCCACGCAAGGATGCCTCCGCAACAAACTCACCCTAGCAACATTTGTAAAGATTGTACGGAAATCAACAGCGAATGTTGTAAACGTTGTTGCATAGCAGCGCGAACCCGTCTTAAAGTAAACTTATGTACAGCCTAATCGGAGAAATAATGTCTCCCGTCCGCAACCACAGTCACCCGGGCCTCAAATGCTAAACCGTATCCGCATCCTCATACCAACCCTTGCAGCACTCGTGGCAGCGTTGGTTGTCGCTTCCGTGTTACTCCTTGCCCTAAACACCAATCCACTCGAAGCGTTCGCCGCCATGTGGGATGGGGCATTTGGCACACAAAACAAGTTTGCCGAAACACTCGTCAAAGCCACACCCATTATGTTCGTTGCGATTGGGATTACGGTGGCCTTCAGAGGGGGCGTAATCAACATTGGTGGCGAGGGACAAATGATAACGGGTGCGATTATCGGCACAGCCGTGGCCTTGCAACTAGCAAATTCACCGGGCTGGGTGATTATCCCACTCGCGCTGATTGCAGCGTTTGTAGCCGGGGGTGTTTTCGGGGGGATTGCTGGCTATCTCAAAGCGTACTTCGGCGTTAATGAAATCCTCAGCACCATCATGCTGAATCAGATCGCCGTGCAGATGATGAACTTCCTGCTGAATGGCATTATGCTTGACCCGGAGAAGGCTGGACTCAATAACATTCCACAAACAGCGCGCATCGCAGAAGCCGCTCAGCTAACCCGCATTTCGATTCCGCTTGGGGCTGAGTTTATTCTGTTTGACCGCACACGCCTGCACTTCGGGCTGATTATTGCTATTGCCGTCGCAATTGTGATCTATGTGCTGTTGGGGCATACAACGATTGGCTATCGCATCCGGGCAGTTGGCTTGAACCAGCGGGCTTCCCGCTATGCGGGCATTAACGTGAATCGGCAAGCCGTATTCGCGATGTTCCTGGCAGGGGGCCTTGCCGGCCTTGCGGGGATCGTTCAAGTGCTTGGATTGCAATATCGTCTACAAACGGACGGCTCTCCGACGGGGTTCACGGGTAACGCGGGCTTTAACGGGATTGTGGCGGCTTTGTTTGGTGGGCTGAACCCCATTGGCGCTATTCCCGCGTCGATATTGTTTGGCGGGCTGCTCATCGGTGCCCAGGGAATGCAACGCGCAGTCGGTATCCCGGCTTCGTTGGTAACGGCTATCAACGGCCTCATCGTGGTATTTGTCGTTAGCAGCCAATATTGGACGCGCCGAATGGCCAAGCATCAATCTACGTCCACGTCGCCCCCCAAACCCAAACCAGAACCCGCCGAACAACAAGCATCCAGCCAACCCGTGACAGGCGAGGTATAGCCGTATGGATATTCTGACGCAAGTCTTCAGTGCCAGCGTCTTCGCCTCTATGATCCGGCTGGCAACGCCATACATTTTTGCCGCCATTGGCGAAACGTTCAGCCAGCGAAGCGGGGTTCTCAATCTCGGTGTAGACGGCATCATGTTGTTAGGGGCATTTGCAGCCTACTATGCTGTGTTGCTTACTGAGAACCTGCTACTAGGCATCTTAGCCGCGATTGTTGTTGGCGGTCTGCTCGGCCTCATTATGGCGTTCATCAGTGTTACGCTCCAAGCAGAGCAAGGCATTAGCGGAATCGGTCTGTATCTATTTGGGCTTGGTTTCAGCGAACTGCTATTTCAGCAGTTGGTAGGCACGCCAACGTCTGTTGACGGCTTCCCGCGCCTGACGTTTCCATTTCTATCGGATATTCCGTTCATCGGTCAAATTTTCTTCAGCCACAACCTGCTGGTTTACATCGCATTCTTGCTCATACCCATTGCCGCTTTTGTACTAAACCGGACGACATTTGGCCTCAATATTCGCGCTGTCGGGCAAAATCCGCAGGCTGCTGATGCAATGGGTGTCAGTGTCAGCCGCGTTCGCTACATTACGGTCACCTTCGGTGGCATTATGGCTGGACTGGCAGGCGCATCGCTTTCTATTGCCCTGCTCCAGGTTTTTCAACAAAACTTGACCAACGGCATGGGCTTTATTGCAGTCGCGCTGGTGTACTTCGGTGGATGGCGTCCCTACGGCGTGCTGGCAGGCGCTTTGTTGTTCAGCTTCGTCAACGCACTTCAATTGCAAATACAGGTGCTGGAAAACCAATTTGCGATATTTCAGCAGATTCCGTCTGAATTCGCAGTGATGGCACCCTACGTCATCACAATCATCGCGCTAGCACTTGCTTCCAATCAAAAAGAACAACCAACAGCCTTAACGAAACCCTTCGATCGAGGCGGCTAGACCAATTTGTTGATACCGCGAGCCTACATCTCGCGTTTTATCTTTACCCGACTATGGGAGGAGTTCCATATCATGAAGCACACAAACCGTTTGATCGCATTCCTGGTACTGGTTGCTGTAACAGCGCTGAGCATTATGCCGGTAATGGCTCAGGATGAGCCGTTCCGTGTAGCAACCGTTGCCCCCAGCGCCACCAACGACCTTGCTTTCAGCCAAAGCATGTTCGATGCACTCACCCTTATCCAGGAAGAGATGGGGGAGGACGCCTTCGAGTTCGAGTTCCTTGAAGGTATTTTCATCGTAGACGACGCTGCCGTTGCCCTGCGTGAATGGGCCGTCAGTGGTGAATTCGACTTGATTATCGCGCATGGTTCTCAGTTCGGCTCCATCACTGAAGAACTCGCTGCCGAATTCCCTGAGCAGTCATTTGCATGGGGCACCGACGAAGACACCTTCGGCTTGCCAAATGTTTACGCATACACAGCTGCATCTGACCAGGGCGGTTACCTGAACGGCGTATTGGCCGCCAGCCTGACCGAAACAAACGTCCTTGGTGTGGTTGGCCCCGTCGAAGTCGGTGATGCCAAGCTTTACGTGGATGGCTTTGTTTACGGTGCCTCACAAACAAACCCGGACGTAACCACCAATGTCACCTACATCAACTCCTTTAGTGACGTGCCACTGGCAACAGAAGCTGCCGAGACGTTGGTCGCCAACGATGCCGACATCCTTACAGGTTCGGCACAAATGGTACCCGGCCCGATTCAAATCGTGAAAGACAACGAACTGCTGTGGTTCGGCACGCAGTCCAGCCAAGCTGAGTTGAGCGAAACAACTGGCGTTACCTTCCAGTTATATCGCTGGGACATCATCCTGATGGACATGATCACCAATAAAGCCGACGGCACCCTGGGTGGCGAGTCCTACGTACTGACGCTGGAAAACGGCGGCCTGGAGATTGAGTTCAACGAGGCATTTGAACTGGATGAAGAACTGGTAGCCCTCGCTGACGAAACCATCGAAGGCATCATCGCTGGTGACATCACTACCCTCCCTGAAGAGGAGATGATGGAGGAAGAGGCGATGGACGAGGAAATGACGGAAGAAGACGAAGACATGGAAGAACCCGTATCGACGGAAGAAGGATAGCAACTCACTACCTTTTGGGGGCTGTTTGCAAAAGCAGTCCCCACCAACAGCACGTCAGGGAGATCAAGT
>CAWUJQ010000197.1:0-8246 GCA_963922445.1 uncultured bacterium
GGATGTCGTCGGCGTGAACTGTCATCGCGGCCCGGCAACCATACTGCCCCTCGTGGAGCAGATCACAAACGTCGTGCAAGACGGGCGCGTGGCGGCCTTCCCGGTGGCCTATCGCACCACACCGGCACAGCCTACGTTCGGCAGCATCGTGGATGCCGACTTCTGCTGTCATCATGACTTGCCCAATGACCGCGCCTTCCCCACTGCACTTGACCCGTTCACCTGCACGCGCTACGAAATGGGCGACTTCGCCAAGAAAGCCGTTGAAGCGGGGGCACTCTATGTGGGCGGGTGCTGTGGCACGGGGCCGCATCACGTTCGTTCGATGGCAGAGGCATTAGGCCGCACACCGGAAGCCAGTCGCTTCAGTCCGGATATGTCCAAGCACTTTGCGCTGGGCAATGATCCGCGTTTGAAAAAGCACAATCAGGACTATACCAAGAGTTTGTAACGCAAAGCCGGGGCGCGGATTCAACATCCGTGCCCCGTTCCGTTATCGTCTTAAGGCCGATTAGCCTATTGCATCGGGCGCAGTGAGAAGCTGTAGTTCCTCGGCTTGATCTGACGTGCCGCAACCGCAGACTCACGATAGTCCGGGTTGTACCACACAATTGCTACGCCATAGCCCAACGTCCCGTCAGACTCCTCATCCAAATAGTTCGGAATCACGTTGTGGACGCGGAAGCCCTTATGCAACTGTTTTGTCAGGTTGGTGTCGAACCGGAGGCCCGCCTGCACCTGTCGCACGTACTCACCCGCAGTGAGGTGCGGCGCAGTGTGATAGTCCACGATGGCACTGCCAGCGACCATACCGCGCAAATTCAACTGGCACAGCACGTCAAAGCGCGCGTCCATAAGCTTGCTCCCCACCCCGCGACCGCGATAGTCCGGATGCACGCAGGACTCTACGCCGTACATCCAACCGCCGTCGGGCTTGTGGGTGGTCAGTCAACCGTAGTCGGTTGTGGTCGTCCAGGGTTCAAGGAAGGGTTGGGCCGGGTCGAAGTCGATTTGCATGGAAACGGTGAGGCCGATGACTTTCTCGGTTTCCACATCAATAGCGACGAACTGGCCTTCGGGGAAGATGGCGATGTTGCTCAGCACCTTTTCGGCGGTCATCATGTCGTCCCACTCGTGAGGGTCACACTGGTACGCCTCGGCCTCGAGTTGTTCGATGCCGGCGGCGTGCCTGGCACGGGTCGGAACGACGATAATACTGGCAGGCTCGCTATCTTGTTTTGGATTGCGCTTCATAATTTGACGGCAAAACGCCTTACTCCTATGGGTTTGGATACCTGTGATCTGGTGCATTTTTCGTGCATACTGTCCGCACGCAGGAACGCCCCCAACTGCCGCGCAAGCGGTCGCTCACGCATTGTGTTTACGAAATGATACCACAGAGTGTCAAGTACGCCGCAATGTTAAATTTTAACAGACAATTGAGGCGGGGCTTTGGTCGTCTACGCTACTCCGCCTCGATTTCCTTCACCCGCCCCACCTGGCCGTCCTCAAGGCGCACCTTAATCCCATGCGGATGGTTGGGCGACTTCGTGAGGATGTCCTTCACCACGCCCTGGGTTAGCTTGCCCGTGCGCTGGTCGGCCTTCAGCACGATGGAAACACTCATGCCCGGTTTGATGTCACTGCGGTTGCGTCCGTCTGCCATAGCTGCTCCTGTGTCTATGTTGGTGGGAGGGGACGCAGCATCCACCGCGCCCCGTACCCTCATTATACCGATTCAGTTGTGCCAAGCGCGTAGGTTACGCCCGTGAGTTTTTCGCTCAGTTCCCAAAAGCGGCGGCTGAGGTCGGCATCATACGCTTCTTTGTTGGCTTTGGCTTCGGCAGGGTAGCCGCGTGAGTGGAACCAGCGCGGCCCATAGAACGCGCCACCTTTCGCGTCGGTTGCGGCTACCGCGTACAGAATCGGCAGCACGCCCATTTCCGCCGAATGCCCAATCAACGGCCCCATGATGCCGTATAGTATATTTTCAGTGTTGTGCGTGCCGGACTGCTGGACGCTGTTGGTTTGCAGGTTGCCAATCACCAGCCCCGGATGCCCGGTGTTAGCGATGGCATCCACGCCAGCGGCCTTGAAGCGCTTGTCGAGTTCAAAGGCCCACACTGCGTTGGCCAGCTTGCTCTGCATGTAGGCCTGCCAGCGGTCATATTCCTGTTCACCCTGAAGGTCGTCCAGGTTGATGTGACCAAAGAAGTTGGCCGTGCTGGTCACGGACGTAACCCGTGCCCCAGGTGTAGCCGTGATGAGGTCTAGCAGCCAGCCTGTGAGCGCAAAGTGGCCCAGGTGATTCACGCCGATTTGCTTCTCAAAACCGTCTACCGTCTCTGCGCGCGGGATGGCCATAATGCCCGCGTTGTTGATGAGGATGTCCAGGCGGTCGAACTTGGCTTTAAACGCGTCCACAAACGCCCGGATGGAACTCATGTCGCCTAAGTCAAGCTGCATCAGTTCCAGCGTCGCATTGGGGAACTGCTTGAGCGCGTCCTGACGGGCGGCCTCGCCTTTTTCCATGTTGCGCACGGCCATTACCACGTGTGCGCCCTTACCCGCCAGCTTCGCGGACATCTCCGCGCCGAGTTCACCGTTGGCCCCGGTGATAAGCGCAACTTTGCCGCTCAGGTCGGGCATGTCGTTGGCTGTCCAGTTGGTCATGTTACGTCTCTCCTCTGTGTATATGTGTGATTGAATGTTCATTCGGCAATACCGAAATAAAAACGCCTGCTCAGGCTAAAATGGCCTCACAGACGGTTTCAGCAACAAGGTCTATCGTCTGTTGATCGAAGTGTTCGCTCCCGGCGTGATGCTGTTTGGCGAGGCTCACGGCCACGCCGAACGTCAGCGCCTGCATCACAGCAGCAGGCAGCGGCTTAAGCAGCCCCGCCTCGTAGCCCGCCTCGAACAGCGCAAAGAGTTCCTGCATGTTCGGGTCGTAGTCGCCGCGCTCCACGGGCACGTAATACGGTGAGTTTTCGTATTGCTCGATGAAGCGCATCTCCTGTGGGTGATCGGCATAAAAGCGGAACGAGCGCAGCCACACCCGCTTGACCTGTTCGCGCATGGGCAGGTCGTGCAGGTCATCGGACATAATGGCGGTACCCAACTGCGCCTTAACGTCCTTGTACAGTTGGTGAATGAGGTCGTCCTTATTGGCGAAGTAATGGTAAATGATGCCCGCGCTCACACCCGCCTCTTTTGCAATCAGAGACATGGGCGTGTTGTGAAAGCCGCGCTCTACAATGAGGGTGAGCGTGCTTTGCAGTACGGCGCTGCGCTTGTCGAGGGTGGTGTCGTCTGTCATTGCTGACCAATTGAACGTTCATTCGATTATAGAGTAGGACGAGGCAGGTGGGCATGTCAAGCGGCTACCCGGAATCTAATATACGTCTTACGTAAAGCCCCTTAGCGCACCAACTTCGCCGTCAGGGATGCGTGCATATCCAGGTACTTCAGCCACCCGTTAACGGACATCGGCCCATAGGCGTTGTAGTCGATTGTATCGGTGTAGGTGGCGTTTTCGAGCGCGGTCACCAGGTTGAGCGTCTCCTGGCGGGTTTGCTCAAACTCGGATGAAAGCTTGTCAAAGGCAATGTCCTGCGCTGGACGATAACCGTCGTATTCATCTTGAACCAATGGCTCTCCCAGCGCGACCCTGAGCCGACGCTGGCCCCACCGCTCAATGCCGATGAGGTGCAGGGCAAATTCACGGCTGCGCGGCGTATCGGAGGCGTTGGCAATGCGCTGCTGCACCGTCGTGCCCGATGTGCGGAGGTCGTCGGCAAGGGCTGTAAGGTCTCGGTTGCGTGCGGGGCGCTCAAAGAACAAATTGGCGGCAAGGTTCATAATTGGCAGCATAGGTTATCCTTTTTAGGTGGAATTGCGATCTTTGCACATGGTTTAACTTGGCAGCTTGAGCGCAGTCTGAAAAAATGCCTCACGCTGGTTTAAAATAATGCTCTAGCCGCTATCGTCTACAAGGTATCTATGCAAATCCCACTCAACCTGCCTATTCTGTCCCAACTTGCTGATAGCCAGAACATTCTCATTGCGGGGGCCGGGGGCGGCTTCGATGTGTTCGTCGGGCTACCCATTTACTACGAACTGCGTGAGATGGGCAAAACGGTACATCTGGCCAACTACACCTTTGCCGATACGCTCTCCATGACGCGCCATAGCGATTCTGTTGTCCTACTAGATCAACTGCTGGTGGGCACACGCGGTAAGTTGCAGCTTCCGTTAGGCTACGCGCCAGAAGCCTACCTTGCTGATTGGTTTAATCGCGGCGCCGGGGAAGAGACTACAATATGGTTAATTGAAAAGGTGGGCGTGCCCGGTGTGGTGACGGCCTACTCCGAGCTTGTAGACCACCTCAACATTGATGCGATCATTCTCGTGGACGGCGGCGTGGACAGCATCATGCGTGGCAACGAAGAGGGGGCAGGCACATTCCTGGAAGATACAATCGTTATCACAGCAGTAGCAGAGTTAAAACAGGTGCCTGTGAGAATCCTAGCGGCAATTGGCATGGGCGCAGAACACGAAGAGATGGTGTGCCACTACAACGCCCTGGAAAACATTGCTGCCCTAACCAAAGCAGGTGGGTTCTATGGCAGTTGCGCCCTCATCCCGCAGATGGCTGCGTTCGCGTTTTACCGCATGGCCGCAGAATACGTGTTCACAGAAACGGAAAACGAGGCCAGTCGTATTCAATCACGGCTCATTCCGTCTGTTTTGGGCGAGTTTGGCAGCTACAACTGGCTCAATCACCCGCGCCAACCTGATGACGTGTTCCATTCACCGCTGATGAGCCTGTACTGGTTCTTCGACGCAGTCAAAGTTTCTGAACACAGTTACGCGGCAGACATCATTCGCGGTCAGGTATCGTTCCGGCGGGCGGTGGCAGCCCTCATGACGACGGACAAGCTTCAAGTTACGCGCCCTCGGCGCAAGCTGCCCCTATAGCCAAACTACGCACTGACGCGACGCGTCGGCAACCCGCTGACCTCCTGGTGTACGATGATGCGTAGGTGACGCGGCAGCACCGGCTTGAGCAGAATGCTATCAATGTGATAGCCGGAAATGCGCTGTGTCTTCACATCGTTGTGGCCGCTAATCACAATCACGCTGGTATCGGCAAACTGCGCGTTGTGGTTCAGCCACTGGATAATCTGTGTGCCACTGCCATCGGGCAATCCCAAATCCGTCACGACGACCGCCGGAGCGTTGCCATTGAGGAACGCAAATGCCTCGGCAGCGTTATACGCGGACACAACCTCATAACCCACGCGGCGCAGGTTATTTGCATAAAGCGCGTTCAGTTCTACATCGTCTTCAATAACAAGTACTGTTTCTATGACCATGACACAACCTCCGTGAACATCTATCCATCTCCGTATGACCAGAATTTAGACATTCATGAGGAAAGCGTCAACAAGAACAGGCGTTTTTTACCACCTTCACCTGTAATGGGGCAGAGTAGAAGGAAATCTGTATGCTTTTTAGTTATGTGAAGGAAAAGTTTGAAAAAAATGCTGGCAGCCACCGGGCTGCCAGCAGCCTATGCAGGGTTAATTGTTGAGGAAGTGTTGGCGCAGGGCGTAGCGGTCTTCGACCCTGGCGGCATAAATCTCGGCGTCGTAGTCCAGTGGGAAGCCCATGTGAACCACCGCTTTCACCTCGAACCAGTCGCCATCGCGGCTGGTCGCAAAGTATTCACCGACCATCGGCACACGGTCAAAGTTGAGGGTATCCGTCGTCCAGTTGTCCTCGCCTTCCACACGATAGAAAACCAGCACAATCGTGTCCGAGTTATCGTTAAAGCTGCTCACACCGAATTCCATTTCCATATCACTCATTGAGACTGCCTCTCTCCTGGGTCTACTTCAGGTTGATGTTCTGTTTGCGTTGCGTCAACTATAACTTACAACCGCCCTGTGGAATGTGCAAGTTATGGGACTGTGCCCTCGTCCAGCACAATGCACCCCGCCATGCTTGGATGGTCTAACACACGCGCATCCGGCGCGATGTCGCGCATTAGCCACAACACGTATAGGTCACCCACGGCCCCGCTAATCATCACTGCGCCTACAAGCGCCATCGTGTTGTTGCCCACAAACAACGCCACCAAATACGGGATCAGCCCGGTCATGATGCCGGGTAAAATCGCGCCAAAGCGATAAGCACTCGCCAGCATAGGCGCTTTGGCATGGCAGTACGGCGTCAGCGCATACCACGCAATGCCGAACTTGAGGTCACGCCACGCTAACTCCCCCCAGTACTTCCAGCCAATCGCGTGGAAGCCCTCGTGCCACAGCGTCAGGAAGATAATCAGCAGCAGCACGGTAAAGAAGTCCAGGCCAGCAAACAAGCTGCCAAATCCGTGAACCAGGCCGTACAACACAAGCGGCGCAGCCAGCAGCAGCAGGCTCCAACCGGTGACCTTCAGCGCAATCTCTTCAATGGTGACGGCCACTACACGTCCGGGGGGCAGGTTGGTGTCGTCTTTGTTCATCTGTCGTCCGCTTCTGGTGATAGGTAAGTGTTGATAAAGGCTTGCAAGCTGTCTGCATCCAGGTCGTTTGCCGTTACGCCAGCGGGGTGCAGGATTAAGCTCGGCCCTTGGCCGCACATGCTCAGGCACGTTGCCGTGCGGATTTGCAGCGGGCGCGGTTCGTTCCATTTGCCCGCGTCATCGTGAGCGGTGTTGAGCGCGTGAGCGTGGGTTTCCAGCGTGCGCCGGAGCGCGTCCGCACGCCCGCCGAGGTTGCAATACACCCCGCAGCAAATCACAACCCGCTGTTGGTAGTCAAAAGGCATCGACAGAGCAGTCTAAATGGCATTTCATTGACGCAAGCGTACACCACACCGTCACCCGATCATAGGGCGTGCGGGCTTTACGGGGCACGGGTGCTGCCTATAATAGCCGCTTGCTCAAACGGCAGTCATTAGGCGTGTTCAATCCGAGGCGGTTTTTGTTGCACCGGCGTCAATTCGATGCCAAGTCGCTCGTTTGTAGGGTTTAGTTTTAAAATTGCGGTGGTTGGTGCGATGGGGTGACGCCTTTGCAAATGCAAGGCTAATGACTAAAAACTCGGCACACGGACGCTGTTCCATCCTAGATGTTGTCAAAAGAAGAACAAACGCCAGGACAAAGAAACCACCTGATATGGTCAACACACGAATTCAACCGGGCCACACCCGTTACCTGTGGGCGATGCTGGGCGCGATGCTGCTGCTATCGCTGTATGTGATTCCATTCCTCGAATACGACGCCTTCAGCGATGACGAGATGCGCACGATTATCGCAGCGGGAGGCTTCCATCATGGGCCGCGCACCTTCCCTGGCGGCATTTTGGACTACCTGTACTGGCGTTCACCGGATCAAGCATTGGGTTTTACGCTGGTCGCCCGTTTATGGGGGGATTATGCAGGCTGGTCAGAGTTCACGACGCGGGTATTCTCCTACCTGACGGGGACGTTGGTGCTGGCCATGCTCTATCGTATTGGCCGCGATTTATTCTCGCCTGTGGCCGGGCTGAGCGCCGCCCTAATCATGGCGTCGTCTATCCTCTTCGTGGAATACGCCCACAAGTTCCGCACCTTTCCGTTGGCGGGTTTAGCTGCCCTGGTCACGGTGTGGTGCTACTGGCGCGTTTCCCCGGCACCCACAAAACCGGGTTGGCTCAGCCACATCGGATTGGTAATCGGGGGGGTGGGCCTGCTGTATACGCATTACTTCACGACGCCTGTGCTGGCCGCTGTGGGCCTGTTCCACCTGCTGTTTGTGCCCAAAGATCGCCGCTGGTGGCGTCCGCTGCTGTTGTTCATCCCGGTGATGATTATCTTCATCCCGGAACTGCGCTTTTTAATTGCCGGGTTTGCCAAAAGCGCCGACGAACTCGACATCCGTGCGCAGACGATGATGCCCCCCGAACTGCTGGAGCGCACGCTGTTCTACTTCGGCAATGGGGTTATGCTTCCGTCGCTGGTGCTGTTTGGGCTGGCGGGCTGGGCGTTTGTGCGTCCGCCACGGGCTGCTAACCCGGACAAATTACAGTATCGGTTGTGGTATGTGTGGTTCGTCACCGTGGTGACGCTGCTGTTCATCATGGCAATGGCGGTGCTGGCGGGCATCTTTCCAGAGCGGCGCATACGCTATCTGTTGGGGCTGTGGCCGCTGCTGGCGCTTTTGGCGGGCGCGGGCATCTGGAAGTTGGCCGAGGTACGGC
>CAWUJQ010000198.1:0-8246 GCA_963922445.1 uncultured bacterium
CGGGCGCGGGACATCTTTGCCCCCGGAGTGCGTATCATCTTGCAGGCGCAGCAGCCACCCCACCGGGTTATCCTCCCACGCTTCTGCCCGGTTAACAGGCTGGTGCGTATCGTAGAGTGTGCCCAGTGCCGCATAAAACGCTCCCCGCAGGCTCGACCCCGGCGCGGGGCCGAGGTCGAATGGGTGAGTACCGCTCACATCCACCTTTAAAACCGTTACGGGAATCATACCGCCTCCCGCCGCTGCCAGATGGTGTGACTGGCCGCCGTGTGAACCAGCTCATAAGGAAACACGACATTGTAGCTCATCCGGGCACCCTTCGCCCGACGGTTAAACGTAGACACATCATCGAACGTCGCTTCGGGCTGCATGTCATCCATGCGCTGCAAAAAGCCCATTCGCAACCCGACAGGGGGCTGTGAGGCATCCACATAGCCCACGTCAAAGTCATCGGGCGCTGCCGGGGTCGCATCCACCCACTGGAAGAAGCTACCCCGCTGCCCAAAGTAGTTGATCGAAGTGGCCATCGCCGTCAACTCGTCCGCGAACTCGGCAACCGCGTCATCTGGCAGGCGCAGCACAATATCCAACGGGCCAGCAGGCACACAGAACTCACGCATGGCAATCGTTTCCGTCCAGATGCGCCCCTTTTTACCGGGGCGCAAAATCTTCTGGAAGGTGCGGTTAACCGCGATGGTGTGCGGCGGGCGCAGGTACACCGTCAGGTCACGCACATTCGGGAAGCGGGCCACACCTGCGTCGTAGCCCATCACCCGGATGAAACGGTCCATCAGCGCCATTTTGATCGCGTAAGGCGTCGGGCAAATCAGCGTTTTGCCGCCCGTCTTGGTGGTGTTCGATGGGCGCAGCTCAAACGTCGCCACCGGCTCATACCGAAGGTGAAGCCACGCCGCCATTTATGAATACCTCACATACGCGCCCGGCTCAGCATCCGCCAACACCTCACTGATGCGTGCCAGCAGCCCCTCCTGCCCAGCAAACGGGTATACCCCCACATTCGCGTTGGGATACAGGCCATTGATGGCCTGCGCGACCCCGGCGGCCCGTTCAACATAGCCATCCGTCAGCGGGCTAATGAGCGGGGCACTGGCCGACGACCCGGACACACTCACAAAGCCCTCGACATCAACAACGTGAGGAAGCTGGGTGGACGTCAGCGCACCTTTGGGATGCAGAATCGTTTGCGCCAGGGCCAGCAGCGCCGCCCGCATCCGCAGGGAGCGGTCCACGGCGAACCCTTCGACTTCCTCTGGGTAACGCTGGGTCGCGTCGTTGAAGCCGATAGCACCGACATCCAGGTGTGAAACAAACGCATAAACCCCCGACGACGCGGGACGATTGAAGATCATCTGCCCGATATTGCTGGACTTCTCATCGGCAGCCGCCGCTTTTTCTTCTTCGGTGGCCCCCTGACCAGCCTTGGTACGTGTTAAACGCGTGACAGCGTGGCGGGCATGGATGAACTCCTCAACCTCTGTGATGCCCGGAAGGCCAACCGTCCAACCAAATTCCACCGCGGACTTACGCTTAATGGATTGGTTGCCCGCCGTAATCATAATGCCGCACACATCCGTTAGGGCGCAGGTGAGCAGCATATCTATCACTTCGTGGACATCCGGCTTCGCGTTTTGGCCCTCGGCTTCGCCCTTTACCCAGTCAGAGAAGCGCGGATCACCCATAATACGGGCTGGGTCCAGCGCCTGAGACGCGCCATTGAGCGGCAGGCCCATATCCAAAGCGATATTGCGGTAATGATCCGCAAAGATGTGCTTGTTCATGTCCCCACTGATGGCGTTGACGACATCGCGGCGATAGCCGGGGTTATCGTTTTCGTCTGCCGCTGACGTGACGATACCAACCTGGCGGGTCATCAGGCGGTTGCTTTCGTTGCCTTCATTGTTAAGCGCGTGCAAGTCCATCACAACGCGGCAGGCAATGGCTACAGATTGAATGGTGGGCATGTGGTGTTTCTCCTTTGAATGGGTTTGGGTTATCTATTCACTGGCTTTGCCATAAAAACGGGTTGTGTAACCGGACGCCACCAGCATATGAGCCACAACCTTGCTGCCATATTCGGCAATCAGGTCCGTGATGTCCTGTAAATCTTCCGGCTGGATAACCGTGCGGTCTTTGCCCGTATCCGCCTTAACACTCACGCTCTCGCGCTGGTAGTCATGAATGAAATGTGCCAGGTCCGCGAGGAACTGCGATGGGTTGTGGGCATTCCGCAGCAGGTCATCCCCCAGGCCGTGGCGCGTTTTGAAGCGGAAGGTGCTGTCGCGCTGAACATCGTTTTTGTAACGGGCATAAACCGTACACTGGTTGATAGCCTCTGCAATCCGGTGAAAGCCAGGGTGACGCTCCGGGTCCATAATGGGCCGAAAGTCCATACGATCAGGTTGGTTGTGGGTCATGGGAAAGCTGTCCTTAAATAGTGAGTCAGATAAGTGACGTAAGCCCGGTTGGTCGGGCATGTGACGGAATCGATAGAAACCGTAAGCAATCGTGAACGCGATCCAGTCCTCGACGTTTCCAAGCGCGAGGTAGCGCCGGTAGGGCTGGAACAGGGCCAGTTCACTACCTGTGAGTTGGTACTTAGGGGCACGCCCCCGGATGCGTTCGATGAGCTGCCGGTGCTCATCCAAAACATTTGCGGCCTGCTGAAGCTGGTCTGTATCCGCCTCGAGGGGCAACCATGCTGGCCGAGCAAAAACAGTCTCATCAAAGGGGATTTGTGTGGCGATATTCTTGTAGTAGTAGCCGACAAAGCCACTAATCGACCGCAGGTCAGCTTTGCCGCGCTGTTCTCGCCGCAACGCGTTATATAGATGCTCCGTCATCGCTCGGTAAAACGTCACGGTTGCGAGGATGTCTAACTTAGCGCGGCTCATCTTGTTGGAGTAGCTGTACAGGCTGCGGCCAGCGCCGGATTTACGATGCTCATGAACCATGTCTTTCAGGCGGCGAATGCTGATCTGCCGGGGAATGGGATAGAACGTTGTAACGTCAGCACCCAGGTTGTACGGCAGAGCGACCTCCATAAATCCGGTAAAGGCGAAGTACATCTCTAGCCAGAACGTCTTCAGCGGATTTTCAGAGAGGGCACTGTTGCCCACTGCGTTGGATACACCCTGAACCGCCGATGGCGAAACGCTCGAACTCGTGCTGATGTCTGTGCTAAGCGCGTAATCAGGGTAATCGAGGTGCGGTAGAAACTGTGTGTCCCATGTGTACCGGGCGTCTTCACTGGCATTTGGGAAATCTGCAAACGTGCTGCAAATGAGTTCCCACAGCGCAGCAGCGGCGTCCCCCTGATGAGCGTGCCACGTATGCACCAGCGCCGGGTAGCCCACGCGCATCGCAGACCCCTTCCCGAAGTAGGAACACAAGTGCGCCCACGTCGGGTAATCCGGCGACGACTCTACAACCGCACCTTCTTCTCGCGTGCTGTTTTTCTTGCTTTTGGCCTTTCTGGCCAGCTCATAGGTCTCTTTCTCTGCACCATAGTCAATGGTGACGCCCCGATAACCACGCGGCACATATTTCAGGAGCAGGTTCTCCTTGGACGTGCCTTCCTCGGTTAGCTTTTTCTCTTTCGCGGTGAGGGGTTTAAAGATGGCTGGCAGGATAGCTGGCAGCGTCCCGGCCTCCTGAACCTGGGCCGAGAGCGTTTCCAGGGGGACTGCGCTGTGAATTTGATAGCAACTGCCCATATCAGTGATTGTGACATCCTGACCGCTGTTTGCCGCGGGAATGCGAACCAGTAGTTCCGCGAGGCCCACGGCAACAAATGTCGAGCGCATTAGGTCTGTGTTTTTATCTACGAAATAATTCATGATGTTAGCTCCCATATTGGACATAAGCGAACGAACGCTGATCGGCCAACCGTAAAATCCGAACAAGCAGGTAATACAAAAAGGCATGGTCGTAAGCGGAACGGCTGGGCAGTGCATCCTCGCAGGCGTCTTCAACATCGATATCACTTTCACGGAACTGCACCTGGATTAACTGACCCCAGGCTTCCGCCTCATCCGCAAAACCGCACAATCGCAGGGCATCCACAACAGAAGTCTGACCTTCTGGTACCATCTGGAAGGCACCGCAGGTATGGGCGGTGGGTGTGTGGTGATGGCAAATTGCGGCAGTCAGCAAGTTAAACCAGAGGGAATCCCCGCCCGTGACGGCTTGTAGGAGCGGGCGAGCTGCCTCAGCACTCTCTACGGCATGAGTGCCTCGTGGCTGCTTGTGGCGCTTGGCGAACTCATTGCGGAACCGTTCACGCTGCTCAGGTGATGAGAAAGTGGTATCAGTATGTGCCAGTGGCGTGCCGTCCCAGGATTGGGCAGTCGCCTGGATTTCCCCGAAGAGTTGTTGATGAGCGGTTGCCCATGCCTGCCACGGACGATTCAACTTGCCCACATCGTGCAAGGCAATCATCAGCCGGATGTAGCGATCCATCTGGCTGAAGTCCGTTTTTAGGTCCAGCCGCTCAGCGACACGCCGCAGCGCATAGGCATATTCATCTACCAGCGGCGCGTGCTTGCGGGTGACGCTCTCCGGCGCATAAGCCTGCTTCAACCCGAGGATGTGCTCCGTGTATGTATCCCGGTTGTAGGCATGAGGTTGATAGCGCTCTTTTGTTTTTTGTGGTGATGACACGGCTGGTTTACCACGCAAATTCACCCACTCCAGGCCCACATCCGGGTCATAGTAGACGGCGTCCGGGTGAGCGGCGAAGCGAATGTACGTGTATACCTCATCCTTTGATTTAATCGGTATCCACCTGTACACCGTTTGGGTGTGGGCATCGTCGCTGTCATCGACAGGCTGCTCAACCCCACCTGCGAGGTAGTAATTCGCGTCAATGCTAGCCTCTAACATGTCCTCAAACGTGCGGGCCACGCGTCCCCGACGAACGTTGAACGCTTCCAGGCGATGTGGGGTATCGACCAGCGTTGAGTCGGTTAGTTCCCTTACCACGTATAACGGCACGCCACTCTGCTCCCGGATAAGATTTGCAATCTGACTACTATCGCGAAGGCGCATGCAGTCCACCATCTGGCCGATGCGTTTGTCAATGCGCCCGGACAGGCCGTCAATCAAGGTGTCACGGTCATGTTCGCTGTGCGCCCGGTCGATTAACCGCTGCTCGTCGTGATAGCGGAGCACCTGCCCTTGAAACTCGGATGATGTAAGTGCGGCCCATGTCTTCTCGCTAACCTCACGTAGACCATCATCTTCATATGGCGCAAAGTTCGGCTGACCTGCCAGTGTTTTGTGGTCAGCAGGGTATACCTCCGGCAGGAAGACGCGCACCTGGCCATCCCCCCCCACCGAGCGCAGCGCCCAGCCCGCTGGATCAAACTGGCAGCAGGGGCGCATTCGGTCAGCAGCACATCCGCACTGATGTCCAGTCCAACTTCGACCACCTGCGTGGCGACAACCACCTTACGCCGCCCGTCTGTTCGCGGGCTATTGGGATCAGGTTTGCCCAGCCAACCCGTCACATGCCTTTCTTTATCTTGCCGGTGTTTCCTGTAGAAGCGTGAATGCAGCAGGCATACATCTACATCGGATGGCAATGCATCTGCCATGTCACGATAGAGGCTTTGAGCGCGGTCAACCTGATTGACAACACAGAGCACAGTTGTGTGGTCATCCAAAGCTTGCAGGATGTGATGGGCCGTCAACACATCGTTGTGAGCCGTCCATGTGCGATGCTGGTGGTGCAAATGCTCAATGTCGCTGAAGCGCCCGTCGGTGATGGCCACCCCAGGCGCATCAGCAATCACGGTTGCCCCCAGCTCCGTACTGATGGCGTGCAGTAGGTCCCGCGAGAACGTTGCGGTCATCAGGGTAAAGCGGCTGATGCCCTCCAACATC
This sequence comes from uncultured bacterium, assembly GCA_963922445.1. GTDB lineage: Bacteria > Chloroflexota > Anaerolineae > Aggregatilineales > Phototrophicaceae > DAOTTY01. The sequence goes on from CAWUJQ010000198.1 coordinate 5,905, forward strand.
CGGCACATGGTTAGCACGCTGAGCAGCATCTGACTGGATGGGTAGAGGTGGAACTCGTCAAAGATCAGGTAACTCCCGATGAAAGCACCCGCATTGATGTTATCCTGACGTTTGGGCACACCGTATGGCACGTTGAGGAAGCTAGCGAGCATCTGATCCACGGTGGCAAACACCAGCTTGCCCTCGAATAGCGGGTCCGCGGGATGTTCCCCTGTTTGGATGTGCGCATTCCACTCCGATTTCCAGTCATAGAACTCCTGATCTTTAGAGCCATAGTCCTCCACAAATTTATTGGCAAGGGTGCGCATCGGCACACCGTAGCGAATGCTTTGTAGAGCATAATGCGGGTTTGGGTGACTAAATTGCATGATTCCTGGAAAGATAGCGCCTAACGTCTTACCGCTCCCTGTTGGTGCCTGTACAAGCAAATCCTCCCCGCTCAGAAAGTGATCTGCCATGTCGTTCTGAAAACTGTAGAGTTTAGGTAATTGTCCCATGATTATTTGTCCCGCTTGCGCATGGCGAAAAAACTGCCGTCGTCATCACCGTCGCAAAACCCATACAGGCGGGCGGTGCGGTCTGCCGCGACAGCAACTTCATCGCGGATAAACGTCGGCTCAAGCACTTCAACGTCTGGTCCCCAACCCCGTATCCAGGGCAGCATTTCCTGCGGCTCTTCCACATCTGCTGCCCACAACACACTTCCGTCACGCTCGTCTGTCAGCCGCTCCGTCGGATGCCAGCGAGTTTCAGCGAGGCGCTGGCGCACACGGTTGGCGAAGCGTAAGCGCACGGTCATCGGTTCATCCCCCAACCAGATGCCCCATGTCCGCTGCAAACGGTCCAGAATGAGTTCTGGCTCGGGGCGCTCAAACGTCTGAAGGCGTGGGGCTGCCTGGATGATTCGGTTGAGTTTGAGCGTAACTGGCGCGAAACCGTCCGACTGCTGTAATCCTGCAATCAGATAGGTGCCATCTGTCCAGACGGCGGGTTCAAACCAATATGGGGCGATGAGATGACGTTTCGCCTGCCCGTTTGGAGGTTGGTAAAACACTTCCACCAACTGTTGATCCCGCCATGCGTCCACCAACTGGACAAATGCATCTGTCCTCGCACTGACTGGTTGACCGTCTGGTATGAGTTGGTCCGCCAGCGTATCGTCCAGTGTGATCGCCAAACGCTTTAGCAAGCTGTGGACTAATGGGTTTTCATGGCGCTGGGCGCGTACTATCTGGCGCAGTGGCAGGTAAAGCTGCCAGGCCTGCGGGGGAGTCAGGCGGAGTGGTCGAATGTGAGTGCGAGGATTGATAGTGTAATGGTGAGCCTTGGCCGCGTCTTCTACTGGAATCCCGAGTTCCGACAAACGCGTGATGTCCTTATGCGTTGTCTGACGTGATACATCCAGTCGCTCAGCAAGGGTCGTTGTTGTAACGCCATCAGGATAACTATCGACCAGGAGATCAATTATCTCGTTGAGGCGTTGCCATGTCGTAAGGGACATTTGCTTTTCTCCGGAGGTTACATCACCTATCAGTATGGGAAATTCGGTAAATGTGGCGTTTACCAAATTGCGCGTATAGTTGAGTTGGTTATAAGTCTTCGTAAATCTTACCGGTTTGAGAGGGGATTTCGACAAGTAATTTTAGTCATTCGGTTGCTATGTACAGTAGGTTATATCGTTGTGCTCAGTTCACTTCTAAGACACTGCCAGCAGTTTGTTGCCAATTCCGCAAGTCTGTAATTCTCAACTCGGACACGCATGACAGATGGTGAGGTTCTGGGGAGTTCTCGAAGAGATCACAGTAATTCAATCTATTCATGGTTATACTTATGTTGATATGGAACGCAAAGAAACGACCTTTGCGTCGCTCGTGGTGAATTCTTCAGTTTTCACTCTCATCCAGGACGAATACGAGGCAACCGATAGGGTTTTGTGCCGCAATCGACCTAAAAATTGACAGAGATGGTGACTTATCTGTCGGGGAGCCTGTCGGAGTGTTTGGAGAGTGTAGTTAGGATGGTGTCGAATGATGGCGGATTAGGGTTTAGAGACGCTCGGAGGACTCGCTTGCGATCTTCAAGGACAGTAAGGCGTGCCTTTAACTGGCGAATTCTCATACCCAACCAATTCCAAAATGGGGATTTATATTCGGCGAATTTACGCTTCTCGCTTAGTTCACGCGTCTCATTTTGCACTTTACGCGTTTCACGGTTGCAGCGTTTGATGGCTTGGCGCTTTTGGTACTCAAATTTGGGCCAGTTACGACTGTAACAAACTCGCCGAAAGTGCTTGGGCAGTTGGATGTTTTCCAGAGGGGCTAAGTTATTGGCCATGTACGTGG
>CAWUJQ010000199.1:0-8235 GCA_963922445.1 uncultured bacterium
TATGGAGATACCCCACACGGCGGAATCGCTGGCGACAGTGCTGCAAGAGCTGCTGCAAGCGGAGGGGTATACCCAGAATTGCTACATCCGGCCTGTGGTTTACAAAGCGGATGAAATCATCGGAGTACGCTTGCATGACCTGGCTGCTGACGTGACGATGTTCAGCATCCCCATGGGCGATTACCTGCGTACGGACGGCATCCACGCGCATATTTCGGCATGGCGGCGCGTGGATGACAACATGATTCCAGCGCGGGGTAAGGTGACGGGGGCCTATGCCAATTCCTCGCTGATTAAAACCGACGCCGTCCTCAGTGGCTATGACGAAGCGCTCGTCCTCAACGACGACGGGCACCTATCGGAAGCCAGCGCGGCCAATATCTTTATGGTGCGCAATGGCACTGTGATAACCCCGCCCCGCAACGCCAACGTGCTAGAGGGCATCGTGCGGCGCAGTGTGATCCAACTGATGCGTGATGAAATGCACCTCACGGTGGAAGAGCGCAATATTGACCGCACAGAGGTTTACTTGGCTGATGAGGTCTTTTTGTGCGGGACGGGTGTGCAGATGGCGGGCGTCACGAAAATTGACCACCGTCCAGTGGGGGACGGCGCTATCGGCCCCATCACGCGGGAGCTAACCGACCTGTTCATGGATGTGGTGTACGGGCGCAGCGAGCGTTACATGGACTGGGTAATGCCTGTGTTCCAACGGGAGCGGGTTGGGCGCTAAGCGTGGGGCCGCAGCCCAATCAGCGCGCTTGTCACAAACCTCACCTAGACAGATGACATTCGTTAGCATCGCTGTGGGGGCGGTTGGCCTATCCTAAAGTCAAATAAGATTTCTTTATAACTGCTTACTGGACTTTGACGGAGCTGACCATGACCACCATTCCGAAAACACCTGTAAAGGATTGGATGACCTCGCCAGTGATTTCCATTGTGCCGAATACCAGCTTGCTGGAGGCCGATGAGCAAATGCGCGAGTACGGGGTACGCCGTTTACCCGTTATCAAGAATGGTAAGCTCGTCGGCATTGTGACGCGCGGTGATGTGCGCGAAGCGCGGGCGTCTACGGCCAACAGCCTGAGCATTTGGGAATTGCAGTACCTGGTGGCCCGGCTGAAGGTTGAACAGATTATGACACGTGAAGTGTTCACCATCCGCGAAGATGAAGACATCGTGACCGCTGCTGACATCATGATGACCGTCAAGGTCAGTGGGTTGCCCGTTTTGAACGCGAAGAAAGACGTTGTCGGTATGATTACCGAGTCGGACATCTTCCGCATGCTGGTGACCAGCCAACAATCCCAACGAGAGCTAACAACCGAATAAAGGTTGTCCTCTAAGTACCATCTCTTGCTCCATCTCTGCTCTGGCAAGCCTTCCTCACAGCGCCTCCGAGGAAGGCTTGCCCTTTTTTGGTACCCAGTGACGGCCAGTTGCGTTACAGTTGTGAGGTAACAATGGGCAAGTTGCGGAGAGATACCGATGAACGCTGGGCGCATTTTGGTAGTGGATGATGACTGGTTGAACATTGAGGTGATGAAGGCGTACCTCGAAATGGGTGATTTTGCGGTCACTGCTGTTTTGAGTGGGGAAGAGGCCATCAAAACGGCCAAGGCAGACTCTCCAGATCTGATTTTTATGGATGTTCGTATGAGTGGCATGGACGGCTATGAGACGACCGCCGCCCTCAAAGCGGACGCAACCACACAGCACATCCCCGTTGTTATGGTGACCGCATTTGACGCACAGCAGGACATTGAGCGCGCTGTGGCCGCCGGTGCTGACGATATGCTGTTCAAACCCATCAATGGCGCGCTGATGCTGCTGCGGGCCAAAACGCTTATCCGCATGAAGCGCCTGTACGATCAACTCAACGCTTAACCGACGCTCCAACGCCGACGCTTGGCAAGGTCAACAGGGGTTGGTAAAACAAGCCCCAGTTTCGAGGCAGGTACAGGGGCATTGCAATGTACGAAAATCGAGGCTTGCCGACGTGGTTGGTCTTTTTGGTGAGTGTGGCACTGGTGTTAGGGTTGTATTACCTGTGGGTGGGCCTGCAAACCTACCTGGGGACGGGCGGCCAGGGCGTGGAAGGGGCGACGCAGCAAGCGATTATCATTTCCACCACACAGGCTGTGCAGCAGTCCACGGAGGCTGTGCCCACGCGCACGCTGTTTCCGACGTTTACGCCCGTGCCCCCCTGCCAGGATTGGACGGTGGAGGTGGCCAGTGCAATTGTGCGGCGGGCCCCCAATACCAATGCCGCCATTGTGGAAACGTTCACCGAGGGCAACTTGGTTTGTGTCATCGAACCGGTGACGGGTACCGAGTGGCATCTCATTGACACCAACCCGGCCACCCGTCGTATTGAAGAGGGTTACATGCATGACGACATCATCGAGCCGCTGCAACCGACCCTAACCCCATCTATCACGCCGACCCCGCTGCCAACCGTGACCCGTGTTTCGACGGCGACGCCAGTGAATTCGGCTCCGACATTACCTGTGTCGGCAACGATCCCATCGCCAGCGACCCCGTAGCTGGCAGGCCCGGTTAAGTTGCCGACTGACGCAGGCCGTTGCGGTGGAAGTACCAGGCAGCGGCCAGGGTAATCCCCGTAATAAGCAATCCAAACACAAGCCCTACGAATAATGCCTGTGCCAAGCCGTTCCCCTGGGCAAAGGCCATCAGCAGTGCAAACACGGTACTCAGCAGCACACCGCCGCCAGCAACGATAGCAGGCGTCAGCCACTCCCGGCGAATGCCGATGTAGATTGCGAACTGAACCAGTGCGAACAGCCCAAAAAATAAAAATGCCATTGGCGTCATGAGTATCCCTTTCTGCTACGCCAACAGTATAGCGGGCATAATGTCAATGTCGTGTATGAGTTGGTTTGAATTTGTAAAGCATTGTGCGCTAATCCGAAAAGTAATTTGTCCAGGTTGAGGGGCAGGTATAGAATGCGTTAACTACAGGATGAATGTTCTGTATATCGTTAGTACGTTCTGATATGAACGTCAAGATTCTCGATAGATTGTAGTTTTAATAAGTGAAATATGAAGGCGGTTACAGCAAAAAACATAGAACATGGCTGTGCCAACCTTCTACCGTCAACTTTTACCGACATACCTATCGACTTCATCAACTTGGCTTAGAAGTGAGCAATTTACAATGAACAAATCAATGCGGTCACCAGCCACTGTCTATAAGCGAGTACGCCGCGCCCACCAACGCGGCCACCAAATGCGGAAGATGTTGTCTGTCATTCAGTTTAGCGTTGTAGTGGTAATTGCAACGGCGGCGTTGGCCGTGGACTTTTCACCATTGTTTGCGGCGGGTACTTACACCGGAACGGTTTTCCAGGACTTTAACGGCAACAGTGTATTCAACGATGAGAACAACCCCACCGTAGTTAGTGCCGTGGGAGATGGCACGTATACGGCGGCTATTGACGAAGGCATTGCGGGCATCACCGTCACCTTGCAGGATGCTGCGGGCGATACGGTAAGCACCACAACCGACGGGGACGGTGACTACAGCTTAGACAGCAGCGGGCTGGGTGCAGGGCCGTATCGCCTGGAGTTTTCCGGCTATGAGGCGTTTGGGCTGTTTTCTAGCCCCAACACAGAAAATGCTCAGGCTGGGACGAGCGTTCAATTTGTGGCGGACGGCGGCGGTACGTATGACTTCTCTGTCAACAACGCCTCCTCGTTTTGTGAGGACAACCCAACGTTGGTTAGCCAGTGTTATGTATTTGGCGACCAGCAAGACACGTCGCTCAACGCGAACCAGCCGGTGTTGGTGTCCTTCCCGTATGGCTCCGGCTCTGAGGATACCGCCGCAGAGCGCGCGCAAACTGACCTGAACAACGATCCAACGGCGCATACGGTGGTGGCGGTGCCAGCGCGTGAGATTGGTACCACCTTTGGGCTGGGCTACGACCGGCTGGAAAATGACCTGTACGTTTCAGCGTACTACAAGCGGCATACGGGGTATGGGCCAGACGGCATCGGCGCGATTTACCGAGTTGACCCGGACAGCTCGGCAACGAATGCAGACCTCTACTTTGATATGACAACGCTCTCTGGCAATCCCACAGGCACAGACTACCGCGTGACGCCGGGGCTGGTGGATGACGGCACGGGGGACGTGTCGCTGTATGTGCGTGACGCCCCCGCGATAGGCACTTCGGAACCGCTCGACTCGCCGGGTAAGGTGAGCCTGGGGGGGATGGTGGCCGACACGATTGGTGAGTACCTGTATGTGATGGCCCTGGGCAACCGGACGCTGTATCGCATTCCGATTGATGGCGGCAGCACACCCAGTTCAGGTGACATCATCAGCCAGGCCGTGCCGACGAGCGGGTGTGCAGCATCGTCTGATGTACGTCCGTTTGCGGTGGGCTACAACGAGTGGCAGGGTGCCGCGAGTGTGTATGTGGGGGTGGTTTGCTCGGCAGAAAGCACCGGGAATGCGAGCGACTTGCGCGCACTGGTCTATGCCGTTGACCCTGATTCGCTGGCCTTCAACGGGGTCGTTCTCAGTTTCTCGCTCGATTACCCACGCGGAACGGCAAATGACCTCGCTGGGCAGGAAGCAGAGTGGAATGCCTGGACGGACGACTTCGATGACTTCACCGCGCAGCCGATTCCGGGCTTGACCGATGAGTTCTTTGTCACGCATCCGCAGCCGATGCTGACCAGCATTGCCTTCGATGACGGCAATATGATTTTGTCCTTCCGCGATCGGTTGGGTGACCAGGTGGGTAACACCACCCGCAGCGACTCAAGTAGCCCACAGGTCGATAGTTTCTATCGGGGCGGCACAGCCGGTGAAATCCTGCGTGGTTGTGGTAATCCCACAACGGGTTGGACGCTTGAGTCTGGCGCGCAGTGCCCGGACGGCAGCGGCAGCGGCCTGACGGGTGGGCTGCGTCCGCAAGGGCCGGGCGGCGGTGAATACTATGCCGCTGACGAATTCGAGCCGTTTTTTGAGACGGTTTTTGGGGCAGCGGGCAGTTTTGAGGGGATGAGCGGTGGGGGTGGCCGCCACGACGAGGTCGGCCAGGGTGCGTCGATTAGCATTGCAGGCTTCCCAGACCTGGGGGCAACAGTGTTCGACCCGGCTTACAACTCCTCCGCTCAAAACGGGTTTGGTGCTAACACCACCTTTAATTCTGGGGGGATTCGTTGGGTCGATAACGAGACGGGCCTGGTGCGCCGCTCTTATACGCTATACGACGCCACCGGGTCAGGCGTATTTGGTAAGGCGAACGGTTTGGGCGACATCATCGCGTTTTGTGGTTTGACGCCCGTAGAAATTGGCAATCGGGTTTGGTACGACGAAGATGAGGACGGCCAGCAAGACCCTGAAGAGCCGTCGATTGGTGGGGTCACCGTTAGCTTGTGGGAAGATACAGACGGTGACGGCGAACCTGATGACTTCATCGTGAGTACAGTGACGAGTTCGGCCAGTGTGGATGCCGACGGTCGCAGCGACACCACCAACGATGCGGGCCAATTCCTGTTTGTGGAAAATGGCAGCGGCAACGGCGTTGACGGTACGGTTGAACTGCCAAGCAGTTACAACGGTGGCCGCTTCAAATATGGTGAGAACGTCTACATCATTCAACTCGATAACACGGATGACTATCTGGACGGCGGTTCCTTATTTGAGTTGGACATTACATCGCAAGACCAGGATAGCGACTCAAGTGACAGCGATGGTGGCCCGACGGATGTTGACACCGGGGGGACGGTGGTAACGATCTCGCGCTCGAATCCGATTACAGTAGGTGCGCCAGGTGAAAATAATCACACCTACGACTTCGGGTTCAATTTGGCAGATGACCCGCCGACGGAAACAGAGACGGAAACGGAAACAGAGACGGAAACGGAAACGGAAACGGAGACGGACACACCCGAAACGGAAACGGAAACGGAGACGGACACACCCGAAACCGAGACGGAGACGGACACACCCGAAACCGAGACCGAAGAAACACCCACGGATGACTCAGGGAATCCCGTTGGTGGGGGCGCTGGCGGCGGTGCTGGCAGCGGCAGTGGTGATGGCAGCGGGTCGAGTGGCGGCGCAGATAACGGTAGTGGCTCAGGTGACGGTAACGGGGGCGACGGGGTAGGCAGTAATGCCGCGAACAATAACAATCGCACGGATGAAGCGGGTGTGTCCCTGGCGCAGGTGCCCACCGAAACCGCGATTATCGACGGGGTAACGGCCTTGCCTCGTACCGGAGAGACCCCCTGGTGGCGGATGCCGTTGCTGGTGGTTGCATATCTGAGCGCTGTGATGTTGCTATCCGCTTGGTGGACGCGGCGCTCGCGTTAAGTGGCTTGATGGCGTTGGTGAGGCGGGCCGTCTCACCACACTGTTAAGGTTGTGTCACCAGTAACCCCGGTAGATTAAGCCTAATGGTGGTGCCCTGGTTTGGCTCACTGTCTATGGTGATGCTGCCGTTGTGGGCTTGAACGATATTGCGAATAATCACCAGTCCTAGCCCCGTACCCGCGACGGTCCCGACGTTGCTCCCCCTGAAAAACGGCTCGAACAAACGCTTCTGATCGTCTAGCGGAATGCCAATGCCCCGATCACGCACTTCGATCAAAACCGCATCCTCATTTTAGTGAACGGGTGGCAGTCTACTTGCAAAAACGCACGCTTGCATAGAAACTTTGGTCAGTTCGATGTAGCGCTTGGTCTCCTCACGCCAATGGGAAGATTCCTGAAAGCCGGTAAACAGCAGCGCCGGAATACGGTCGCGCAGGACGAAGTCTTCCAGCGTGTGGGAAAGGTGAACGAGCGTGGCTTTGGTAAGCTCTACAATGGGCAGGGCGTCCCCTAGTTGTTGTTGAAGCGCCTTAACGGAGACTTTTGGCATAGGTGAACCTTGCTCCCAGAGTGTGTGTCTCAACGTAATAGTTCTAAGTTGCGTTACGCAGACCGTTACGCTAAGTCTAAAGTGTTGTTCAGCATAAAGCAACGTCAGCATGCTAAAATTTACGATTGCAGGAAATGTATGGAAGGGAAGATGAGCGACCACACATGACATATCATTTTGACGTTGCGATTATTGGCGGGGGGCAGTCTGGGCTGGTAACGGGGCACTTCTTGAACCAACAGGCCGTTAGCTACGTTATTTTAGACGCAAACCCGCAAATCGGCGGCAGTTGGCAGCATTACTATGACAGCCTCAAGCTGTTTTCTCCGGCAAAATGGGCAGAAATGCCCGGTTTGCGCTTCCCCGGTGACCCTGCCCGCTACCCCACACGCTATGAAGTGATTGACTATCTGCGTGAGTACTCCCGCGTGAACGATTTGCCCGTCCGCAGCGGGGTGCGCGTGACGCACGTTGAGCGCGGCGGCGATGGCTTTATGATTGAAACGGACAGCGGCGAGACGTATACAGCACGGGGCGTTATCAGCGCAAGTGGGCCGTTTAACACGCCCTATGTGCCGCACATCCCTGGGGTGGAGGAATTTCAGGGGCAAACGCTGCACAGCTTCAATTATGATAGCCCGCAGCCGTATACCGATCAGCATGTGATTGTGGTTGGCTCACGCGATAGCGCCATGCAGATTGCGTATGAACTGGCGGGTGTGGCGCGGGTGTCGATGGCGGTGCGGCGCGAGTTGAAGTTTTTGCCCAAGCGCGTGCTGGGGCTGAGCTTGTTTTGGTGGCTGCACGAGACGGGCTACGATGAACTGCCGTTGGGCCTGTTCACAGAGGTCGAAGGCAGCCAGAAGATTATCGGCAAGGAGCCGTACCAAACCGCTCTGGCCAACGGCAACCCGACGCCCAAGCCGATGTTCACGCACTTCACCGAGACGGGTGTGGTATGGGGCAACGGCGTCGAAGAAGCCGCCGATACCGTGCTGTTTGCGACAGGCTTCAAGCCGGGGCTGGGCTATTTACAGTCCCTGGGCGCATTGGATGAAGACGGCAGGCCGTGCCATCGGGCGGGGGTAAGCGAAACCGTGCCCGGGTTATTTTATGTGGGGCTGTTTGGGCAGCGGTCACACGCATCGGCGACGCTGCGCGGCGTTGACCGGGATGCGCGGTTTATCACGAAGCGGGTGTGCAAGTATTTGGGCCACACAGCGCCCGAACCGCAGTCACAGTGCCAGGCAGTCGTGGGGGGATAGTCTTTGTTGCATCGGTTTTACCCGAAGCATCGCACATTTACCAATATACAAGGGACGCGCAA
>CAWUJQ010000200.1:0-8222 GCA_963922445.1 uncultured bacterium
CGCCCGCCACCGCGACCTTGACGCCTACGGCAACCTTTACCATTACCACGACGTTTACGTTCACACCGACCTTTACCCCCACGCCAACACTGACCCCGACGCTGACGCCCACGCCGACCCCCCTCCCAGCGACCGATGCAGCGCCGCCTGCTGCCCCGACGGAAACTGCCGCCGCGACACCTGTCACATCTGTGGATGAGGTACCCTTTGATGTGGTTTTTCGTCAAACGCCTGTGACGGCACTCAGTGGGCAGCTAACAGCAGCCGACCCGCTGGATGTGGTCAACTGGGCGGTCGATACCAGCGCTGGCGACCGTCCGATGCAGATGGTGTTCATCTGCAACAGCGGCACCGCAGCCTTCGCCGTCAGTGTGGGCAGTTCCCCGGCCCTCAGCTACGCCTGTGACGACAGCCTGACGTTCACAGCCACAGCAGCCGCCAATAGCAGCGGCGTCATCCGCGTGACGGGCACCGATGCCGATTATGTAATTCGGGTGGAGGGGTAATGGTGAGGGCTGGGGGCGCAGCGCGTCTGCACCCCCCAAAAGCGTTAGCCGGACTTACGCGATGGTGATCTCTTCGTTGAGGTACACATCCTGGATGGCGTTGAGCAGGCGTACACCCTCGTCCATGGGGCGCTGGAAGGCCTTGCGCCCGCTGATGAGGCCGGTGCCGCCAGCACGCTTGTTAACCACAGCCGTGCGCACAGCATCGGAGAAGTCGTTGTCGCCGCTGGCCCCACCACTGCTAATCAGACCAGTGCGGCCCATGTAGCCGTTGGCAATCTGATAGCGTGTCAGGTCAATCGGGTGGTCGCTGGAAAGGTCGGTGTAGATGCGCTCGTCCAGCTTACCGTAGGAGGAGTCACCCGTGTTGAGCGCCTTGTAACCGCCATTGGACTTCGGCAGCTTCTGCTTGAGGATGTCTGCGCCGATGGTCGCGCCAATGTGGTTGGCCTGTCCGGTCAGGTCAGCGGAGGTTTCGTGGTTGGTACCGTTGACCTTGAAGGCGCTGTTGCGCATGTAGCACCACAACACCGTGGCCATCCCCAGTTCATGGGCGTAGGCAAACGCCTCGCTTACCTCTTGAATCTGCCGGGTGCTGTTTTCACTACCAAAGTAAACCGTTGCGCCCACAGCAACCGCGCCCATGTCAAACGCCTGCTGGATGGTGCCGAAGAAAATCTGGTCGTGGCTGTTCGGATAGCTGACCAGCTCGTTGTGGTTAAACTTCACCAGATACGGAATCTTGTGGGCGTACTTACGGGCCGTCATGCCCAGCACCCCAAACGTAGACGCAACTGCGTTGCAGCCGCCTTCCATGGCCAGTTCGATGATCTTTTCCGGGTCAAAGTAGTCTGGGTTGGGTGCAAAAGACGCACCAGCAGAGTGTTCAATACCCTGGTCAACGGGCAAGATAGACAAATAGCCCGTGCCAGCCAAGCGGCCATGATCGAACATACGCTGCAAGCTGCCCAGCACACGCGGGGTGCGGTCGCTAATGCTGTAGACACGGTCAACGATGTCTGGCCCAGGCAGATGCAGGCGAGACTTGTCAATGGTGGTGCTGGTGTGGTTCAGCAGGTAGTCAGCGTCGCTACCCAATGCTTCGGCAATACGGTCGGTGGTGTATTCGGACTGAGTTGGTGCGGCAACCATGGAGTATCCCTCTCTATATAGTTTTCTTGACAACACCCACATTATAGCAGCCGTCGCAGGTGGTGCGATGTCAGTTTCTGTCGATAATGCTACAATTGCTGACGGAAGTTGCGCGTCTAAGAGGGTTTTTATGGGTTTGGCACCAAATTTCACAACCGGGTTAGGGCGGGCACGTCAATGGCTAAACGCCCTCACAGCCGCCCCGTCATCTGTTTACGACATTAACGACCGGCAGCAAATTCGCCTGTTGACCATCATCATTGTGCCCTACATGCTCATGACCGTGGTCTTTGGGCTGTTGCATACGCGCCACAGCAGCCGCCCTGTGGTGATTATCGCGACATTTACAGTAATTTTTGCCGTTGAAGTCGCAATTTTGATTCTCACTCGGACGCGCCATCATCGCATGGGCCAATGGGCTTTTGTCGTGCTGGGATTTGTAAACTACCTGGTTTTTTCCATCATAGCCCTTGAACACGAGACATTGTACGGCTTGTTGGGGCTGGCGTGGCTGCCCATCTTTTGGACGAGCCTGTTCTCACAGCCGCGTCAGGTGGCGGGGGTAGGTGTTGCCTGCCTGATTGTAGTGAGTGCAGGCATTATGATTAACGGACCCAAACCCAACCTTGAGGAATGGGTCGTTGCCATCAGCACAACCCTCTTTTTTGCCATTGGCGTGCTGCTGGCCAGCGCCAGCCGCACAGAAACCGCCCAACTGATTGAACAGCAAACCGCAGCTTTGGTGGAAAGCGAAAGCCGCTTCCGCAGCATCTTTAACCAGACGCATCAACTTCACATCTTCACCGGGCTTGATGGACGCATTACGGACGTCAACGACGAAACCGCCCAACTGCTGGACGGTGCCAGTCAGCCCATCATCGGCCAAATGGTGTGGACGCTCCCGTTTTGGGCCAGGGCAGACCGTCCGGCGCAGCAAATTCAAACCGATGTGCAGCAGGCCGCTGCTGGCAGCGTGCTGCGCTATGAAATCAACGTGCAGCACCGTGACCGCCCCCCCGCGACCTATGACATCACGTTTTGCCCGGTTTACAACAGCGCAGGCACAGCGGATGTACTCGTGATGACCGGGCAGGACATCACCGAACTACGCCATGCTGAACGCGAACGCCAACGCGAGGCACAGCGCTATCAGGTGCTGTTTGAGGAAATGGGCGACAGTGTGCTGCTGATTGACCTTGCCACGCAGCGCATCATCGCTGCAAACCCTGCCGCCAGCCGCATGTTGCAAACGCCCCGCAAAATGCTCCAGCATATGCACCTGTGGGACATCATGGCCGACAAAGATGAACTCGAAGCCCTGGAGCATAGCATTGACCGCTTGTTGCACGGTGTGGTGTCGCTGCCATTTCAACGCGCCATTCGTCGCCCCAACGGGACGCAATTGATCGCAGAGATGACACTTAGTGTTGCACCCGACAACGACGGCAAGCCTGTGGCCGCTCAGATTGTATGCCGAGACTTAACCCCACGTAAGCAAGCCGAACAACAGCGCGTGCAGTTGAACGTTGAGCGCGAGCGGTCGCGCATGCTGAACCAGTTTGTAACGGATGTGTCGCACGATTTGCGCACGCCGCTGTCGAACATCAAAGTCAGTGCCTACCTGCTGCGGCGCGGCCATCAACTGTCGATGGAAAAACACACGCGCCAAATTGATGTGATCGACGAGGCGGTGGGCAAGCTTTCAACCATTGTGGACGAACACCTGGACGCCGTCCGCGCCTCGGTTGAACAGGTTGACGAGCAGCCCTTGTCAGAGTCGGTTGACGTGAATGCGATTGTGCAGCGTATTAGCGATAAGATACAAGACAAAGCCAAGCAAAAGGGGGTTATCCTAACTGTCAACCCGGCAGTCGATCTGGCATTGGTCAAAGGAAACGCATTACGCCTGGAGACAGCGGTGAGGCAAATTGTCAAGAATGCCCTGGACTTCACCAAAAGCGGCGGTGCCATCACAGTAGAAACCGTGAACAGCCGCCGTTACGTCTACATCATCGTTTCGGATACAGGCGTGGGCATTGACGAAGAGAAGCTGCCCCGCATTTTTGACACGCTCTACCGCTCCGATTCATCACGTACAGAGTCGCGGGCAGGGCTGGGCCTGACGGTCGCCCACCAGATCATTACCGCCTACAGCGGCGTCATCCATGTGGAAAGTGAGGTGGGCAAGGGCAGCACATTTACAATTTCCCTGCCCACCCAGTCCTCAGCCATTACACAGGTACACCAGCAGATCAAGCTGCCGCCGAAGTAGACCGCTTAGCGTGTGCTATCGGCTTCGGGGTAGGCGTAGTACAGCCGCGCTGCTACACCACCAGCGGCAGTGAGCTGGTCAGCAGCTTCGCCGTGGACGAGTTCAATTTCTGCGCCGTGCTGAAAGGCCTGCAACTTAAGCGAATTGGCCAGGTCGCTGTCTACTGGCGGATAGGCCAGCAGCAGCAGTTCCACGCGCTGTTCAACCAGCGCCTGCACCACCTTCGCGTGACCAACGGCACCACGCCCACCGGCGTTCGCCAGGTTGACCACCTCGTTGACGATTTCCGTCTCACGCGCCCGCTCATAGTCCAGGGCAACGGGCATTACCGCCTTGAGCAGCGCTACTTCGTTGTCTGCGATGGGGGCGGGCACAATCCCCACAAAGTTGCGCTTCAGCGGCTCCGGCAATTCGTCTTGGAGTTCATGGGCGGCCTTATCATCACCACTCAGGATCAAGCGCGGGCGGCCCATTGCTGCCGATAGCGCCTGCAACTGCTCCACCACTTGGCGGTAAAAGCGCTTGCGATGCGCATCAATCAGGTTGTCATAGCTGTCGCGGTCCGTGCCACCAGGGGACGCATTGCTGCCCTGGCCCTTAAACCCGGATGGCATAATCGTGCGCTGGCGGAAGTCGTATGCGTCCGTTTCCATCTGCAAATCGGCGTGAGGTGTCACGCTGCCCAGGTAAGCACTCGTCAGGTGAGCGCGTTCGCTGTCCACCTGCACAATCAGATAGCGCTCGTATTCGTCCAGTGCCCACAACAACGGCGTCAGCAGCGGCTCACCAAAGCGTGACTCGCTCTTTAGCGCGATGGGCAGGTTATACGTCTGGACGCGATTGGTATCGGCAAACATGACCAGCGTCCTTGCAGACGGCTCGTAGTCCGCGAAGAAGTCTTCCACGTGCGTGCGTACCATCTTGAGCGCGTCCGCATCAGACTGATGGACGATGGATTGGGCAGCCTGATGCAGCGCGTTCTTTAGTTCAATGCGCCATGCCGGGGTTTCTGCTTGATTTTCGCGGCGGGCGTTGTCTACATGCAAATAGAGTGTGAGCATTGGCGCGTTGAGGTCGGCCAACGCCTGTTTAATGTCGTTGAAGTCGATCATGTGACCCTCCTGGGGTGTGAGATGGGCTGCAACGGGTGCAGCCCGCGTTTTCCTAATGCTTGCACAATAGCAGGGTCATCATAGAACCGTGTAAGACGTAAAGGAGAGTCCGTTGAGGTCGTTCATGGGCACCTGGACGTATGCGGTTGAGTGACGATTAGCCGTCAGAGAGGGGCACCTCTTGCTCACGGACGAGGTAAATCGCTGGGATGGAGAGCAGCGTCACCGCCCCTTTGACGAGTACATTCGCCACAAAAATGCTGACCATCACGCCAATCGGCACAATTCCCGCGAAGGCAATCGCCACGAAAATCGCGCTGTCCACAGGCACACTAGCCGCATTGCTAAACAACACGCGTCCCCACTGATAGCGCTGGCCCATCCGGTTGACCCAAGCGCGGTAGGCTTCCGTGTCGATGTTCTCAGAGATGACTTCCGCGATAATCGACGCGAACACAATGCGGAGCAAGCCCTGCGCAGCAAACACGCCCGTGAACTCGGCTTGCTCACCCACGGTCAAATCTGGTGGCAGGGTGCCCACAAGGTAAAATAGTCCGGCCATGAGCAGGTTCAACCCGGCAGCAGCAAAGATTAACGTGCGGGCGATCACGATGCCGCCGACTTTGTGAACCATATCGCGCAGGGTGAAGGTGAAGGGGTAAATCAAGGTGCCGCCGTCAATGCTGAGGCCTGCGATCAGTAGAATGCGTAGGCTAGCGACATCGGCAAAGATTTGCGCGGCAACATAGGCCACGCTGACGATAACAATCGTCTGGAGGGTGCGGGTGGTCATGCAGTTGTCCTTTGTTTTGTTGAGGCTGGTGCTACGACAGCCGTATGCAAAAAGGAGCGGCCTACTCAGCCACTCCGACCTGCATTCTATTGACCGATGCACAAATCACAACGGGCTATCACACAGCGCTTAACCGAGTGACCACTCCGGTAGCGGTTCACGGGCGTCGCGCCACGCCTGCGGGATGCCCTCCATACCGACGCGGCAGGCGACAATCCCGCCTACCATCGCGCCGAGCGTGTCCACGTCGCCGCCCGCTGCGATCACTGTCCACACTGCGTCTTCATAATCCGTGAGGTGATTGGCGGCACACCATACCGCGAACGGCGCACTGTCCATAGACGAAATGCGGGCACCATTGCCCAACTCCTCTACGATTTTCTTCAGCGGCCTGGATACTGGCAATCCTTTGGCCTTCTCTAGCCCTTGCCGCACGTCGCTTTCGGGCGTGTGGTCCATCACCTGCTGGATAAACGCCTCTGGTGAGGGCGGGGCGGTCTCGCGAGTGTTCCAGGCGATGGCGGCTGCGGTTGCGACTGCGGTTGACCCGGCGACCGATTCTGGGTGGGCGTGCGTGATGACTGTCACCTCGTCAACGGCTTTGACAAGCGCGGCCATGTCGTCAGCGTAGTAGGCACCCACGGGGGCAATTTTCATCGGGCCGCCGTTACCCCAAGACCCATCCGGGAAGAAGCGCTTGTTTAGTTCGCGCCAGTCTTCGCCCTGGCCCAACGGAGGCAGCAGCGTGTGCATACTCATGCCGTAGCCGCGCCAATGCGCGTAGTGCAGCCCATAGCTAACGGCCAGCGCGTCCTGGTCAATCGCCTCGAAGCGGCGCAGGATTTCGTAGATGCTGAGGGCCATGTTGGTGTCGTCTGTCCAGTTCCACGGGGAGGCATCGGGAACGCGGCGGTTGGCAGCGGCGGTTGCTGCGGCTTTGTCACTGAACTCGAAGAAGCCGCCCAGGGCATCAGCGACGCTTAGCCCTTCAAGTGAGGCTCTGGCTCGGTTCAAACGCTCTGTATGCGTGTCGGTCATCAGTTAAATTCCAAGGTTGGCTTTAATTTGTGTAGAACAGGTTACAAAGCGGCGGTGGCCACTCTCCTTACACTATAGTCGAAGCACCCCAGTTCGCCAATCACATTAGGAGATCATCACAACCCCTATGCCTGTCACCGTTTCGTGGGACGATGACGCCCACACAATCACATGCGTGACCTTCGAGGGAAAGTTTAACTTTGAGGACATATTTGCTGCGTGGGAGCAAGAAATCGACTTGTTCCACAGCGTGACGCATCCGGTCTACTCGATCAATGTGTTTGGCCGCGTTCCCCTGACGGTCAAGGGCTTGAGTGTGCGCAAGTTGCAAGCCTTTGCCCGCGCAGTTCCCGCCGCTAACCTGCAAATGACGGTTCAGGTGTCCAGCAATCCGCTGGCGCGCCACTTTTTGACCGCCCTTAACCTGCAACTACCCGCAGACCTATATGTTGTAGCTACTCTAGACGAAGCCTACGCATTGATTGAGGCGCATCGCAAACGGCCAACCGAAGCCATTACTTCCGAAGCTGGCCCAACAGCATGATCTCGCCCGTTTGGTCAGCATCTTGCAGGTTGCGGGCGGGCAGCTTGGCGAGTGTGTTCACATCGTATACGCCCACATACACGTCGTAGGTGCCCCGGCCCAACGGCGCAGTGCTAAACTGCCCCTGCACAGGCAAGTACGGGCCATCAGCAGCGCCCAGGTTTACATCCGCCTGACTGACGACCTCGCCGTCGGCGTCAATGATGTAAAAGCCAACCGCGTAGTTATACGGTGGGATGCTATCGTCAACCTGCCAGCCCGTATTAAACGTAAGCACGTTCGCCTCCGGGTCGTAGCGCTTTTCCACGCGCATGAGTGTGAGTTGTTCACCAAATGCCATGAGCGGCTGCCCGCCGACGCAAAACGCCTGCGACCGGGCGTACAGCTTCATCTGGAAGTTGGGGCCGTGCCAGTAGCTCTCGCAGTAGTCAAAGCCGAGTTCGTCTAGCAGGCTGTAGAACAGGGCTAAATTGCCCTCCTGGTTCCAGTAGCGGCCCTCACCAAACCAGATGCGTAGCCGCCCGTCCATCGCCGCCCGCATTTCCGCCTCACCTTGATACGCCGGGATGATGGTGCGGTTGGGTGCGGGGTGGGTATAGTGGCCCATATGTTCACTGTAGTGCCCCAGGTAGATGAACACGTCTTCCGGCTCACTGAGGGCCAGCACGGGGGCAATCCACTCATTCCATGCCGGGACGGGGAGCTGGTCGCCGTCTTCAAAGATGAGCAAGGTTGCCTGCCAGTTGACCACCGCCCCGAACACAAGCCATCCGGCCAGCGCAGCGGCAGCCAGCCAGCGCCGTAC
>CAWUJQ010000201.1:0-8201 GCA_963922445.1 uncultured bacterium
TCGCCAGCCAACTCATCACCGCGAGCGCCTGCAAGCAAGGGATTGAACCGGGCACGCTCACTTTGCACAGCGACAATGGCTCCCCGATGAAAGGCAAGCCGCTGGTGGCGCTGCTGGAGGACTTGGGCATCGACCGCTCGCACAGCCGTCCGCACACCTCTGACGACAACCCGTTCAGCGAGGCGCAGTTCAAGACCATGAAGTACCAGCCCGATTATCCTGACCGCTTCGACGACATCAAGGCAGCACGGCGTTGGGCACGGGCGTTTTTCGGCTGGTACAACGACGCATTTTACCATTCCGGGCTGAACCTGCTCACGCCCGCCAGCGTCCATTATGGCGCGGCTGAGGCGATTCGCGAGCAGCGCCAGGCGACGATGGCAATAGCCTACGCGGCGCATCCGAGGCGCTTTGCAGCGGGGCTGCCGCTGGTGAGGGGTGCTCCCGACGCCGTGTGGATCAATCCACCTGCCGAGGCGGGAAATCTCCTGTAAATTTCATCACGAAGTTGTCTCAAAGTCCTTGACACATACCGTTGCAAAGTTTTTGCGCGGTAATTTGCAGATATTTTGCGCGAGTTCTATACCAGTGGCGAAGTTTTTGCGCCGGTCTGAAGGAAGAAATCGACTACAAGAAATTCAATCAATGCGATGAATGGTTACCTATCCTCATAGGTTCGGGGCATCCTCGGGTCACAGAGATGAAGCGTAAACGCGCGCGCTTTCTTGTTGTCTATTCGAATTAGTGCGTTATCTCATAGTGAGAATGATCTTCTTTTTCATGAGAATTTGTCTCCCTGATTCTTGTCGATGATTTATACGGCGAACAAAACGATCAGCTTTGTTTGTTACATACGCATCAGTTGCTGTGTTCTGCAATAAACTGACTGATCAATGCTGTAGACTCCTGACCTTTGCCATCCACTCGCAATTGCAAAGCGTTGATCTGCATCTCCTCTTGCTCTACAACATAATCGAAGAAAGTTCGGTCTTCTTCAGGCGCAAGCTCGGCAAGTTCCTTGAGCTTTTCCAGATACTTAATGGTCTCGTCTAGCATGAACTTCATCGTGACATCGTCGGGTAAGACCTTCCCAGCCAAAATCGCCAAACTGGCTTGAATTTTGGCGACGGTGCGCGCTTCTTGAGAGAGTCCATATTTTTCGGCAAAGGGTGCATACTGGGTTTGATTAAACTGCTCGAACGCCAGCCATGTCTCATACCAAGCCACATCTTCTGGGTCCGAAGCCCGTTCGGCCATCTCTTCGGCGCTCCGCATAGCAAATGACCGATTTTGTATCTCCATGTCGAACAATTCGAGGAACTCTTCCGTTGGCATGATAGACCTTCTCCTTGATTTGATGATTTTCGTGATAAATGTTTACTAATACATTGCAGGCAATCTCCTGCTAGGTCAGACTTAACAGTAATTTCGATTGCGGTGCTTACTTTGAATATCGGCACTGACCATCTCCAAACACGGGATAGGCAGTGTTTCTCTGGTGATTGTTGCGCCTGTGCTTCTACGTGCCACTGACTGGCGCTAGCCTTCAGTATTATCAGCCTCGTTGTCTTCAGTAGCTTTTGCATCCTGCTAGATTACTCTGAAAGTTGCAATGCAGTTGTGACACAGACGCTAGCGCTCAGCTCGCGCATAGGTGTGTTTTGTGATTGCTTTTCGCTCATGACTATAACCTTAGCAAAGTTGATGGAATGCGTCAACGCCTGTTGACAGCAATTGTTGATAAATCGTATTAGAAGTGCGTAAAATTGGGGAGACCCCAAATAGATTTATTACAAGGTCAGACATGTGTTTCGTCTGTACTAAGGACACTGCAAAGGCTGTTATACTTTCTTGCCGGAAACGTATGTCTGTTTTAATCGACCACACCAGCCATACAGCTGGTGTGGTTGTTTGTGATATTCTACTGGCATATGTTGCGTTGGTACGCGGCGCAAAAACTTTGCCAACTCACAAGCAGCCGAGTGCCTGCTGTGACCTAGGGCACTACGCCGCAGGCATATACACTTCCGTCTCTGGGAAGTAAGCATACCAGCCAAACCAGAACGCCAGATGCCCACCCAAGCGGCGGAGTTCCTGATCGTCCGGGCCGATGAGCGCGTTTTCCGTCACCTGCCACGCGTTGCCGTCAGCATCTTCCACCACCAGCGGATCATCCGTCGGGGAGAACTCGATACCCTCACTGCGATAGGCGCGCACTGCCGCCCCACCCGGCTCGAAGAACTCGCGCTCCGGTGTGGCCCGCGTGACCAAGACGACATCTGTCTCACCAATCGTATCGTTTGTCACCTGCTCCGGCACAATGGCCGCCAGCGGATAGGCTTTGCGGATGCCTTCCACGAATAGGCCGTAGACCATCTCCTTGGCTTCCTGATCGGTGGTGTCTTGCTGCCACACCGGGAACATGATGAAGTTCGGGTCGTTGAAGTAATCGGAGTAGGCCGCGCCGTTGGTGTAATCGCGTGCGAAGCCGGTGCGCAAGGTCAATACAGACGTGTCCGGGTGTTCGGCCTGCCACGTTGCCCAGTCACTGATGACCACTGGCAGAATATCTAGCTGCACATCGGCACTCACCAGCGGCCCAAATGCAGGTTCACCCGTGAGCGCGTTCCAGACGGTGTTGGTGTTGCGGTCGTACATCAGCTTATTGGAGCGCATCAGCATGCCCGTACTGCCGAACTCAAGCACGGTGTCGCCCAGTTCGACGGTTTCGCCTTCGAGGGTTTCGTAGGTGAGGTCGGGCACGGTGGCGTCGTACAGCACGCCGCTGCCACACAGGGTGCAGTACGCCAACATAACGGGCATCCCGTCAACGCGGGCGTTCAGGCGTTGGCCACCCGGCAGCGGTTCTTCCCCGGCGCTCAGGTTGGGCAAGTCGTCGCGTACCTCGTCCCATGTGAGGACGGTGTTACCCGTGTCTTCATCCAGCCATTGCAGGTCTTCCTGCGCGACCCAGCCTTCCGTCGGGCAGCCAGCAGATTCCCCCCGGCCAATCAGGATAAGCTCGTCCCCGTGGCGGCCTGCCACGCTGAACACGGTCGGCGCACGGAAATTGCACACCGGGTCAGTGGTGGCATCTGGCTCTGCATAAAGGGCCGTGCTGCCGATCACATCGTTGAACATCTCGTGCCAGTTGAGTTGGCGCAGCGGGTAGGCGCGGGCGTCCCCGTTGATGTACACGCCGAACACGAGTTCATCGGGTGCCGGGTAGCTGCAATCACGGTCGCCGTCGGGGGTATTTCGACAGAAGCGGGTCAGGTCTTCACCGAGGTCGGTGGCGTCTTCCGGGCTAATTTGCGGTGCATTCACCAGTGACGGAATGCCATCCACAGTTACGCCGCCCCACACGACTTCAGTCATGTTGACCACAGCCGTGTCCTGCACGCCCTCCTCGAAGAATTCGTTAAAGCGCGGGTCAATGAGCACAGAAAACAGCTCACCCTTAAACTCCGCGTAACCCGGCGGTACCTCAATGTTCTCACGTCCGGCGTATTCAAAGTAAGCGCGCCAGTCGTTACCGAAGTCCTCACCCGTCAGGTCAGCCAGCGACCGATAAATGGCATCCGCGACGGGGTTGGTACCACGAACGAAATAGCCGATGTCCAGCAGCGGCGCGATGTAGAGGGGGTCGTCGCTGCTCTGAATAGCGCGCAGCAGATCCATATCAACAGTGCGCGTGCGGCGCAGCAAAGTGACGGTCTCTACCAGTTGGTCAAGCGTCTGTTCATAGTTATCGGTGTCGTACTCAACCTCAGACTGCGCCTGAACCATCGGGCGTGTGCCCAGGCCAATCAGCGCGACTGCGGCCAACGCCGCGACGACTAACAGTAAACGGTTACGGGGGTGCATGGCATCTCCAATGGCTTGTATTTGACGATGCCATTGTGCCAGTAAGCTGTCACTCTTTCCGTAAGCCTGTATACGAAAGCAGTGGGGCAGCACATAAAAGGATAGTGAATGGGGTTAGGTAGGGGCGTCAGCAAGGCTGCGCCCCTGTGGATGTTGCAGCAATGTGTTCTAGTCGCCAGCAGCGGTGGCAGGCTGGTCGCTGCTACCAAACAGCGGCTCTGGCTGATAGCCAAGCTGCTCACTGCGCACCTGTGCCACGATGGTCAGCAGAATACCGTAAATCACCTTGGACGTGATGTCTGCGACGGTGTAGGTCAACTGACGGCCTACCACACCCGCAGCGCTGTCCAGGAGGATTGGCATCAGGTAACCACCCGGGTACAACATCCAGCTAATGAAGACCACCCACCAAATCGGCGTCATCAACTCGGAAGCGCGCCCTTCAAACTTCTCCTTGGCTTCCTTGGTGATGCGGTACATCAGCCACAGCACATGCACGAAGAACACCGTGCTGATGAAACCCCAGATGTAAAACCAGGACAGGTTACCGTCAAACGAAATCGTTTGGCCCAACACCGTATAGCTCTTGCCAGCAACTTCGTAGAACTGGCCAATGTAGCCCGTGATGATCATGCCTGCACCGGAGAACCAGAACTGGTTACGATAGGAGCGGAACTGCGCGCCCGTGATTTCCACAATGAACAGAATCTGGAACAGCAGCATTGGCACGTCGATGAGCCAGTTCAGGTAGCGATAGCCGTTGGTGAAGCCTTCGACATTACCGACAGCCGCACCCGAAACAGCAGCGCCGTCTGCCACAGCCGCCGTACCTACGATGCCCACCGGCTCGAATAGCTGGGTGGTCGGGTTGTAGCTGAAGCTGTTAACCCAACTTTGCTGCTGGAAGAACAGCACCAAAAACGCGGAAATCATGACGACAACGGAAAGTACCGACGAGGTACGGTAGCGCGGCGCTACAGAACGGATCGTCAGGATGAAGTACAGCATAGCTGCTGCCATGACGGCGAAACCCAGGGTGAGCACATGCGAGGACATGTAGAACTCAAACGGGGTGTAGCTAAAGTAGTTCTCAAAACTGAGCATGGATGTCTCCTAGCGATAAAGTTGCAGAACCGGACTCCGATTCATTTGCAAGAATTTTACCAGCAGAGACATAAGTACATGTTAATTCTAGTGTGAAAAGCCGCTGAATCTCACGCTGTCCACATACTAATCTAATTCTGTGAACTAGCACATAAACGATTTGTGAAAAGATGTAGATAAACGTGTTATCAGCAGATAGATATTTATTAACGATTTTCCTGTGGGTTGCTTCACCGATATTTAAACTGTTCTTTTTGCTGGTCAAGTTGCCAGCACAGGCAAAGCGCCACCGACGCCGCGACTTACATCGCAGATGAGGACTACACGGGCGACGCCACCACGGTTGATGACTACATCCGCGAGAGCATCGTCAACCCGAAGGCGTATTTCACGCCGGGGTACGCCGTCAGTAACCACGCGATGCCCGCCTACACCAACCTCACCGAAGAGCAGCTAGACGCTGTGGTGTACATGCAGGCGCAGCAGCGCTAGAAGTGAGTCGGGCAAGCAACGAATTTACGTTATACTGGAGCTGCAATTCAGCACCCAATCACACAGAGGTGAAAAACCAAATGGTCACGATGTTCCTACGCCACGCCGTTGAAGACTACGACACCTGGAAAGAGTTGTTCGACTCGCTCGCGGGCGCGCGCGAGGCCAACGGGACGATGAGCGACACCGTCTATCGCCATAAAGATGACCCCAACATGATTACGGTCATGCACGACTTTGAAAGCGCCGAGGCGGCGCAGGCCTTCATTGACTTGCCCGCCCGTTCCGAAGCCATGTCTCAGATGGGTGTCATTGGTGAACCAGAGTACTGGATCACTGAGCAACAGGACTAACGCTGAACAATCTACTGCTCATCCGAAGTTTCGCAGATGGCATGCAAAGTCGTGATATGCTGTTAGATAGTTAAACGCAATGTAACGGTATACCACCATGAACAATACCGCCCCTACAATCCTGTCGCGGCACCGCTTGCCCCAACCCTACCGCACCGCCATTGTTGTGCTGTGGCTGGTACCCATTGCGATTTTGTTTACTGCGCTGGCCGTTGGTAATGGCTTTAAACTGGCGCTATTGCACCCGGTGCTGCTGCTGGCGCTCATTGGCATGGGAATGCCTGCGCTGTACATCTGGCATGAAGGTATAGATGTGACAGAGCATGGCTTAGTGGTACGCATTCGGGGGTGGCGCTACCTACCGTATGAGCGCCTGGGTGCGTACTACCTACACGACTACAAGGGCGGGCGCGTCCTCAAGCTGTGGGACGCCCACAACCGCCGTGTGCTGAGCTTATACGCGGCTCACCTGACCGACCTGCCGGTGCTATTGCACGCGCTTAAGTGCCATTTGCGGTGGCGCGGCTGGCCGCACTAGCGATTTGTCAGCAGAGGCAAGCAAAGGCCCGTGAAGACTTACGATAAAGAAATGCAGTATCTTCTTGTATTTCTCGCAATTGGAGCGGCATTAACTTCGCTGCTTGTCGGGGGGATACTGCTGCACTCTCCGCGAGGTTGGGCTGGCATAGGCAATGGGCTGATTGCTTTGTATTGCGGGCCACTTATTGGGTTTGGCATTGCCATCCCTGCCGCGTCTGCGATCACCAAGCGCAAACGCAAACAGCGTGATAAGTGACGTTGGCGCTGCGTAGCAGCGTCAAGCACCAGGTGCAGGACTGGAAAGTCCTGCCGGGGTGGGGGGCAGCGCCCCCCGAAAGCGTTAGGCAGTAATCATCGCGACGATGTCGCCGTCTGTCCATTCGGGGTCACCGTCGAGATGTTCCAGCGTTTGGCCGTAAAAGGCGTGCTGCGACTCGCTCTCCGCGTTGGCATAGTAGGCGTCGCGGCTGGCAAAAACCACAGCCGCCATCACCACCTTGGGGTCATCCGTGCTGCGGTATACCGTCATGGAAATAAACCCCTCTGGCCCCTGCCACGCATCGATTAAGTCCATGAATGCATCCATGTGGCCGTCTTTGACGCGCCATTTGCCAATTGTGCCGTACATAACCCAACCTCGCTCACAAAAATCTCTTACACTAAAACATCTATGTTGCAGCACGTATGTTATACAAAAGCTAAGGCCGTGTAAAAACTGTAAATCAATCCCCACCGGGGATGCGCGCCATCTCCTGCGTAGCCGCGTCGTCACCCGCAGTTAAGCCCTCACGGCCAGACAGCAACGCGGCTGGAACCAAGCCAATCAGCGCAATCACCGCCCCAATCAGACCCAACTGCGCCAGCACACCTACCGTGATTTCGGCATACGTTTGCGCATAGGCGATGATGTCCGCAGCCGCCTCCGGGCCAAGCAGCACCTCTGCCCGCCTGTTGATTTCTGCCAGCGCATAAGTCGATAGGACCGTCACAGCCAGCGTCATGCCCACCAAGCGCAGCACCAGCACCAACGCCGACGCAATGCCCCGGTCGCGGTCGTCTGCCGCGTTGATGACACTCGCGCTAATCGGCGCAAACGTGATGCCCAGCCCAATCCCCACAATCGCCTCGTGCAGCGCAATCCACTGATTGCTAATGCCAAGCTCCCACGTTTGCCAGATGAGGACAAAGCCCACCGCCGCTGTGATGAGTCCGGCGCTTGTGGTCAGGCGATAGCCGAAACGATCGCTCAGCCAGCCGCCGGGAACCGTGGCAATCGCCATCGGCACGGTGAGCGCACTCAGCAAGATGCCCGCTTGCAGGGCTGCCTGCCGGATGTCGTCGGGGCTTTCTTGGCGGATGTTGACCAGAATCGGCACGGCAACAAGGCCAATGGTCAGGCAAAAGCCGACAAAGACGTTGGTCAGTGACCCGGCGTTAAACGCCCGCTGCCGAAACAGTTTCGGTGTAATCAGCGGGTCCTTGACGCGGGTTTCCACGACGACGAACAGCGCAAACGCGACGGCTGCGCCCGTCACCCAGTAGTACCAGTTGGCAGGTAAGCGGTTGATTTCCTCAAACGTGGAGGTGCCTGCCACGTCGATATTGGCACCCAGGCCCACATTCAGCGCCACCAGGGACCCTACCAGCAGGGCCGTCCCCAGGTAGTCGAAGCGCCCGCCGCTGCGCTGCATGTCTACGTTGCGCAGGCCGTACAGCACCGCCACCAGCGCAATAATCGTCAGTGGCACATTGATCCAAAACAGGAACTGCCAGGGCATCTGCGCCAGTTCGGGGTTATCCGCCAGCGGCACCACCCGCTGACCGATGGCCCGCGCAAACTCAATC
>CAWUJQ010000202.1:0-8146 GCA_963922445.1 uncultured bacterium
TGGCCCCGGCCAAGCCCGCGCAAAAGGCAGAAATGGCAAACGTAATCACCAGCGGGCGCGTGAGCGGTACACCCGCTGCCACGGCCTCACGGCGCGCACCCCCGATGGCGTAAATCTCGCGGGCCCACTTGTGGTACATCAAAAAGATGCCAATCGCCACAAACACGAGCAGTGCAATCACGCTGGCAGGCGACACAAATAGCTCAAGATTTTCGCCAAACGCGATGCGATCTTTGAGGAAGTCGCCAAATTCAAAGTTACGCAGTACCACAGTCTGCTCATTGGCCACAAACAAAGACACGCCGCGTAATAGCATCAGCGTCCCGACGGTGAACACAATCGCGCTGATGTTCAGAATGCGAATGAGCAAGCCCTGCAAGGCACCAAAAGCCGTCGCAATGCCCACGCCAATAAGCAGCGCCGGGATGGCCCCAAGCGGGTCGTTCAAGCGGACAACGATCACACCCACAAGCGCCGCCACAGACCCGACAGACAGGTCAATCTCACCGGCGATGATGGTTACCGTCAGGCCAAGGGTAATCAGCCCTAGTTCGGGGAAGCGTTCCAGGATGGCAAAGATGTTGCGGTCACTGGCGTAGTTGTCGAACCGCAGCGCAAAAAACGTAGCAATGCCGAACGCAACCACAATCGTGAACACAATCTGCGAATTGAGCAGCAAAAACTCCTGCACCTGCCCAATGAGGGTATCGCCTCGTTTCTTTTTTTGTTGTGGCATCACGCTCATCGTGTTGAATTCCTCCGAATTAGGGCGTACAGGCTAACGCTGGCCACCACAGTCAGGCCAACAAACAAAATACGCGGGCCACTTTCAAAGCCGCGCAGCACCATCATGTTGTCTACAACAGAGATGAAGATGGCACCGAGGGTGGTTTGCAAAATGGAACCCCGCCCACCCATAATGGCGGACCCACCCACCATTACAGACGCAATCGCGCTGATGGCGAGCGACCCGCTTGACCCAAACGTTGCCCGGAACAGGCTCACCTGCCCCTGCGAGATTTGCGCCGCGAACAAAATGCCGACCATCGCAGCCATGGCCGAGGCCACACCGAATACCTGCACAGCTTTCCAGAAGGAACTGTAGCCTGTGCTGCGTGCGGTGTCTTTGCTGTCGCCGACCAGGTA
This sequence comes from uncultured bacterium, assembly GCA_963922445.1. GTDB lineage: Bacteria > Chloroflexota > Anaerolineae > Aggregatilineales > Phototrophicaceae > DAOTTY01. The sequence continues at coordinate 1,147 of CAWUJQ010000202.1, forward strand.
GCAACTACGGCCAAAGCTGGTGTAGCGCAGCACAATCTCACCGATGATCGCGAACAGAATGAAGGCCCACGTCACATTTGGGATTGCCAGCGTGAGGCCCGTGCCCAACCACTCTGCCGGGTGAGGCCGCTCAATGAAGATTACCGCGTTGTTGCTGGCCCAGGACGCAATACCGAAGATAATCCCGGCGGAACCGAGCGTCACCACAATGGGGTTGCCGCCCATACCGACGATTGCCCCCTGTAAGAACCCAACCACGATGGCCACGCCCAGCGTAATGATTAGCGAGGGGAAAAGGCCCATCTGCGAAGATAAGGTAAAGGCAAAAATCAATGAGGCCAGGCCAGCGGTTTCCTCCAGTGAGAGTAAGAAGAAGTTGCCGCTGATGGTCACAAATGTGAGGCCAATGGCGAAAATGCCGACGAAGGCCGTCGCCCGTAAGATGGTTTTGAGGTTTTGCGTAGTCAGGAAGTTATCGGTCGTGAACGCACCGTAAATCAGTAATATCGCCGGAATCGCAACCAGAATCGCGATCAGCGGTGTTGTGCCCCGCGTCAGGGAGCGCCAGTCAAAGGCGCGCGGGGATGCAGCCGGTTGTTGCGTTGTGGATGTACTCATGCAGACACCTCCTCGGGGTTATCGTAGGGGTGGGTAATTTCTTTAAGAATGCGGGCATTGTCGTCGTGAGCGGCTTTGAATGTGTCGATGAGTTGACCCCGATAAAATGTTGCCAGGCGGTCTGGCAAGTAGGTGATTTCTTGAATATCTGTAGAGGCAAATACGATGGCCACGCCGCTGTCTGCGAGTTCGCGCAAGCGCCGATAGATTTCTGAACGGGCACCCACGTCCACGCCGCGAGTTGGCTCGTCAATCAGCAGCACTTTTGGCTCAATAGACAGCCACTTGCCCACCGTCACCTTTTGCTGGTTGCCACCACTCAACACGATGGCATCGCCCTGAACGCGGCTGACGTCCACCGTCATATCTTGGGCGAGTGTGTGGGCCAGTTTGCGCTCTTTGCCGCGTTGCAGCCAGCCGAACGCGGTGATCCGCTCTAGGGCGGGGGATGAGAAGTTTTCGTAAATGGGCCGCAGCAGGTATAGGCCGTCTTTTTTACGGTCAGACGAGCAATAGGCAATTTTGTTGGCGATGGCTTCTGCTGGGCTGCTAGGCAAGAAGGACTTGCCGTCAATCTTGATGGTGCCGCTGCGCGTTTTGCGGGCACCGCCAATGGCCGCAAGCAGGTAGCTGCTGCCGCTGCCCAACTGACCGGCTAATCCCAAAATCTCGCCAGCACGCACCTTGAGGCTTACAGGCTCAACGAGGCCATCTGGCCACAGGTTGTCAATCTCCATGACCACGTCGCCGTCTGTGTCGCTGTGTGCCCGCTGCGGGAACATATTCTCCAGGGAGCGACCGAGCATCCGTTCAATGAGGGTTTGCACGTTCAGTTCGGCAATCGGCATGGCTGCTTGGCTGTTGCCGTCACGCAGTACGGTTACGCGGTGGCCGATCTCGAAGATTTCGTCCATGCGGTGGCTGACGTAAATAATAGATTTTCCGGCTTCGGCCAGGGTTTTGGCCATGTTGAGGATGCGGCGGCTTTCGGCTTCACCGAGGGCGGCGGTTGGCTCGTCCAGGATGAGGATTTCGGCGTCGCGGGCAATGAGCCGCGCCACTTCAACGAGGTGCTGCTCACCGACGGACAGCCGGTCTACGCGCACTTTGGGGTCAACTTCTGTTAGCCCCACCTGGTCGAGGTATTTGCGGGCGCGGTTGGCCTTGCTGCCCAGGCTCGACCACAGCTTGTCGCGTGGGTCTGCCAAAAAGATATTTTCGGCAACGGTCATTGTGGGGATAAGGCTAAGTTCTTGTTGGGCAATGGCAATGCCCAGGCTTTCGGCTTTGGTGGGGGTTTCTAGCGTGACGGGTTCGCCGTTGCGTAAAATTGTGCCGGAGTGATTGCCATCGAACCCACCGATGATTTTCACCAGTGTTGACTTACCAGCTCCGTTTTCCCCAACGAGCGCCATCACCTCACCCCGCCGCAGCTCGAACTCCACACCATCCAGGGCTTGGATGGGGCCATAGTTGCGGCTGATATTTGTCATTTTCAAAATGACATCGGATGATGTCTGTGCGGTTGGCGCAGCAGCCGATGTTGTGGGTTGTTCGTTCATAAGCGTTACGTTCTCCAATAAAGGTAATTTTCTAGCGCTCGTAGATGGGCGGGCAGGGGTCGGGGTTCAGTGACCCCTGCCCAGTCAGGTTGGGCTAAGGCAAGCAGCTCAACTTAGCTGGCTTCCTCAGTCTCTTCCATCATGTCTTCGTCCATCTCTTCCATGTCCTCTTCGCCCTCAGGGATACCCCAGGTGCAAAGCTCGTTCATGGTGTACTCGTTACCGTCGAAGCCTTCCAACGTGAAGGCTTCCCACTCGTTGTAAAGGACGGACGGGTTCGGGGTGAAGTTCAGGAAGTTTTCAACTTCGCCAGTGGTCAGGTATTCATCAGCAACCTGGATGGCGAGCTGGCCTTCGAGCAGTGGAGCCTGAAGCGTGGTGCCGTACTGGCGGCCTTCTTCAAACAACTGGCGGTCGCCATTGCAAACCGTACCCACTGCGATGATGTCAGCAGACTCGTCTACCCCCACGGTGAAGCCGTTCTCTTCCAGTGCCTGGATAGCACCCTGGAGGATGGCGTCGTCCATGCCGTAGATGAAGGTGATTTCTTCGTCCTGAAGCTGAGCCAGCAGTGCAGCCGTACCGTTGTAACCATTCTGGGAGCCGAAGCCTTCGTTGGACTCAGCAATCAGGGTGATGCCGGAGTCTTCGATGGCACCGTTGAACGCATCAATGGACAGGCTGTACCCACCGTAGGCAACCGGGTAGGTCACGCCAATGGCGTTCGCTTCTTCGATGCCCAGTTCTTCGGCCACGGCAACCATCATCTCACCAGCATTGGCGGCGCGCAGGGCGTCGTCCGGGCCAGCGTAACCAACAACAAACGGCTCAGCTTCTTCGGTCGGCAACTGGTTAATCTGCAAGACCGGGATGTCGGTACCAGCGAGGTCACGCAAAGAGCCAAGACCAGCGGCACCCTCTGCCGGCCACCAAATCCAGATGTCCGGCTCTGCACCGATAGCCAACTGCTGCTGAACCTGCTGGTCTTGCTGGGCCTGGTTGAACTCGTTTTCCAGGATGGTGATGTCGTAGCAAGCGTTGAATGCTTCGTTTTGCAAACCGGTGATGAGGCCGTTCACGTAGCGCTCGCTACGGGCCGGGGTGAAAGCGATGATCTCGCCAGCAACTTCTTCGCAGCTTTCAGCCACATCCTGGGCACCAACAACCATGACGGCGGTCATTGCCGTAACCAGGACAATTAGGATGGAAAGGGTTTTCTTCAACATATCGAAAGGGGTCTCCTTGATGAATAGGTAGAACTAAGTAGCGATTTTTGGTTCCTATTGACCGTATCAGTCGCCATAGTGGTTGCCACTATAATGAGTGCAGAACATGGCAAGACGTGAAACGATAGGATGTTGAGCGTTCTTGTCCGGTGCACCGCACAAGCGCCAGCCGTTGATTGGGAAGATCAGGTGTTTTGGCTGCTTGTGTGGTGTCTTCGACAAGCCGATGATTGGGTTATGTACGTTTGGCTGTTGAGTTTTGTTTTGGCGTGACGAACCTGTTTGTCCGTCGCCGCACAGTGGGCACCACCTCCCTTCAGGCAATGTTGTTTTCGTGGCAATCGCTCTAGACGAGCACCCAACCGCCGTCGATGGAAACGTTCTGTCCGGTCATCATGTCGCTCTCGTCAGAGGCGAGGAAGGTCGTCGTACCGACGATGTCCTGCGGCGTAGACGGGCGACCGACAATGGTGTTGCTGGCTGCGCCCTTAATCGCTTCACCAGGCTTTTCGGTGTTGCCCGCGTCCATTTCCATCTTATCGAGCATTTCCCACAGCGGTGTTTCCACCACACCCGGACTGAATGAGTTCACGCGGATGTCGTGTTCGGCCAGTTCACGGGCAGCGGACTGCGTCATGATGATGACGGAGGCTTTGCTGGCGCAGTACGGTGCAATGCCGGGGAAGCCAGTCCGGGCTACAGCCGACGCGGTGTTGATAATCTTGCCGCCACTACCCTGCTTGACCATCTGCTTGGCAGCTTCCTGCATACACAGCAGCACGCCCCAGCCGTTGACGGTCATAATCATGTCCCAGTTTTCCTGGGTGTAGTCGAAGATGCCCATCGGCTTGTTGACGCCCGCGTTGTTGAAAATCACGTCCAGGCGACCGTATGCCTCGACCGTCTTGGCAATCATGGCCTGTACAGACTCGCGGTCGGCCACGTTCACCTTGACGGCGATGGCCTCGTTGCCTGCGTCCGTGATTTCCTTCGCGACAGCTTGCGCCTTTTCTTCGTTCAGGTCAGCGACAACGACCTTACCGCCTTCTTTGGCCAGGTCATGCGCGATGGCGCGGCCAATACCCTGGGCAGCGCCGCTTACGATGCAAACTTTGTCTTGTACACGTCCCATTTTTGTTATCCTTAAGTGTGCAATTTAGATTTGAATTTTTTACAGCGGCAGGGCACTGGCCCCGTCGCACTGTTCACAGTCTTTTAGGCCAGCGGAGCTAACCCCGCCAGCATGTTCCACTAATCCAGCAGGCTCATTGGCGTCTCGATGAGATTGGCCAGCGTATCCAGGAACTGCGCGCCATGCGCACCGTCAACCGCACGGTGATCGCACGATAGGCTGAGCGTCATCATTGGCCGGATGGCGATGGCACCGTTGATGGGCACAGCCCGTTCGGTGATGCGCCCCACAGCCAAAATCGCAGCCTGGGGCGGGTTCACAATGGCGTTGAAGTTATCAATGCCGAACATGCCCAGGTTGCTAATGGTGAACGTCCCGCCTTGCAGGTCGCCCGGTTTCAGCTTGCCGTCCAGCGCCCGCGTGACGATTTCCTTACGGCGTTTGGCCAGCGGCTTGATGCCGAGTGCGTCTGCATGGTGGATGACAGGCACCAGCAAGCCCTGCTCAATGGCAACGGCTAACCCCACGTTTACATCCTCGTTGAACACGACCCCTTCGCCGTTCCACTGCCCATTGACGTAAGGGTGCTGCCGCAGTGACGCCGCAACCAACTTCACGAGTAGGTCGGTATACGTAATCTTGACATCGGTGCGCTGCTTGAGGCCGCTGCGCCACTCGATCATCCCGGTCGCGTCTACCTCACGCTTAAGGTAAAAGTGCGGGATGGTCTGCCAGCTTTCGGTGAGCCGCTCGGCCATGCGCCGCCACATATTGCCCGTTTGTACCTCGCGGCCATCGTCGGCTGCGATGGGGGCCAACGACCGTTTGACGGGCGCAGGCTGCTCAACGGCAGGGGGTGTGTAACTCAACACATCCTCGGCGATGACAGCCCCATCCGGGCCGCTGCCGCTAATCAACGTGAGTTCGACCCCGCGCTCACGAGCCAGACGGCGCGCCTTGGGTGACGCCAGAACGACCCCTGCCGCAACCGATGCCGCGCCATTGCCGTCAATGTAGGCTGCCACATCAGACTTGGTGACGCGCTTGCCCTTGGCCGGGATTTGCGCTACGTCAACGTTGTGGGCATCTGCCATACGCTGCGCGACGGGGGTAGCAGTTTTGCCGCCGCTGCCATTGGCTGCCGCCGGGCTGGGGGATGCATCAGCGGTGGGTTCAGGTTCTGCTTTCGTTGGCGCGGCTGCTGCCGGGGCGCTTTCTCCCGGTGCCAGGATGTAGGCAATCACCTCACCGACGGGCACGTCGTCGCCCGCCTGCGCCGTGATGCCGCTGAGCGTACCGTTGGCATTGGCCTCCACTTCGACGGTGGTTTTATCCGTCTCGACTTCCATGATGGGGTCGCCCTTTTCGACGGCGTCCCCTTCATGCTTGAGCCACGCAAGCAGGCGTCCCGTGTCTTGGGACATGCCCAATGCTGGCATAATGACTGATTCAGGCACGTTCGTTACTCCCCGTGCCTATTTCACGCCGCTGCCGTTGGTGGCAACAGCATCACCGACGGGCATATCCGGACGCCCATGCGGATGAATGCGGGTGTTGTTCCACTGCGATTCGGTGTCGCGCACGCTGGCCAGCGGGCCAGTGGCCGCATAGTACTTGGCACCCGTGACGAGCAGCTCCTCGGCAGGGAAGCGGCTGATGACTTCGCAGCCGTCTGCCGTGACAATGAGTTCTTCTTCGATGCGGGCAGCAGACCAGCCGTCGGAGGCAGGCCAGAAGGTTTCTAGCGCGAAGACCATACCTTCCTTGATCTCTTCGGGGTGATCGAAGGAGACCATGCGGCTGAACACGGGCTTCTCCCAAATGGCCATGCCCAGGCCGTGCCCATACTGAAGCGCGAAGGCCGCCTCTTCATTGGGGAAGCCGAATTCTTCGGCTTTGGGGAAGGCTTCGCCCACCACATCAGCGGTGGTCACACCGGGCTTAATCATGCTGATGGCGTGGTCGAGGATGTCGCGGCACTTGGCGTAGGCGTTTACCTGGGCCTGCGATGCACTGCCGACAACGAAGGTGCGGTAGTAGCACGTGCGATAGCCCATGTAGCTGTGCAGAATGTCGAAGTAGGCCGGGTCACCGGGGCGCAGCATACGGTCGCTGAATACATGCGGGTGCGGGCTGCAACGCTCACCGCTGATGGCGTTTACGCCTTCTACGTACTCGCTGCCCATTTCGTACAGGCGTTTGCTGACGAGGGCCACCGCGTCACTCTCGCGGAAGCCTGGAACCATTGCCCGGTACAGTTCATCGTAGACGGCGTCCACCATTGCCGCAGCCGTACTCAGCAGCGTGATTTCATCCACTGTTTTGACGAGGCGCGCGTTTTGCATCATCTGCTGGCCGTCGATGATCTTCACGCCCAACTCTTGCAGCGCAAACAGGATCGGCAGTTCAACAATGTCAATGGCGACCGGGTCATTTTGCACGCCGTGTTCGACCAGTTCGTC
>CAWUJQ010000203.1:0-8138 GCA_963922445.1 uncultured bacterium
ATCCGCATTGACCATGACGCTGGCCCCGTCACCCATGCGGGCCTCATCCAGGACGGGGTCACCGCTGCGGGCCGTTGTGATGAGTGTGTCCGCATGGGTATGAAAGGCCATCGTTTGGGCACCCACCCAGGCTTGATGGAAGGCGGGCAGTCCGGTAGTTTGCCATTGCACGTTGCGCAGGCGTCGGTCATAGGCGACCAACCCATTGCCGCCCGCGCTAAAGACCAGTTTGTCGTCCAGCGTGAACGGTGCGCCTTCGATGGCGACATCGGTGCGTACCGAGTTGAGGAGTTCGCCCTCTGCATCCATTTCCTGGATTCTGCCATCGGTTGTGTAAACGTAGGTCGCGCCCTGAAAGCCAACCAGCCCGGCGACAGGGGTATCGAGTTGTTCGCGCCACAGTTGCCGCCCATCTGGCAGCAGTCGAATAACCTGCGATCCGTTTGCAATGAGCAGGCTGTTGTCACTCAGGATGACTGGGGGTGTGTGATAGCCGTTCGTGGGCCGCAAATTGGCCACCCAACTCACAGACCGATCCAGGCGGGCTGACCAGTTTTGCAAAAAGCGCGACGGGCGACGGTGACCCAGGTCATCAGGATATTCCCAGGTGTAGCCCTGCCCCGGTGAGCGGCCATTGCGCACCCGGATTTCAAAGTGAAGGTGTGGTGCCGGACGGGCGTCACCGATAGCACCAATCACATCACCTGCACTCACACAGGCCACGCCCACCGGGAACGGCGCGCTCTGCGTTTGCATCAAGTGACCGTATACGCTGTAGATGGTGGTCTCGTCCGGCATGGTGTGTTCCAGAATAACGACGCCCCCATCGCGGCCCCAGCCCTGAGCATAGGCGTAGGTGACGATGCCGTTGGCCATCGCCCGCACTGGCTGGCCCAGTGAGTCGGCTTCGGTTAGTGCCCAGTCTTCGCCCGTGTGGTAGCGTCCGTCGTGACGGGGTGAACGCACGCCGTAGTCTTGCACGTTGGTGAACAAGTTCATATCAACGGGCGGCACAATACGATCTACCGTGGGGCAAGAAACCTGCGCATGAACGGTCGCCCCTGATGCAATCAGCGCAGCAGCGGCAATCAGCAGCATTGCTCTCATGGCGCTGGCGTGACGTATTTCATGCCTTCAATAATCGCGTCGTGCAGGTTCGCATTGGTAGACAGCACTTGCTGCCCATCAAGTAACACATCACCCTGCTCACCGCTAAAATCCGTGACGATGCCACCCGCTTCCCGCACAATCAACATCCCTGCGAAGAAGTCCCAGCGGTGCAAGCCCCACTCCCAGTAGGCCTCGAAGCGGCCCGCCGCCACCCAGCACATTTCCAAAGCGGCACTGCCAAAACGCCGCATCCCACGCGTGCGCGGGGCGAAATGCTCAAATTGGCGCAGGTTATCGCTATCCTCAGGGCGCTTGGCATAGGGGAAGCCCGAAGCCAGCACCGCTTGTTCCAACTTCGCCGTTTCGGAAACAGCGATGGCTTTGCCGTTGAGCGCTGCGCCGCCGCCCTGGATGGCTGTGAACATCTCGTCCATGTTTGGGTCATAAATGACGCCGATGAGCGGTTCGCCGTTGGCGTTGGCCATGGCGATGCTCGTGCAAAAGTGCGGGATGTTGCCTGCAAAGTTGGTCGTGCCGTCTAGTGGGTCTACATACCAGTGATAGGCGGCATCGGCTAGGGCGGCCCCCTGGCTACCGCCCTCTTCACCGACAATAGCATGATCTGGATAGGCAGCGGTCAGCGCGGCAACAATGTGATCTTCGGCAGCCTGGTCAGCCTCTGTTGCGACATCAAAGACGCTGCTTTTCGATTTGATTTCGTGCGGCTGTTCAAACCGATCCATCAGGATGGCACCGGCTTCGCGGGCCAGTTGGATGGCGTGTTGGTGGATAGCATTCAGGTCAGTGGGCATATGGCCTATTTCTCTGGTTGGCTGAACAATATGGCGATTTTACCCGCTCGTGGGCGTCCTGCCGAATGCGGACTTAGGGCAGCAGCGGGGCATATCGCCGCGCAACGACGGCCTGACCGGGTTGGCTTTGTAACCACCCGATGAATGCGCGTGTTTCACCTGCGGGTTCATCGACGCCGATCATAAATAGGGTTGAGCGTAGGGGGTAGGCGTTCGTCTGGATTGCTTCCATTGTGGGCAATACCCCATTGACTGCCACCGTGTTTACGTCGTCGCCAAGCGCGCCAGCGGAAATATACCCGATGTAATTTGGATTTGCTGCGACATTGGCCTGCATTGCAACATGGGTGGGTACAACAACCGCTGCCTGCGTGGTCATGCGGTCACCCATCACCAAACGCTGGAACTCTAAGCGTGTGCCCGACCCGGCCTCACGACTGATAACCTGTATGGGCCGCTCTTCACCACCCAGCTCGCGCCAGTTACTAATCTGCCCCAGGTAAATGCCCCGTAGCTGCTCAATGGTCAGGTCGGTCACTGGGTTTTGCGGATGCACGATAATCGCAATGCCGTCCTGCCCGATGGGGGCTGCCCACAGTGAATCGTTGGGTTCCAGGTGATTGCTGATAAAGTAAGCCGACTGTTCTTGCATGGTTTGTGAGGCCAGTGTGGCATGGTTGCCGACCTTGGTTTCAACAACCAGGTTTGGGCGCGTCAAGCCATATTCCTGGGTGGCGTCTTGCAATAGGGTGACCGTCGATGTGGTTGCCCATACCTGCAACCGGATTGTGCTGGATGTGGGCGTGGCCGCTGGGATAACTGGCGTGCTGCAACTGGCCACCGTCAGGGCAACGAGGAACAACGCTTTGCAGGCTGGTCGTGTAGACGGGGCAAACTTGAGCACTGTGTAGGTGTGACCGGGGTGGGATCCGTCAGGATGATGCGGCCATGTAGCGTGCCAGGAACGAGTCAACATAGTCGCGCAGGCGACCCTCGATGATGGCTTGACGCATGGCACGCACATGTTGGAACAAAAATTGGATATTGTGAATGCTCAATAGATAGTGCCCCAGCATTTCATTCGCCTTCACCAGGTGGCGAATGTAGCCGCGTGTGAAATTAGTCGTGTACACGTCAACTGCCGCGTCGATAGGGCGTTGGTCGTGTTCGTGGACGGCGTTGCGCATATTCAGCCGTCCATCATAGGTAAACACAGTTCCATGCCGGGCGATGCGCGTCGGCAGCACGCAATCGAACATGTCAATGCCACGCAAAATGGCTTCCGCCAGGTCATCAGGCGCGCCGACGCCCATCAGGTAACGCGGCTTGTCGTGGGGCAGCATGGGCGCGGCAAAGTCGAGCGTGGTATACATCTGTGACTTGGTTTCGCCCACTGCCAACCCACCCACGGCATACCCTGGGAAACCGATTTCTTGTAGGGCGAGGCTAGATTTCTCGCGTTGGTCTTCAAAGATGCCGCCCTGCTGGATGCCGAACAGCGCTTGTGTTGCGTCATCGGGGTGGGTTTCGCGGCAGCGGGCTGCCCACGCGCTGGTACGCGCAACGGCGCGCTCTACAACGCCTTTATCTGCGGGGGTGGGACACTCGTCAAAGGCCATGATGATGTCTGCGCCAAGGTTTTGTTGGATTTGCATACTCACTTCAGGCGTAAAGCGATGCGTGCTGCCGTCATGATGGCTGCGGAATGTTACCCCGTCGTCGTCAATTTTGTTGATGTCTGACAGGCTGTACACCTGAAAGCCGCCCGAATCCGTTAGGATGGGGCCGGGCCACTGCATAAACTCGTGCAGCCCTCCAAACTCGCGGACGAGGTCGCTGCCGGGGCGCAAGTGCAGATGATAGGTGTTGGCCAGCACGAGTTGCGTCTCCATTGCGAGCAAATCACGCGGGGGCACTGCCTTGACGGTGGCTTGCGTGCCAACTGGCGCGAAAACGGGTGTTTCGATGTCACCGTGTGGCGTGTGCAAAATACCAGCGCGGGCCGGGCCGTCTTGTGCGATGATCTCAAACTCGAATGCCATGGGGTATGCCCATCCTTTGCGCGTAACTGAGTGCCTATTATAACCAAAGTGGCGATAGCCCTGCGGACGCAACTAGCCGTGTGGGGTTCGCAGCGCTATACTTCGGGGTATTATGATAAGCCTATACGATATTCTCGAAGCATCTAACGGTCAACTGTTTGGCGAGGCAGCCGCGCAAGCCTTTACTCGGTTTTGCCTGGATGCCGCCGCTGCTGACGAATCCGATCTATTTGTTGCGCTAAAGGGCGACTACGGCGATAGTCATCTTTCGATGCAAGAAGCCATCCAAAACGGCGCTACGGGTTTGCTGTGTATGCAGCCTCCCGAATTCGACACCGAGGGCGTTAGCGTTATTGTGGTGCGCGATACTGAAAAAGCGCTGATGGACTGGTCAAAGTTCATACTCCAGGAAATGGCTGCGATTCCGGTTGTGGTCGCGGGCACTTCTGGCCGCACGGATGCGGTCGCGGCGATTGAGGCCGTGTTGAGCGCGGCTTATAAGGTACACACCCACCGCGATGAACATCAGATGGGGCGGTTAGGGCTGCCGCTGTCGCTGGCTGGCCTTAACACCACCGATGATTTTGTCATCATTGACATGATGCTGGACAAACCGGGCGAATTAGACTACCTGATGGAGATTATTCAGCCGGAGGTCAGTGTTATAACGCAGATTGGCCAGCTATTTCTGGATCGGTTTGCGGGTGTTGACCAGCTTGCCGTTGAACACCTACCGCTCGTCACCGGCTTAAGTGAAACGGGCCTTGCCGTCCTCAACTACGATGATGATCGTGTTCGTGAGTTGGCGGCCCACACGCAAGCGGAAGTCGTGTTTGCGGGTATTGGCAACTTCGGCCCCGATTTGATGGCGTACAACGTGGTACCCGGCCCTGCCCGCACGGGCTTTGACCTGCGCTATGGCGATCGGCGTTTGGTCGGCAATTGGGTGCCACTTGCCGGGGCCGATAGCATGTATGCCGTGCTGTTGGGGTTGGGGGTTGGGCTGCACTACGGTCTCTCTATCGAGATTGCGCTGCGGGCACTCACCAAAACAGAACCACTGCCGGGGCGCATGAGCTTTTTCGTGGGGCACAATGACGCGCTCATTGTAGATGATTCGTTCGATACCACGCCCGAAGCAACGCTGGCTGCGCTCGACTGGCTTACGTCCGTTAAAGATGAGCAGACGCGCACCGTGTTTGTATTCGGAGACATTGACAACCTGGGCGACCACAGCCGCACCGTACATCGCGAAATCGGGCGACGGGCGGTCGAGGTGGCCGATATTGTCATTACTGAGGGGGCGCAGGCGGCGTTGGCCGGGCGTGCCGCTCAGGACTTTGCAACGGGTAACCAGCAGGTGTATGTCGCCTTCAGTATGCAAGATGCCATCAAAACGCTGAAGACGACCTGTGAATTAACCCGGCATGACATTGTTCTGGTGAATGGGGGTGCCAACGCTCGTATGGATGCTGTTGTGAGAGCGTTGTTGCCCCCGGACGTGGATGGAGCGAAGCTACCGCGCACCCAGGCCGATGTTCAGGGACAGACTCAACCGATTGAACGGCCCCTGCAACCCAGTTGGGTAACGATTGACTTTGAGGCCTTGGCCCGCAATGTCGGGGCGCTCAAGGGGATGATAGGGGATGATGTAACGCTGATGGCGACCGTCAAAGCCGATGCGTATGGTCATGGGGCCGTTGCGGTTAGCCGTGTTGCCATTCAAAACGGCGCGGGTTATCTGGCGGTTGCATCCCTGCGCGAGGCACTCGAACTGCGTAACGCAGGCATTACGGAAACACCCATCCTGGTGTTGAGCTATACCCCTGTTTACGGCGTCCGGGAGGCGCTGCGCCACGATGTAACCGTGACGCTGTATGACCTGGACATGGCGCGGGCCTATAACAAGGCCGCTGCGGAGCTGAAACAGCGCCTCAAAGTACACGTCAAGGTGGATACGGGTATGGGGCGCTTAGGTATTCTGCCGGAGGACGCGGTCGACATTTTTCGGCATTTGCTGGCCATGCCACACCTTGATATTGAGGGCATCTACACGCATTTCTCGGTGGCCGATGTTGACGTGGACTTCACGGAAGAGCAGTATCGCACCTTTCGCGGCGTGCTGGTGCCGCTGCGGGCGGGTGGCATACCGTTTAAGTATGTGCATGTGGCCAACACAGCAGGCACCCTGCTTGGTGAAAAATTTCACCACAACATGGTGCGATCTGGCTTAGCGATGTATGGCTATGTCGAATCCAATATTGCCACCACCCCGCAACCCCTTGACCCGGTGATGTCCTGGCGCACGGTTATTGCTCAGGTTAAAACACTGCCGCCTGGGCACGCTGTGGGCTACGGTAATGAGTACACGACGCGAGACTATGAGCGTGTGGCCGTTATTCCCGTGGGCTATGGCGACGGTTTACGGCGAGGGCCGTTTGACTGGGGTGTGGTGTTGGTACACGGAGAGAAGGTGCCAATCCTGGGGCGTGTGAGCATGGAAAAGACGGTGATTAGTGTCAACCGCCTGGAAGGGGTTAGCATCGGAGATGAGGTGGTGCTATTGGGGCGTCAGGAGGATGCTGTTATCACGGCAGAGGATGTGGCTGAGCGCCTGCAAACCAACGTTTATGAGGTGCTAACCAGCATCCTGCCGCGTCTACCGCGCCGCTAACTGCCTAAGAAAGCCGGCTGCTGATGTCCGCTGCAATGTCTTGGGGCGCGGTGCCGAATGGATATGTCGCAGCGACATGACCGCTCGGTGCCAGCAAGAACATCGTCGCTGTGTGATCTACCAGATAGGATGCCTGGGTGCCTTCAAGCTGGCGTTTTTCGTAGTAGACATTAAAACCGTCCGCGACCTGCCGCATGACGGCGTCATCTGCGGTTGTAATCCCGATAAAGGCCGGATCGAAGCGCTCAAGATACTGGTCAAGCAGGTCAGGGGTGTCGCGTTCACCATCTACGCTGACAAATGCAAACTGCACCTGGTCAACTTCACCTTCACTCAGGTCACGCTTCACCCGCCGATACTCCGTCAGGGTCAACGGGCACACATCCGGGCAGTGGGTGTAACCAAACGAGAGCAATGTGTAGCGGCCTTGCAAATCAGCCAAGCGAACGGTGTCACCCCCGTCGCGCACCAGTTCGAGCTGACGCACCTCACGCGGGATGGTGAAGGCAATATTGCTTAGGCGAATATTTTGGAAGGTGTTGACGGCGAAAATCACAGCCACAGCCATCACAAATGATAGGCCGCTGCTGATAAGGATCAACGAGAGCCGGGACGGGCGCTTGGTGCTTTCTGTCATCGTATTGCTTATACCTGTAAATTCAACCAACTATCGCCTGTGAATTATATCACGAGCGGTCGCTGCTGTGATGCGCGAGTCGGTAGCGGTAGAATGCCCCGGTTGCCCATCGTCATACCCGTTATACGCCAAAGGAGGCTGACCCATGCGCGTACTCATGCTATCGAAAGCGTGCATTGTGGGGATATACCAGCGCAAACTCGAATACATTGCGGCTGCGGGGGTTGACCTGTTTGTTGCGGTTCCCCCGTCATGGAAGGATGAACGCGGCGAAACGCCTTTAGAACGCGCCTTTACCGATGGCTATACCCTGCACGCAACGCCCATCCGGCTGAACGGGAACTTTCACCTACACTACTATCCCGCGTTGCCTGATCTTATCCGCAGGTTTCAGCCGCACCTCGTTCACATTGACGAGGAGCCGTACAACTTGGCGACGTGGCATGCTTTGGCTCACGCAAGGCGCTTTGGCGCGAAAACGCTCTTTTTCACATGGCAAAATATTCACCGCCACTACCCGCCGCCCTTCCGATGGGGCGAGCGCTGGACGATGCAACAAGTTGACCAGGCGATTGCTGGAACGGACAGCGCCGCTGCGGTCTATCGCGAGAAGGGTTACGCCGGGCCAATGGCCGTGATTCCGCAGTTTGGGGTGGATGCGAACATCTTTCAGCCTGCGACGGTGCCGCAGGCGCGCCCGTTCACAGTTGGCTATGTGGGGCGCTTGGTACCAGAAAAGGGGCTTGATGCCCTGGTGAATGCGCTCAGCAAATTAGGCGGTGAATGGCAGGCGCGGTTTGTCGGAGGTGGGCCACACCGCCAGCCTATGCACGCACTGGCCAGTAGCTTGGGTATCGCAGATC
>CAWUJQ010000204.1:0-8126 GCA_963922445.1 uncultured bacterium
GGAGCGCGGCTTCGGCAGCGTCAGCATGGGACGGCTGCTGGTTTCGGGGATGGGCGGCGGCGCGGCGTTTATGTTCGCCAGCCTGATGCAACTGCGCCTGCTGATGATCCCGCTAGCGCTCGGTGTGTTCATCGGTGGGTTGGTGCTGACCCATCCCCGTCACGGCATCCCGCTGTATCTGTACCTGCTGGTCACGATCCGAACACGGCTGCTGCTGGCAGCGCCCGAAGTCGTCGCATCCGATGGCACGCTGGATGAGTGGGAGATTGTGACTGGCTCCTCAGCACTGAGCGGGTTCGAAGTCGTGACCGACACGTTCTACCTGGAAGGGGGCACCGGTGTTCAACACGAAAGCGCGTGAGCGGGTTCCCGTGGCAGTGGAACTGCAACCACCCGTACCCGCCATTCATCGGCGACATCAGCGGAGTTTTGCGGAGCGATATGAGCGGCGGCGAAATCTTCGCGGCGGAACTTCACAGCCCGCAATCGATCAATTGCCTCCTGATAAACACGATCGGCATGAATATTCTGCGCCCGATCTTGCGCCATGCGGTTGACGGTGGAACGAGTATCGTACCAATAGTGGCTGCCATCCGTGTACAGATAGGTCAACTGGTTGCTCATACGCCGCAGAACATCATTGAACGCTGCAACCTGTTCTCCCGGTTGAACCGTTGCCAGTCAGATACGGACTTCTTCGACGCCGCGCACACTCTGACCGGCGACGGAGGGCGCACTGCCAACAAAAATGGACCGGGCAACACGGCGGCTAGCGGTATACTGTCCCAATGTTGGGATACCTTTGTCGAGTTGGAAGGGCTTGGAATCCTCAGCAGTTTGTGGGAACAGTCGTTGAGCAGTTCAGTGCCCGAAGCCGCGTAAGTGCATCCTGCAACCAAAACGTGAGATGTTCCGTGAATTTCATTGAGAGATTGCCTTAAAGCTTTTGAAACGTGCCGACTCATTTAATCTTGCGCAATCTAATCGGCATTGTTCCATCCTGTAATGTAAGCTATAGCATTTTGCGGTGCAAGTGATGCACCAATTGCCCACTGCTCAGCGTATCTTGCCTCACCAATTTCAGTTTCTAACATCGCTGGAAGATGTCTGAAAGATGTCCACTCTGCCAACCAACCTGGGAGCATATCCTTGGGTTCGGCTACCATACCCAAGATCACGCTAGCACTCTCTCGCTGACCACCGTAAGCTAGAACTAACGCCGTAGGCGGCAGGAGAAGCGGGATAAAAGCCATTGTTTGCAGTGCCTGGATTGATATAACAGCTCGGTGTAGCGCAACTTTTGCCCCAGCGTAATCTCCAATACCGACGTAACCAATCGCAAGGCCCAAATTCGAGAAAAATACAACTACAGGATTGTTCTCTGTCATGAGTTTACTGGCTGCACATAACTGTAAGCACTGTTCATGGTTTTCGTGTGCGCCAGCGATAACACCCATTACTGCCAACGCGAAACCCCGATCCTGGTTTTTTTCATCAGAAGAGTCCGCAAGAAAATCCTCGGCAATTGACTCCACTCGACTAAAGTCACCCCGCATCAATGACATGACCGCAAACGCCACTTGGCTCTGTTTGCCATGCTGCCGAACAGTAAGCTTCATCTCGGCATAATTCCTCAGGAGCGGGTGAACGTGGTACAGACCAGTACGCGTTTTGAATATGAGTGACCAGTCTACTAGCGATGCTAGTGTAGGCAGCGTTGCGCCTGCAACCTTCTGCGCTGCTTCCAAGCCAAACTCACCTACAAAGACGGATAACCGCTTGTACACGCGTTGCTCAGCCTCCGGTAGCAGGTTCCACGTGTGTTCGAAAACTGCTTCTAACCCTCTGTGCCGGGTTTGAAGATCATCTGCGGTGACAGATAGAATATCTAGGTTGTGTCTGAGTTCGTTTAAAACATCGCCGCACGTTAGGTTTTTTAGCCAAGCCGCTGCCAACTCAAGCGCTAGTGGCATCCCATTGACGATTCGGCAGATTTCCGCTACACATTCGGCGTTTGCCTCCATCGTAAAGGCGGGATCAACTTGGCGCACGCGATCGACAAACAATTTTTGGGCATCTTCGAATGTGCTGGGATTCTCTTCATCTGACGAGATTAGATTACCGATGCGCCGCACCCACTCGCCACTTAGATTGAGCGATGCTTGCGAGGTAACCATAATCATGACATTTGGCACGGTTTCCAGCAGCTTCTGCACGATGTGATTCTGAGCGAGGGATTGCTCGAAGTTGTCGAACAAGATCAATAAATGCTTGTCTCGCAGTCGTTCAAATAACTTTGCTGGCGATGCCGTATTGAACCCAAGCGACCGTTGGATCTCCAACAGAAGCGTTTCGTCATCTGTGATCGTCTCATTAAGTGGCACGAAACATACGCCATCGGGAAACTGATAACGGACACGGGTTGCAACCTCCACAGCCAGCCGGGTTTTCCCAGTTCCTCCAGGGCCAATGAGGGTTAAGAGCCGCACTTGTGGATCATCAATCAGAGCTATGAGATTAAGAATTTCTTGTTTGCGACCCACAAACGAGGAGTCGTAGGTTGGCAGTCCTCGCATTTCGAGATGTGGTGTCTCTACAGCAGATGCAAGACCAGTGGCTTTCAGCCAGCCTGCTTCACGGGCAACATTAGCCGCCTGGGTGCGATTGCTAACACCCAGCTTGCTGTAGATCTGCTTGGAGTATCCTCGCACTGTTTCCGTGGTGATAAACAGGCGCTCGGCAATTTCTCGATTTGTTTCGCCAGCGGCGATGCCGACCAACACCTCGAATTCCCGCTCGGTTAGATCATCTCGTTGCACCATGGATTGCTACAACTCCTGCTTCAGTCTAGTGGCAGCCTCTATTTTGCGATGAACAGAATGTATGCGCAACCGCATCGTGCCAGTGTTTGGCAGCTTGACAGGGTGCTGCCGTGTGAATGTAGTTGGACAAAGAATGCTCGCGGTAGAGACCACTTTTTCGGGCCAATATGCGTTTAACTTTCTTTAAATCAAACGCACATTTATATCCCCCCTGTAGGGGGCGCGTGAATGTCACCGATGTTGCTACACTGAAATCATCTGAAAACACACACAAGGAGTTCAATGCACAATGTTTAAGCGTTTTACCGTCACCCTTGTCATTATCGCCGTTGTCGCCGTCCCTACCACTTCTGCCCAGAGCATGCCAGCCCAGACAGCACCCAACGCGGAGTTGCTGGTACCTGCTAGCGTCGTGGTACCCGTTGTCATGATTATAGACCCGTGCCGACCACTAGGACTCTTTAGCTTACTCGGATTCAAAATCTGCGATGTAAATATTG
This sequence comes from uncultured bacterium, assembly GCA_963922445.1. Taxonomy (GTDB): domain Bacteria; phylum Chloroflexota; class Anaerolineae; order Aggregatilineales; family Phototrophicaceae; genus DAOTTY01. Next base: position 3,323 of record CAWUJQ010000204.1, read on the forward strand.
TACCAGGGGGGCGGTCTCGATAATACGCATCAAACCTGAGACCCTGAAGAATGGGGCATCGCGTACGGCGATGCCCTTTTTCTATTCTGGATCGATCAATTCGAGTAACCGGCTAACAACGGTTTCCAGATCGGGGGTGGTATCAAGCTGCTAAACCACATCATGTCATCGTCAGGCACCTGTGGTTTTTCTCTGACTCACCTTCTATTAATGTAAGAAAAAACAAACACCTATGAATCCCTCCCTATAGGGGGTGCGTGAATGTCACCGATGTTGCTACACTGAAATCATCTGAAAACACACACAAGGAGTTCAATGCACAATGTTTAAGCGTTTTACCGTCACCCTTGTCATTATCGCCGTTGTCGCCGTCCCTACCACTTCTGCCCAGAGCATGCCAGCCCAGACAGCACCCAACGCGGAGTTGCTGGTACCTGCTAGCGTCGTGGTACCCGTTGTCATGATTATAGACCCGTGCCGACCACTCGGATTTCTTAACTTACTTGGCCTTTGCAGTTCGCCTCAATCGCCAGTGATTATCGAACCTGCCCCATCGGTAGGGGATGACACGAACATGCACGAGTTGCAACCGCGCGACCCGAACCTCGATCCGTCGGAAACTGTTCCATTCCATCCAGGCTATTGTGACTCCAATGGAAATTGCCAATTCCCGGGGGGGCGGTCTCGATAATACGCATCAAACCTGAGACCCTGAAGAATGGGGGCATCGCGTACGGCGATGCCCTTTTTCTATTCTGGATCAAGCGATTTTAGCAACTGGTTGACAACACTTGCTAAATCAGTAGGGTCGCCAGTCTGCGATATGTTCAATGCCTGTACGGCTGGTTGCTGCTTGAGCGGTTGCAACCACATCGTGTTAACGTCTGCCAGCATGGCAGGGTGCTGCTCGGCAAAAGTCACCAACTCCGCTGCTTGCTGCGCATCATTCTCTGCAGAGAACAGATAGGCACAGACCACAACAGCCATCAGCAGGAGGGGTGGGATATTTGTCTCGGTAGCTAGTTTGATGCTTTCGAGCAGTTTTTCGCGTGCGCTCATGTAACGTTGAATGTGGATTAGCGCCTTTGCTTCGTGGACCAAGCCGAGAATAACCTGCCATGAATCGTTTATTTCACGGGCGGCTCTGGTGCTTTTACCAAATTGCTGGATCGCCAATTCATAATTCTCATTGCTCAGTTCAATATCGCCGCGTGTGAAGGTAACAAGGGCAATACCTCGCTTTACATTCAATGCAGTGAAGAGTTCAAGTGCCTCCTCAAGATACGTTGCCGCAGTATCATAGTTTTGCTGGTATGATGCAATCGTTCCGAGGTTGGTTAAAATGTCTGCACGGAGCAACTGCGCCCCTAACTTGCTATGTATCTCCAAGCTTTGTTGGAAATAGCCGATTGCATCATCATAATCTGCGGTATCCATGTAAATTGTGCCGAGCAAGTTCAAGGTTGCCCCTATCCGATGCAGCGAGCCGATTTTTCTCCGAATCCTTAGACTCTGCCGCAGATGCTCTAGAGATTTCTGGAAGTTACCCTTGCTCTCCTCCACAAGCGCAAGCAAGTTCAGGCTATCTGCCATTCCCTCGTCATCGTTGTTTTCAACGGCTAGCTCATAGCTTGCCTCGGCTTGCAGCTTCGCGTCAGCGACGTTTCCCATCCGCCAATCAACCATGCCTAAACCATATCGGGCTGCGATCTGCAAACTCGGATCATTACCCGCCATCTCCAGGCTGCGCTGGTAGTTCTCCAGTGCAGCAATATAATCAGACTGATTCTGCGCAACATCGCCCAGCAGCATTTCCAGTTTAGAGAGAGTCCTACCGTCCCCCTGCCCAGCGATTACCCTGCCGCGCTCTAGCAAAGATCGCGCTTGCTCATACTGCCCGCTAATGTGTACCATGCGGTCTGCCGCCGTCAGGATGTGGGGTAGCGCTTTATTCCCCTCACCTGCCGCATCCCAGTGATTCGCAAGCACCTCGGCATAGCTCTCGTCGTTCGGGTAAGTTGTCTCAATCGCCCCGGCAACCGTACCGTGCGTCGCTGCCAGTGCGTCCGCCGCCATGTCATACAGCAGTGTCTCGCGCAGCTTGTCATGGGAGAATAACCACACACCGTCGGCAACATCAAACACCGCTGCGTTGGCCCCAGCAGTCAACCACGCCTCGAAATCCAACCCTGGCGATGCTGCCTGAATCACCGCCGCGTCTAACTGCCTCCCAACAACCGCTGCCAACTGCAATGGTTCCTGCGCCCAGTCTGGCAACCGTGCCAAGCGCCGCCGCAGGATATCGAGCATACCACCTGCCATCACCCGCGCCGGGAGATCACTGCTGCCAATGGCATCTAACCGCCCTGCCTCCTCTGCTAACGCCCGCACAACCTCCACGATGAAGAAAACGTTGCCTTCTGTCTCCCTGTTGATAAGGTTTACCAGCGCGGGGTCGCGCCCCGTATCCCCCAGCATCGAGACACTTAATGCCTCAACCGCCTTTGATTCCAGCCGGCGCAAGCGCATCGGTTGCATTTCAGGGATTTCCTGTGGCAAATTGGGGCGCTCATCTGCTCGATAGGTGCCCAGCAGCATTAACTTTAGATCGTCGAGTTGGCGCACCAGTGCCTTTAGGGGTTCAAGCCCTTCTTCGGACCACTGCAAATCCTCCAGAATAATCAGGGTTGGGCTAACTTGCCGCTTGAACACATCCACAATCGTCACTGCGAGGCGTTGCTGGTTCGCCTCACCTTCTAAAGGTTCCGCCTCCGTGACTGGCTGACCCAGCAGGGTATCAATGTCGGGAACAATCGTCTTGAGTACACTTGCTTCAAGGTCACTGAGGTCGGTTGAGATCACCAGCGGTCGCAGCACCCCACGCCACAGTTGGTAAGGCACGCCACCCTCGCTTACACCCTGCCCACGCACCACACGCACCCCCTCTACCAGCGCACGCACCCGCACTTCGTCAACCAACCGCGATTTACCAACACCGCTCTCACCACCAATTAGCCAACCACTACTGGTTCCACCCTTTGCCGCCTTCAGGCTTTCTGTTAACTGGTCAAGTTCTGCCTTGCGCCCCACAAACCGTGACGCCTGCAAGAAACTCTCGCGGATAATTGCTGTTTCTTCCGGTGGCGGTTGTGTTAATGGCTTATACAATTGAGCAAGTGCATCCCGGGCACTGGTGGGGCGTTCCTCTGGTACCTTAGACAACATTATTTCAATGAATTCCACAACCTCGTCATCAACCCGTTCAAAGTCTGGTGTTGCAAACATCAGATCATTGATCAAAGCCATTACGCTGCTCGTGTTGAATGGATGCTGCTCTGCAAACATCTCATATGCAATAATGCCCACTGCGAATAGATCTGAGGCTACCCCAACAGGTTGCCCCTGAAGAATTTCGGGAGCCATGTATGCTATTGTCCCGGCGACTTCGCCACTATCGTCATCGGAGGCACTGACAATATCCCTTTCCACTGCCAGACCGAAATCAAGCACCTTCACGCTACCAGCGGCATTAACAAGGATGTTTCCCGGCTTGATGTCGCGGTGGATGATGCCACGCCGATGTAGATACACAATCGCCTGAAGCATCTCCGTGAGCAGACGTAGTCGCTCATCAAAAGATTTTCCGTTTGCGTAGTTGGTAATGGGTTGCGCGTCCGGCAGATATTCCATGGTGAAGAACGGATGTCCGGTGCCGTCGAAACCGTAGTCCTGCACGCTGATGATGTGCGGGTGTCTGAGTGTCGCCAGTGTGCGGAACTCTAAGGCCAGCGCTAACGCTTCATTGGTTGACCGATCGCTGATGGAAAACTGGAGTTCACCGGCGGCGACGAGAACCTGTTTAAGGGCGACCACAACACCCGTCAGTCGATCCCTGGCGCGATATACCACTCCCATCCCCCCCTGACCCAGCCGCTCCAGCGGCTCATATCGATTCGCAATAATATCCGGTATTTTGTCCACTTTTGATGACCATTCTTTTATCACATTTGAGATAGTGGGCATCTTGCCCCATCGCGTCCGAAACTATTGACCATACGAACGTTGCTATGGAGAGGTTGTTCCGTCCTCTAGTTCTTTAATGCGTTTTTTCACTTCCTGCCGAAAGCGCACATTCTCTTGGTACTGCCGCGCTTCCAAAAACTCCAGCAAAAACGCCGTTAAGACACCCCCAAGAATTGCATTGCCCATCTCGAAAATGAGGTCGAGCACGACATTTACCATAAAGGGTCCTAGCACTTCTGGGAAGAAATGTGCCGCCGCCCGCGCACCAAGGGCAACCCCCAAGCCAATTAAGAAGAGAATACGGAAGAAGCCCAGACGAAACTCTTCCTTGTTGATGATGAGATCAAGCTCCTGTGGATGCTCACGGTAGTAGGCTACTGTCTCCTCGTCGATTTCCGTGGGCTGCATGACGAAGCGTTCTGTCAACTGATTACCTGTATTAAACATATTGAATGCCTTTCTGTATCGAAATTATCACTTACAAGCGCACAAGATTGAGCGTGTGGTTCACTGAGGACCCTCCCAAAAATAATCGAAAACATCTTGAGGTGCCATTAGATCGGCTCCCACAGCTCAACGTGCAGGCAAACCCTCATGGATACATCCTTGTGCATGAACGCAAAAAGCACCGAATGACGGTGCTTTTCTGTTGCCGGTTTATTCGGAATAGAGAAAACCGCTACCTGTGGTAGTGGTGTAAGAAAAGGTTAACCCGGAAAACGGGGGACGATAGACCTCCCTGGAAGGTGCGAACTTCAAGGAGGAATAAAGTGCCCCGAGA
>CAWUJQ010000205.1:0-8111 GCA_963922445.1 uncultured bacterium
GCTGCCCTGCTACTGCTTGCTATGCCCCTCGCTGCCCAGGATGACGACATCCCCATGGCAGAGATCGAAAACGACGAGGGTGGCCCGGTGATTATTCGCGGCCAAATGAACTACACCAATCCGCTGCTGACGCTGGGTGTGGCGCAGCCCATTGTTGTGCTAGAAGACCAGGCCGGGTTTGTCGACCGCGACCTGGGCTTTATCTTCCCGCCAGAATCACAAGTGCTGGGCAACTTCACGTCCAACTTCTTCACCGCCCCGGTAGACTACAACATCAACCTGCCGATTCAGCCACGCGGCACGCTGCGTGATGTGGACAACGACGACGAAGACGACACCGGCGTGATGGTCTACACGCCTGCCTACTGGAACAACGTCTTTGGCGACCCGTTCCTTGAGGAGCGTGACGTCAGTGGTGGCGGTTGGTCTGGCGCGTATGCAGGCACCGATGTGAACTCCGAGACGGAAGTGGTCGGCGGCATCTATGTGATCTATGCACCGGAAGAAGGGCAAGGCTTCCCGTCCAGCTTTGGTGAAGACGGCCTGCTGTTCACCGAAGACGACCCGATTGTCATGGTGCCGCAGGGCTGGACGACCGTCGACTTGAACACCGACCCGTTCACCTTTGACCGCTCGCAAGAAGCTGAGATCGACCTGCTAGAACCGACATCCGCTGCGCTGGACGACTTTAGCGACCTCAGCTACACCGAAGCCTTCGATGAGATGATCGAACTGTTGGAACGTGAGTATTCCTTCACCGAATACAAGGAAATTGACTGGGACGCGCTGGTTGAAGAATACCGCCCGCGCATCGAAGCCGCCGAAGAAAATGACGACGCCTTCGAGTTCAAGCTGGCCATCCGCGACCTGTCCTACGAAATCCCAGACGGGCATGTGGCCGTGTTCGGCAGCGGGATGCAGGAACTCAACTCGCTGTTCCAGGATGCCATTAGCGGCGGCCTGGGTATGAACCTCACCCAACTTGAAGATGGCCGCGTCATTGTCAGCTTCATCCTGGAAGACGGCCCCGCCGCCAATGCCCGGATGCAGCTTGGCGACGAGATTATTGCTGTGGACGGTGCTCCTATTGAAGACGCGCTGGAAAACACATTCATCTTCAACGGCTTCAGTACCGACCATCTCACTCGCATCCAGCAACTGCGTTACATCGTGCGCCGCCCGGTGGGCGAACAGGTGGAAATCAGCTACATCAACGGTTCCACCGGCACCGAAAGCACTGTCACGCTGACGACGGTCAACGAGGTAGAAACCTTCAATCGCTCCTCTATCGTTGCCGATGCCCCGCGCTTCGTGCAGCCGGTTGAGTTCGAACTGCTCGATAACGGCTACGCCTATGTCGCCATTTCCACCTTTAGCGACAACGAAGTGCTGACCGTGCAGCAGTGGGAGTACTTCCTGACGCAAGTCAACGGCGCGGGCATACCGGGCATCATTATCGACATGCGCTACAACGGCGGCGGTTCCGGTGCGCTGGCCGACGGCCTGGCGGGTTACTTCTACGAAGAAACCACGCCCGTCGGTTTCATCGGCTTTTACAACGAAGAGCTAGGCCGCTTCGATGTGCGTGAAGAACGCCCAGACACGGTCTACGCCGCACCAGAAGTGTTCCGTTATGAGGGTGAAGTGGTGGTTATGGTTGGCCCGGCGTGTGCCAGCGCGTGCGAGTTCTTCTCTTACAGCATGGCCCAGTTAGACAACGTCGCTATCGTAGGCCAGTACCCCAGCCAGGGGCTTGGCGGCGGCATCAATGACTTCTTCCTGCCAGAAGACCTGCGCTTCCGCTATACCGCCAGCCGTGGCCTCAATAGCGACATGGAAATCCACATTGAAGGCATTGGCGTCGTGCCGGACGTGACGGTACCCATCACAGAAGAGACCGTCTTCAGTGATGAAGACCTGGTGTTGCAGGCTGCGATTGACTACCTGGACGGCCAACTTACCGTGCCGACGGTTGATGGTGAGCCGCTCAATGTAGGCGATTCTGTTGCGGGCACGCTCAACGAGGGGGAACGCGTCCGCCATGTGGTCAGCGGGCCTGCACAAAGCGTGGATGTGGTCGTTGAAGCTGAAGAAGACGTGGAGATCGTGCTGCGGGTTTACACCGAGGACGGCGAGTTCCTTGGTGATGCGCCCACCGAAATTCCAGGGCTGCCGCTCGTCGCGGATGTCATCGGCGAAAACGTGATCGTAGAAGTTTCTGTAGACGGCGACAACTCCGCCACCGACTACACCTTCAGTGTAGAAGAAAGCTAAGCCATTGCGCTGCGGGGTGCGGCAGGGCTGCTGCACCCCTTGTATGCGCTAGGGCAACCGCTCCGCCGCGACAATCGCGTCGCTGTGCGGGGCGACGTAAATGGCATAGCGCTCGCCGGGTGTGAACAACGTCTGCTGCGTTTCTTTGACCCGCACATAATCGTCCTCGGTCGCAATACACGGAAAGCGGTTGTAACGTAGCCTGACCCACTTGTGCTGCACGTCCCCCTGCAACAGCTTGACCTCGCCCGCCTTCACATCCCGCGATAGGCTGCGCCACTTTTGGATGGCAGGCCGGGTGAACACCGTCAGCCCCCACACGCTCAACACAATCACCACCAGCGGCGCAATCACCCCAGACGGTGCCCCTGCTGCGATGGTACGCACCGCCCCCGCCGTTGACCCGCCAATGAACGCGGTCAGGTGCAGGCCAACGACCACGGCCAACAGCATTTCACTGCTAACCACGCGCATTCGGCGCAGCCGCTCTTTTTGGGCCTCGCTGATGACGCCCTCGCGGTTTTGCTTGAGGTCAGCCTTGGTGAACTGAAATGCGCTTGCAAGCTGCTTCTGTTCGTCTGTCGTGTCAACGGGGGCTGTCGCCGTCACGGGATTGCCTCTTCTGTCATCTGGTCATTAATCGGATAGCTATTATACACAAGCCGCGCTTGATTTTGCTCTTTGCGCGCTCGGAGCGATGGGTTACAGTTAGCTAACTTTAGACGGGAGGCCAACGGCCATGCAAACCATTACGCTCAAAGCCACCACCGATGAAAATGGCATCCTTCGGGTTGAACTACCCGTTGATGTGGCCAATACGGAATATGAAGTTGTTGTTGTTTTTCAGACAAATCACGTGACCCAACAGCTTGAAGACGTACCGCCCGATGGGACGGGTGCCCGTCATGCTTACGAGGCCCGTAGAGCGGGAATTCAAGCGCCCAGGTTAGTAGACCCCAGACAAGCGAAGGACATCTTGCACAACGAATTTGCAGATTACCTTATGGATAGCATACAGCGTGATGACTCTAATGGTTAGTGCCTCAGCGGACGCAGCAGGCGTCGTGCGACATGGGGTTGCGTTAAGCATCTACATAACGTTGTCCGTAGCGCCATCGGTAGAAATTGCATCTGCTTCACCTCACCCCCTGGCCCCCTCTCCACAAGAGAGGGGGAGTACCGGGTCAACCCTTCGTCTGGGTATAAGTCCCCTCTCCCAACGGAGAGGGGATTTAGGGGTGAGGTGAGAGCGATAAACGTATAACCCCATGTTGTATCAAATATAGCGACACAAAATTGATTCAGTTCTCGCAATTTAATGACAGACTCACCCTCATACCCTGAAAGACGACCACCCATGATCCTAGACCAACTCTCGCAGGCACCCGGCATCAGCGGCCAGGAAGACGCCGTCCGTGACATTATCCTCAAAGCCATTGAACCGCACACCACAGACATCACCATCGACTCAATGGGCAATGTGCTGGCCATGCAAAAGGGAACAGACAGCGCTAACCGTCCGCGTGTGATGCTGGCTGCACACATGGACGAGGTCGGGTTTTTGGTCATCGGCCACGACAGCGACGGCAGCTTGCAATTTGACAGCGTCGGCGGCATTGACGACCGCATTTTGCCGGGGCTGCGCGTTTGCGTGGGCAAAGACGGCCTGCCGGGGGTGATTATGTGGGGGCCGATTCACAAGAACCGTGAACAAACCGTCACCAAAATGAGCAGCCTACGCATCGACATCGGCGCAACCAGCAAAGCTGACGCCCAGGGTAAAGCGCCCGTAGGCACCATGATCGTGTTTGACAGTCACTACGGCAAAATGGGGAAGCTGCTGCGCGGCAAAGCGTTCGATGACCGGGCGGGCTGCTCGGTACTGGTCGATTTGTTGGCGAACGGCCCCTACCCGTGTGATGTGCTGGCCGCCTTCACCGTTCAGGAAGAAGTGGGGCTGCGCGGGGCACAGGTGGCCGCCCGCACGCTGCAACCGGACGTGGCCTTTGCACTGGAAACAACCACTGCCCACGACCTGCCAGACCCCACTGCCGACCCCGACAACACAATGGTCTCGGTTAACCCGGCCGCGCGAGTAGGGGCCGGCCCAGCCATTACCGTGATGGATCGCAGCATTATGGTTAGCCCGCGCATGATTGACCTGGTTCGCACCGCTGCCGAAGCCGAGGATATGCCCTATCAGTACAAGTCACGGCGCGGGGGCGGCAACGACGCAGGCGCTATCCAACTGCAAAACGGCGGTATCCCATCCGCTACCGTGAGCATCCCGGCACGCTATATTCACAGCCCGGTCGCTCTCATCAGCCAAACCGACTACGACGCGGTTGTGACGCTGTTCCAGCGCGTGCTAGCCGACATTACCGTAGAAGCCTATCAATTAACGTAGTGGGGTCAGCTAACAGTGCTGCAACAAAATTGTAACATTCATCCCTTGCGATAAATGCCCACGCCAGATACTCTGAACAAACATGATGCGATAGGCCACCGCAGCACAGGCCAGGGTGAAAACATGACGGCAACGCACTTTTTGACAACCTTTCTGGCGTTCGCGCTCCAGGCCAGCACTGCGGAACGCGGTATGGCCGTCGATGGTGATATGACGGTAGTCGGGCTGGAAAACCTGACACAAGCTGAAATCGACGCGCCGGCGTTCACCGGGTTCGAGAACATCCGTCAGGCGTATGAACACAACGAACGCCCCCACATCAGCAATAACCAGATTTTAGACCCGCAGGCCGCCCCCAAAACCAACACCAACTTCGCCAACCTGCGCCTGGTGGTGGTGTTCCCGTTTGATGACCTGGGTGCAGTCTATATCGACCAACATGTGAGCACGGGTGCCCCCGAGAAAAATCAGATCGAACGGCTGATGGCAACCGCTTACGAGGTCATCGCCAGCGGTGAACTCAACGTGACGCTTGATGACCTGAATACGATCTACACGAGTTTATAACACCGCTGAGCGCATCACAGGGGTTACAGCCCTAGCGCCGCCAACACCATCGAACTCACCAACCCCGCCTGCTGCACATTGATCCAGTGGCCTGAGCCGTCAATGACCTCGGCGTGCTGTAACCCTGGCACCTGCTGCGCCCGCGCCACCTGCCGCACTGCATCGAACATCTCGTCATCGCGGCCCACAATGAGCGTGGTGGGCACGTCCACCCGCCGCAAATCGTCATCACTAAAAACAGGCAGCGGCGTAATCATTTTTGCGCGGTGGTGCTTAGCCGAGAGGTAAATCATCTGGGTGATTTCGTGATCGGGGTCAGGGCCACCCATGCGGGCCAGCAGGCGCGCCACATTGTGCGATGTGTTCCACATATGCGGTGCAATCGCCCATAAGCCCTGCATGGTCAGCGACGTGTTCAGCGTGACCAACCCCACAGGCGCAATCAAAAACAGGCGTTCAATCCGCTGGGGCAGGTGCAGCGCCCCGTTGAGTGCCAGCCAGCCCCCCATAGACATGCCCACTATGCGCGCCCGCTGCAAATCCAGTTGATCCAACACATCCTCCAGCCAGTACGCATAACTCGCATCCAGCATGGACGGGCGTGCCCCGGCACTGCGCCCGCCATCCCCGATGACATCCACCGCATAAACCAGATAGTCCTGCGACAGCGCGGCCACATTGGGCTTCCACATCATGGCATGGACGCCCCACCCATGCAGCAGCACCATCGGCGGATTGCGCTTGTGACCACTGACGGCGATGTGCGTGAGGCCGTAGCGCGTGGGCACATAAAATGACCGCTGTGGCACAGGGTAGCTGGCCAGCATCGTCGTGTAGTGACTCATCACGGCGGCCAGTCCGTTTTGGCTGTGATAGAGTGTGCGCAGGTTGGGGATGAGTGAAGCCATAAGAAGTCGTTCCGTGTAGTTGGGGTATGAATCGGGTTATAGTTGACTATTATACCCTACATCCCCTCGGTACAGCCTCACAAGTCCACTCGCATTTGCTCTCAAAATCCATATGATAGGCGATGTACGCACACGCTAAGATTGCCGATTCCATGATTGACCACACCACCGCCCTCCGCTACCTCCGTGACGGCACCGTCAAACTCAACGCCAAAGACTATGCCAATGCCATTGTGGATTTTTCTGTCGCGATTACCCACGACCCCAAGTACACCGAGGCATATCTGGGCCGCTCAGAGTGCTACGCGGAGACGGATGACCTAGAACGGGCGCTCAATGACGCAGAAAGTGCCATCGACCTTGCCCCTGATGACGCTGCTGGTTATGGATTGCGCGCTCAGTTTTGTTTAGGTCTCAATCGCTACGATGATGCAGTCGCAGACACGAACCGTGCCGTCGAACTGGACGCCGAACATCGCTACTCGATCATCGCTCAGGCCGCGCTGGCGGAGCGCGACCAGCGCTACGATGACGTCATCGTAGTCACAACACCGTTGATTGACCAAGACGACAACACACCCCAATTACACGAGGCGCGGGCGCTACGTGGGCGTGCGTACGCTGAACTCAAGCAGTATGGCAACGCTGCTGCCGACTTTCAGCACCTGCTTGACGTGGGCCAGCACGTTTGGGCCGCACACCACTGGCTATATCATATTGCGATCAACAAAGATGACGACGAAATGGCGCGGCAACATCTCGATGCAGCACTCGCCCAGGATCGTCCAGCGCACACCAGTGAATTCATGTTTCGCGGTACCGCCCACTATTACAACAAGGACTATTCAGCGGCCCTTGCTGACTTTGATGAAGCGATTAAGCGCAACCCGCACCCGCGCAGCAGCTACTACTGGCGCGGATTGACGCATATGCATCTACAGCAATACGAACCGGCCCTGGCAGACATTGAAACGGCTATCCAACTCGGCCTTAATCATGAGCATGTTCGGCAAACACAGATTTCGCTGCTTAATGACCAAAAACGCTATGAAGACGCGCTCAACACCGTCAATGATTGGCTTGAAACGGACCCTGAAAACCGGGCAAAGGCGCTTGTTGTGCGCAGTATTGTGCTTGCGCATCTGCAACGATATTACGAAGCAAACCGCGACCTGGAAGAAGCCGTTTCACTGGCACCGGACGACCCACACGTCCTGGCCACGCGTGCGATGAGCTATGTCTCAATCGGTGACCACAAACGTGCCGTTGCCGCGCTCACACGGGCCATCGTGGCGGCACCCGCGCTCCACTTCTTAAGACTGCATCGCGGGCGCACCTACCTGGAAGCCGGAATGTACAACGAGGCAATTACCGACCTCACCGAATACCTGGAGAAAAAGCCTGACAGCTCAGAGGCACTTCGCGAACGTGGACGCGCCTACCAGAAGATGGGCAACCAGGAGAAAGCGCTAGACGATTTCAACCAGGCGATTGCCCTTGACCCCGACAACCAATCCCTGTTGGCCTGGCGTGTTGATGCCCTGTGGCGGCTCAGGCGCTATGCTGAAGCGATCACGGACTCACGAAGACGCATTGAGCTAAGTCCGGATAGCGACAACGCGTATTATTATCTTGCCCGCATCTACTGTGACACGGAAGATCACGACGCGGCGATGACGGCCATTAACAAGGTCATCGACCTGAACCCGAACGACAACCGCTACTACGAACTGCGCGATCAAATCAGAAACAACCGACGCTGGCGTAACTTCCGCAGCCGCTTTTTGCCCTTCCTGGAGGCTAACGCATGATTGATCACACCACCGCCCTCCGCTACCTCCGTGACGGCACAGCCAAACTCAACGCCAAAGCCTATGCCGACGCCATTGTGGATTTTTCCGTCGCGATTACCCACGACCCCAAGTACACCGAGGCATATCTGGGCCGCTCAGAGT
>CAWUJQ010000206.1:0-8101 GCA_963922445.1 uncultured bacterium
ATGGCGTGTCGCCTGTGAGCAGTCGCGTCTGTCCAGCGGCATCCATTGCACCTAACAGGGTGTTAAAACGCCCATCGGCCCGTAGCAGTGTGAGCAACGGCGGCTCCAGTTCCTCGTGCAACAGATAGGTCAGGTCCAGCACGGCGGTGCCGGTGCGGGTGCTGAAGCCCAGCAGGTACAGGTCGTCCATCACCACGACGCGCCCATTCTCCCCGGCGGGAGTCTGAGCGATGCCCGGCTGTTCCAACACACCCGCTACGCCATCCAGGCTGGCAAGCCCCCGCGACATCATCAGGATGACATCTGGGGCGGCAGTCACGACCGCCTCAGCGGTAATCGGCTGGAAGCCGTCGAACGCTGTGACGGCATTTTCACCCCCTGCCATCTCGATCATAGCGTGGGCGCTGGTGTCGGTCCCGGCGACACTCACGGCACCTGCACCGCGCGCGTAGATGAACATAACCCGGGGGGTGGTGGTCATCTCAGCCTGTAAATCTTGGGCGGCGGCGTAATCGGCCTCAAGCGTTGCCACGAGGTCTGCACCAGCGTCCTCACGTCCAAGTGCCGCCGCGATGAGGTCGATCTTCTCTGTCACACCCTCAATGGTGTCGGCCTCCGGCACCATCAGCATCGTGACGCCTGCCGCTTTCAGTTGTTCGACGGCCTCCGGGGGTCCCGCATCGGGGATGGTGATAATCAGCGTTGGCTCTAGTGATAGCACCGGCTCAGCAGAGATCGTGCGCACATAACCTACCTCTTCTAGGTCATTGACGGCAGGCGGGTAGAGGCTGGAACTATCTCTGGCGACGACCTGATCGCCCGCACCCAGCGCGTAGACGATCTCCGTGACCGAGCCACCCATCGTGACGATACGTGAGGCGTCGTCAATAACGACCTCATCACCGTTGGCGTCTACCACAGTAATGGTGGTGTTGTCTTGGGCGAGAACAGAAGAAACGACCAACAAGCTCAATCCAACAAGAACCAGAAATAAACGGCGCATAGATGTTACTCCTCAAATCGGGTATACATACAGTGATACCTTGATGCGCCAGGTGATGTCTACGTGACCGATTAAAGTGAGAGTTAACGAGTTAGATGATGAGGCGTTGCGGGGGGTCAAGCAGGGAGTGATGCATGTGGCAAAGCTAGGTTATGCACACAGCACATCAATACCAACACAATGCACATCTCTGAATTGCCCGCGTAGAAACTAAAGTTTAACCTTACGGGCAGTTAGGGTTGCGGCACGACCGTTATCATCTGTGTCAACGGGTAACCAATGATCCGATATTCGTGTGCAAGTCGAATTTGCACCGGGCCGTTGAACGGGGCCTTGTGTATGAGGTGAAGTTTGCTGCCCAGGCGAATATCGAGCGCGTCGAGATACTGGAGGCGGTCTCGCTGGCGCGTGAGTACACGAGAAACCCGATAGCTGCTGTCGGCCTCAGCATCGGAGAGTTTTACATCAGCTACGTGTGTGACCTGATCGTGTTCGATGGGTTCGCCGAAAGGGCTAACCGCCGGATAGCCCGCCAGTTTCCACATCCGCTGCGCGACAAGGTCATTGACGTTCAACCTCATCCGCTTCGCCTCTGGGTAGACCTCCCACCACGAAAATCCCATAACAGACATCAAGAAGGACTCAATGATGCCCTGTTTGCGAATCAACGGTTGGACTGTCTGCAATCCGTGGGGGGTGAGGCGGACGCCAACATATCGCTCGTGCTCAATGAGACTGGCCCGACGAAGACCTTCTAACGTTCGGTTGATGCCGCTTTGCCCAATGAGCATCCGTTGAGCAAGTATACTTGATGGAACAAAACCATCCTTTGTCGCCTCTTCAACGCGGTTAATTTGGTATATTTCCGCCAGATAACTCAGTTGATTTGGATTGATTTGACCCATGTCACCCAACTGCCTTCTTACACGCTGTAACACAATCGCTATGAAGAAGCTTATGTCGGTGACATAAGCACCGTCCACGCACGGGGGCAAGATTAAACTTACGGGAGGTGACAAGTTAAATATCGAAAAAGGTATTTGGGGACTAATTGAGGTTAATCGCAACGTGCCGCTCATGGTGGCGACGCTCTAACTGGGATTAAATTTCCCCACCCACTATGATGGCTATGTCTGACGCTCTACGACTCGATTCAGACCGATCAGTCGGTTGGTGTATAAAATGGCAACGGGAACCAGCGTTAGACCGACCAGTAAAAGAGCGGGTGGAGATGCCTGAGTGTAGATGGAATCGTTGGCAGCCTCCCAAACCCGAATGGGTAAGGTGTCGAAGCCGGGGGGACGCAGGATAATCAATAGCGGTAGTTCCTTCATCGCCGAGATGAAGACAAGCGTCCAACTGGCGCTGATCCCCGGCAGCGCGACGGGCAACGTAATTCGCCAGAAGATCGACAGCGGGCGGTGGCCCAGCGTGCGTGCAGCCGCCTCCAGCGAGGGCGGCACATGCCCAAAGGCGGCCTCGCCTGTCGTGATCGCCTGCGGCAACAGCCGAAAGGCCATCCCCAACATCAATGCCGCCACCGTCGCGTAGAGCAGTGGCACCGCCTGTATGAAGAAGAACGACATGCCCAGCCCGATGATAATGCCCGGCAGCGCAAAGGCAGTCTTGCTCAGGCCGAGCATAAGCGCCACCAGACGATTTGAGAAGCGGGCCGAGAGGTAGTTTGGGGCGAAGGACAGCACCACGGCAAGGGTAGCCCCAATCACGCCAAGTCGCAGGCTGTCCCAGCCGTGTGACCAAATACGCTCCCCCGCGTATCCCCACAGCCGGTCCATCTCCGTCGGCCACACAATACCCTGAACCGTGTAGCCCACTAGAACCAACAGGGGCACAGCCAGCGCCAGCGTAAAAACACCACCGACAAAGACGAGCGCGAGTGGACGCCAGCGTCCCAACGCGATGAGACGATGAGGCCGCCAACGGCTACCGCGCTGAAAACGGCCCTGTCGGTGGTTGATCCAGGCTGCGAGTCCCAATAGGGGTAGGTTCATCAAGATCAACACAATGCTCAGAATGGAGGCTGCCACCCGGTCAACGCGCCCTGCGATTTGTTGATAGATCGCAGTCGTAAACGTCTGATACCGCAGCAGCGCCACTGTGCCAAAATCGGATAGCACATACATCCCCACCAACAGCGCACCAGCAGCAATCGCTGGCAATAGTAGCGGCAGCGTCACCCGGAAGAAGCTCTGCCACGGCCCGTGACCGGACATCCGTGCCGCATCTTCAAGTGACTGGTCACCTGTCCGCAGGGCCGCACCAACGGTGAGATAGACATAAGGAAACGTGACCAAACCAATGACTGTGGTCGCCCCGCCTAATGAGGTCACATCCGGCAGCGGAAACGCTGCAAACTCAAAGCCCGCCCATGCCATCGCTGCTCGGTCGACCAACCCGCCACGCCGCAGCAACACCAGCAAGCAGATAGCCCCTACATAGCCGGGGAGTGCCAGCGGCAGCGCCAATAACCAGCGCCAGTGTGTTCGCCCCGGAAGATCAGTACGCTCGACCAGCCACGCCAGCGAGACACCGAGTAACACGGTGAGGGTGATGGTGGTCGCCATCAACCAGACGGTGTTGAGCAGAAGCGTGGGAATCTGCCTGCGCCACAGGCGTGCGAGCAGCGTTACGTCAGCCTCTGCGGCCCGGATGACAATGTAGATTAGGGGGATGGCAGACAGCACGCTGACTATTAGAGCAACTGTCAGCAGGGTGTATGGGTATCTTCGGGACATCAAGTGCCTATTCTGTATGGCGGGAGCAACCACACTCGGTTGCCCCCTGCGAACGCTCGTTACGGCAGGCCAGCGTCCAGTGCCTGCTCCTGGCTTGCCTCAAGATCATCAACCAACGACTTGAGTTCGATGTCAGCGATCATGAACTCGTCCGGGCTAGCGACGCCCTCCGCTAGTTCAATACCCTCTGAGAAGATGGGCCACTCGAAGTTGCCATTAGCATACACATCCTGCCCAGCCTCGGAGAGCATGAAGTCGACGAAAATCTCGGCGATTTCGCGGTCCTCCGTGCCGTTGATGATACCAATGCTGGTGCTGTTGACGATCAAGCCAATGTCGTCCTCGCCTTGGTCGGGCCAGATGATGCCGACTGGAGCTTCCTCCGCCAGCGACTGATAGTAGTAGTAGTGGTTCACCAACCCCAGCGTGACCTCACCCGCGCCAACGGCACGGCGAATGTCGGTGTGACTGCCGGAGAAAACCGTCTCATTGGCGATCAGGCCTTCAATCCATTCCGTTGTGGCTTCCTCACCGACAAGGCGGTTCAGTGCAACGATGTTGCCCAGCATCGCGCCGTTGGTGCTGTCGGCGGAGCCGATCATCCCCGCATATTTCGGGTCGGCGAGATCCAATAGGGAAGTCGGCAGGTCTTCCTCGTCAATCAACTCGGTGTTGTACATAATGACGCGACCACGGAAAGTGAGTGCGGCGTAACTACCGTCATCAGCGCGGAATTCCTCCGGCACAGCCATCACTAACTCAGAGTCGTTCGGCTCGAAGATGCCTTCTTCGTTGAGGCTTGCCATCGTCAGCGTATCACTGTTGACGAACACATCGGCCTGTGGATTGTCCTGCTCTTCCAGCAGGCGGGCACCCATCTCGCCGTTACTACCGCGCACGACGGTGACCTCGATGTCCGGGAACTCCTCGTTGAAGGCCTCCAAAACAGCGGTAAAGAGAGCTTCCGAACGGGTGCTGTAAACGATCAGCTCCCCACTTGGCTCATCCTGTGCTGCCAACGGCATGACCCCAAGTGTTGCAAGAATTGCAACTAGAAAAAACGTCAAAATACGAGATTGCATCGCGTACTTCTCTCAAATAGTGAGCAATGCACCTGATGCTAGAGCATGTTCCACGGCATATCCACGTCACGAGTTAAAGGCAAAATATCGTGACTGTCCTGTTGACGATAACACTCGACAACTTAATCGCATACTGCCATCACCACCTTACACCGCAGCAAGTTACACCATTAATTTCACAGTAGGCGACGTAAGATTTCTGCGGATAAATGTGCAACTTAACCTACCTCAAATAAAAGTTCCATCTGTGTGGAGACTGCCCGCCCCGTATATGGCACTGTTCCAAAGTTGGATGTTAAACCCGACGTCAAATTTTAACGGCTACACCAAATTATGTTTACATAGGTCAAGACGTAATTTGTGTGCGGGTGGGTCGCGAACCAAAGTAAGGTAATCTTATAACACCCAAAAGATTAGAGGAAAATTAATCGCGCTCATAGACGCTCAGGGGTGATACCCAGTAAACTGTTTTTCGTCTCAAGACGAGATAATAACGATAACAAAAGGGAATTTGCGACATGAAACGTATGTTATTTTTGCTGCCAATGCTGCTCATACTGGGGGCGGTTGCGGCGGCCCAAGACATGGATATGGCATCTGTCCAGCAAGAAGCCATGGAAACCTACGCTGACATCGTCCTCGCCAGCTACGAGGACTCGCTGACGGCTGCCATCGACCTGCACGACGCGATTGAGGCGTTCCTGGCAGAACCCTCCGAGGAGAGCCTGACCGCAGCGCGTGAGGCGTGGCTGGCGTCCAATGAACCTTACGGACAGACCGAGGCCTATCGCTTCTACGCTGGCCCCATTGACGATGAGGATGGTCCAGAGGGCTTGCTCAACGCATGGCCTTTGGACGAGGCTTACATCGACTATGTTGAGGGCGCACCGGAGGCGGGCATCATCAACAACGTTGAGGATTACCCGGAAATCGACGCGGAGCTGCTGGTGTCGCTCAACGAGGTTGGCGCGGAGGAGAATATCTCCACGGGCTACCACGCGATTGAGTTCCTCCTGTGGGGGCAAGACCTGAGCGCCGAGACTAGCGGTCAACGCCCATATACCGATTACACCACCGCTGAGAACGCAGACCGCCGTGCGGCTTATTTGGATGTAGCAGCGGACCTGTTACTGAGTGACCTGCAATCGCTGGTCGACGACTGGTCGATGGAGATGGACGACAACTACCGCGCGGCCTTCCTCGCGTCTGATCCCGATGAGGCCTTCACCAACATTCTGACGGGCGTTGGTGTGTTGGCGGCGGCTGAACTCTCTGGCGAGCGGATTTTCGTCGCCTATGACAATCAGGACCAGGAAGACGAGCACTCCTGCTTTAGCGATAACACTCACCGCGACGTGATTACCAATTTCATGGGCATTGAGAACGTCTACGTTGGCAGCTACACCCGTCTCGACGGCACCATTGTCAGCGGAACAGGCGTGGCCGACGTGATTGAGATGGTCAACGCGGACCTCAACGCTGAGATCCTCGCCGCGCTTGACGAAGCCGATGCCCTCTCGCAGGATATCTTCGTGCCGTTCGACCAGGCTATCGTTCTGCCGGAGGAGCGTCCGGTCGTGTTGGATACGGTCTTCATCCTCCAGGATCTCGGTGACCTGTTCGCCCAGGCAGGGAGCGAGCTTGGACTGACAATCAACACGGCGTTACCAGAGTAACGTTACTGAATGGGGCGGTGAGATTGTCTCGCCGCTCTATCCTAATTTATGGGTAGTGCAAGGGAACAATTTATAATGGCGATACGACATTGGGCGAGCGTTCTGCTGGCGCTTTCGTGCATTTCGGTCCTGGCAGGGGGGATACTGTACGCCCAGGCCGATCACAACCGCGAATTACTCGGCGGCTCAACCACCATTTACAACACAACCGAAAACGCTTTTACCTTTCCTGCACCCGGCGTTGATCGCAATCAGCGGCTTTTGTTTTTTGTGGGAGACTCATTTTTTAACCAGAACTGGGTAACGGCTCCAGCCTCGACCACGGCCCGCGATGGGTTAGGCCCCATGTTCAACTCGCGCTCGTGTGCGGGATGCCACTTCAAGGATGGGCGGGGACGCGCCCCCGAATTCGACGGTGAGGCCCCCACCGGATTCCTCGTGCGGTTAAAGGTGCTTGAGCGTGATCTGACGGGTGCCTACCTCGGTGACCCGATCTACGGTGGGCAATTTCAGGACCGTGCGTTGGAGGGGATTGCTGCTGAGGGTGATCTTCGGATTACGTACACCGAAATCCCCGGCGAATTTGCCGATGGCACCCCGTATAGCTTACGTCAGCCAACCGTCTACCTGGAAAACCTGGCCTACGGTGAGATGCACCCCGAAATCACGATGTCCCCGCGTGTCGCAAACCAGGTGATCGGCCTAGGGTTGCTGGAAGCTGTGCCAGAGGAGACGCTGTTGGCGTTGGCAGATCCGAACGATGCCGACGGTGATGGGGTCAGCGGTCGTCCGAACCTCGTGTGGGATTTCTACAACAATCGTCAGTCGATTGGGCGCTTTGGGTGGAAGGCCAATCAGCCGCATCTGTTGCAACAGACGGCAGCCGCCTTCAACGGTGACATGGGCATTACCACCGGGCTGTTCTCGGCGCAGAACTGCGGCCCCACCCAGATCGCCTGTGCCGAGACCATTCATGGGGGTGAACCCGAAATCAGTGACGATGATCTGCTAAAAGTTGTGTTGTATATGCAGACACTCGCCGTCCCCGCCCAACGGGATGCGGATGACCCACAGGTGATAAGAGGGGCGGAGGTCTTCCGCGAGGCGCAGTGTACGAGTTGCCACGTTGAAACGCTGACAACGGGAATTCATCCGACAGTCCCGGCATTGTCCAATGTCACGTTCCACCCATACACCGACCTGCTGCTGCACGATATGGGCGAAGGACTTGCGGACAACTCACCAGACTTTGAGGCAACCGGGGCCGAGTGGCGCACGCCGCCGCTGTGGGGGATTGGCCTGTTCGAGACGGTCAACGGACACACGAACTACCTACATGATGGACGGGCGCGTGACCTAAGCGAGGCCATCCTGTGGCACGACGGCGAAGCCGAAGCATCGCGCGATGCCTATATCGGCATGGCTATCGAAGACCGTGATGCGCTACTAGCCTTCTTGAGATCATTGTAGGTCAAATGATAGCAAACGCGAGAAATGCGGCGGTAGCAAGCCTCAGTCTGTGATTCTACTGTGAAGCAAAATGGACAATCAAGGATTGGGCGTTTGGGCGAGCGGTCGTAATCC
>CAWUJQ010000207.1:0-8100 GCA_963922445.1 uncultured bacterium
CACGGGCACCCGCCTCGAAAACCCAACGCTAACGACGCAGGTGGGCAACGACGACTGCGCGGTGAACGGCGGCACCAGCTTCGCGGACAGCACGCCGGAGATTTACATCGTGGCCAATGCAGTAGAGTTCCCGGCCAACACGACCGTCACCACCACATGGACGCGGGACGGCCAGGTGATGGAGAGCTACGACTTCACCTACGACTTTGAAATTGAGAACGCGTGCATCTGGTCGTTTATTGACCAGACGGAGTTCACCTTTACGCCAGGGACGTGGGCGGTGCAGCTTGATGTGAGCGGCGGCACGGGCGTGGGGCCGATTCAGTTTACGGTGACGGGCGACGCGATGAGCGAAGACGCGATGATGGAGGAAGAAGAACCGATTTTGCAGGGCGCGCAGTAGGGGCCGACGTTTCACCCGGCAAGGGGTCACGCGTTTGTCCGTCTCACCTCACCCCAAACCCCTCTCCACAGGAGAAGGGCTTATATCCGATATGCGTAGGGCAGCGCATCGCCTCCCCTTCTCCGTTTGGAGAAGGGGCCGGGGGATGAGGTGAAGCCGGTGTATTTTCAAATGACAGCGCAACGCTATATCACACAACAAGCGGCGCGTCTGCCATGCCCCATGCAGGATTGTTGCCCACACGGTATGATAAATACCATCGCACGGGGAACAGCAGAGCGCGCCTATGACCGCACAGCCGAACATCATCAACGTGGGCCGGGATGTGATTGCCGATAACGTCAACATCGGCGGCACGCAAACCATCTATCAAGTGCTGCCCCGTGACCAAAACCCCATCTTCACCCAAAAGCAACACCCCTACACCGACCTGATTCGCGCCGTCCACAACATCTGGATACAAACCGTGCTGGACGACGCGCTGCGCCGCGTGAATCCCGGCTTTGAAATCAAACTGCGCGCCAACCCGGACGCGGCAGGCGCGTCTGAGGCGTACCAGCATGTGCAGATTGCGGGCAGCATCCGGCAGATATTCACGGACGTGGACAAAAAGCTGCTTATCCTGGGGGAGCCTGCCAGCGGGAAAACGGTGCTCATGCTGCAACTCACGGAGCAGCTACTGCAAGCGGCGGCGACGAACCACTGGGCGCGAGTGCCTGTGGTGGTGAATTTGTCGTCGTGGGCGGTGAAGCGCGAGCCGCTGGACAAATGGCTGGTTGAGGAGATGCGTAAGGTGTACGGCGCAGGCAAGCGGCTCACTCGCCAACTGATTGACGGCAACCACCTGATTTATATGCTCGATGGCCTGGACGAAGTCGCGGACGCCTACCGTGACGACTGCCTGAGCGCGATCAACGCCTTTACCACGCCGGACACGCAGGTGGTGGTGTGCAGCCGCATCACGGAGTACCACGCGCTGCGTGATAAGCTGGCCATTCACAACGCGATTGAACTGCAACCCCTCGAACGCAGCACCTTCCGGGACTATCTGGCACACGGCGGCCTGTCGGATGAGATGGCGGCCAGCTTGTTGGGGATGCTCACGGCAGAGGACGCGGTGTGGCAGCAGACGCGCAAGCCGCTCTTCGCTAACATCCTCATTGACACCTACGCGGATCGTTCCGTGCTGCCACCCACACGCGAGGACGCAACGCCGACGGAACAGGTGTACCAGCGGGTGATTGCGCCCTATGTGGCACGCCAACTCGACCAGCGCACGAAGAAACCTCACTCCGATGCGAAGACGCGCCGTTGGCTGGCGTGGGTCGGCTGGCAGACAAAAGAGCGCGAGATGACACAGTTCTACCTGGAAGCACTGCAACTGGATTGGTTGCACCGGGAGCGCACACTACACATACTGCGCATCACGCTCACTCTGACAGGTGGACTGATTAGCGGGCTAATTTTTGGGCTAATCGGCTGGCTAGTCTTCAGGATGAATGTTGGGGTGATTTTCGCGCTACTTTTCGGCCTGGGTGGTGGGCTGAGTGGCATTGATTTACGACGAAAACTGGTTCCTCACTTTGGCGGGGATAGGATGATTGGCAGACTGCGTGGTGGGCTGATAGGCGGGCTAAGTTACGGGCTAGTCTTCGGGCTGAGTGCTGGACTGATTAGTAGTCTGCGCAGTGGGCTGATAGGCGGGCTAATTTTTGGACTGAGTACAGCCCTGAGCATCGGCGCTTCATTGGCGCGACCATTTAGCCTGAACCCCGGTTGGCGCGAAACATTGATTGGCGCACTGAATAGCGGGCTGTTTTTGGGAATGATTGGCGGACTGGGCTACGGGCTGGCTATTGGGCTAATTGTCGGGCTGAGGTACGGCCTGGGTAGCTGGCAGATTTTCGCACTGATTGCCGGGATGTGTTACGGAGTGATTTTTGGGTTGAGCATCGCGCTGAGTTTCGGTTTGGGCGATGTACTCAAGCACTTGCTCCTCCGTACTGTCCTCCACCACACCGGACAGTTCCCCTTCCCCGCAGACAAATTCCTGCACTACACGCAAGACCTCAAGCTGATGCGGCAGGTGGGCGGCGGCATGCTGTTCAAGCACCGTTACCTCCAGGATTATTTTGCAGCGGAATACGAGAGGGAGTATCTGGCGGGTGATCGCGGGGAATAACGGGCGCGTCCGTTGGGTATAAATCGTAGGGGAGCGCCAGCGTGCGCTCCCAATGGCAACGGCCCACCCCTACCGGATGTGATGGCAGGGGCGATTATTCCCCTAACAGCCGCGCCCGGATCGCGTCAATGTGGGCTTGCAGGTTGAGGTCGAATTCCAGTTCTTCCGTGACCTTGTTGCAGCTATGCAGCACAGTGCTGTGCGTCCGTCCGCCGAAGGCATCGCCAATCTGCGGCAGGGACGCCTCCGTCAGGTCGCGTGCGATGAACATGCCCACTTGTCGGGCAGCGTTCACGCGCTTGGTGCGCCGTTTAGACACCAGGTCACTGACCTCTAGCCTATACTCGACGGCAGTCTCTTCCAGCACCCGCCGAATCGTCACGCGGTTGAAGTGGTTGCGCGGCTGCTCGAAGCGGTCAATGGTGCGTTCGGCCCGCTCGATGGTCATCTCGCCGGGGGCAAAGCGCGCCTTGGCCACAATCTGGTTGAACACGCCCTCCATCTCCCGGATGTTATCGGGGGCGCGGTCGGCCACCATTTCCAGCACGTCCCGCTCAACGGCAACGCCGCGCTCTGCTGCCCACATCTCTAAGATAGCCACCCGCGTCTCGAACTCCGGCGGCTGCACATCCACGATGAGGCCGCCCGCAAACCGTGAGCGCAGCCGGTCTTCCAGCGTGGTCAGTTCGTCCGGGGGGCGGTCGGAGGCGAGTACAATTTGCTTATTGAACGTGTACAGCGCGTTAAACGTGTGGAAGAACTCCTCCTGCGTGCTTTCCTTGCCTGCGATGAACTGCACATCGTCCACAATGAGTACATCGGCGCGGCGGTACTTCTCCCGGAACATAGCCTGCTGCTTACGCCGAATGGCAATCACCAGGTCATTGACAAACGCTTCACTCGGCACGTAGATCACGTACAGGCCGCGCCCCTGGCACTCGTTGGCGATGGCTTGCAGCAGGTGCGTTTTGCCGAGTCCCACGCCGCCGTAGACCATCAGCGGGTTGTAGACGCCGTTGGGCATCTCGGCCACGGCCTGCGCTGCCTCATAGACCATGTAGTTAGCCCGGTTGACCACGAAGCGGTCGAACGTGAAGCGCGGGTTCAGGTCGTTTTGCGGCACGTCGCCAAATTGGGGGCGCTGCACCTGCTGATGCAGCGGCTGCGCCAGTTGGTCGGTGGGCTGCTGCGCCATATACCGGAACAGTGGCATATCGCCGTTGTCGTCATCGTCGTATTTCGGGAAGGCGGACGGCAGCGGGTGGCTGGGCGGCTGCCGCTTCACCAGCTCAAAGCGGATGGTTACATCCTGCTCAAAGGCGTCGCTCAGCACCCGGCACACATTGGTATACAGGCGGTGTTGCAGCATATCCAGCGCGTAGCTGTTGACGACCCCCAACACAAACAACTGCTCCTGGGCGTTGTAGTCCAGGAACGTGATGTGTTTGAGCCACGTGTCAAAGCTGGCGCGGTCAAACTGTATTTCCAGTTGTGTGTGGGCGATTTGCCACGCATGTTGCGGGTCCAAGGTTCCTATCCCTATCCGATGTGTGCCGGTGCGATGCCCAATACCAGAGTCTCTAAAAGACCGGCGCAATATAGCGGCGGGTAGGTAGGCGGCATCGCCCTCATAAACAAATGTTGATGAGCGAAGGTGCGTTTTCGCTTGAATGTTGATGTTTAGTAATGGCGACGGCTGACCGAGCAGGTCGTGTTGTCGCGCAGTGTTTTGCTGGAGCAATTCACCGACGCTGTGCCCCTCACAGTCAGGTGAATTGGTAACCCCCAAGTGCCACGCAGTATAGCTTAAAACGGGGGCGGCCTCAACCACATTCGAGGGGTTTGACCAAACCTTAAGCCTGTGTGGGAAAACGCTGTGGGATAACTGGCCTGGGCGTAAGCGCGTGGGTCACAGCGCGATTGGGATAAAGCAGGGTCAGTTTGGCTTGTTTTGGGAAAACCTTAAGCCTTTGGCGGCCATTGTTACAATTTTGTATGGTGGGCGATTTGGGATAAATCCATTAAATCTTAACGTGAATTTCATTAAGTAAATGTCAAGCGCGGCGGCTGCACGCGGCTACAACGGCTGCGAAATCGCTCTTTTTGGCCCCCAAAGCGATATTTGAGACGGCAAAATTAAGTACTGCCTCAATAGTTGCTTAGTATCAGCAGCTAGTGACGCGGACGCTGGTAGACTGTAGCAGTAACTTGAGCGATAGCTGCTCAGCGTTGCAACCCTTATTGTTACGAAAGTGTTGATTGGTGTGAGCATGGTAGACTATAACAAAGACTTCTACGAAGACGCCTTGAGTACATCCCACTACTCGCAAAACGGAACGCCCGACGACAGCCCGGATGTCATCAAGGTATCGGCCCGGTCGCGCTCAACCGCGGTTGCAGGCGCTATTGCGGGGGTCATACGCGAACACGCCTACGCTGAGGTGCAGGCTATTGGTGCGGGTGCTGTAAACCAGGCCGTGAAGGCGCTGGCGATTGCTCGTGGTTACCTGGATCGTGACCGCATTGAAATCGTGTTTGTGCCGCACTTCACTGAAGTAGACATTGACGGCCAGGAACGCACAGCCGTCCGCTTTTCCGTAGAGCGCAAGCTTTAACACTGAACGCCGTCACCCGCTAACACGGGTTGACCGCGATGAATGGCTAAGGCGCAGGGAGCAACGGCAATCGCACCGTGACTGTCGGCATGTCCACAAATACACTCGACCGTGACGGTACCATTGTGTTGCCCTGCGCCATCTTCAATACATCTTCTCACTTATGACATATCACCAAAATGGCCTCTCACGAAAGGGCGCGCTTCTGTGATGGCTTTTCTACAGCGGCTGCAACGCGACGAACCCGCCCCGCCCTGGGGAATCTTCACCGGGCTGTTGGCCTTTGGCGTTGCGTTTGTGTTTATTGCGCTGGCGGGCGTGGCCCTGGCTAGTTTTGTCTTCCCACCGCAAAGCCCCTCATCACTCATTGCGGGATGGTTGGTGGGCAGCGTGTTGCTCGTGGGGTACATCACCGCCACGCAGCGCACCCCCGAAGCCCGCGCCGCACTCCGCCTTGACAACAAATCTCTACCCGTGCTGATTGCGTTTGGCATTGGCTTGAGCGCGGCGGTGGTGTTCGACCTGATTGCTATCCCAATTGCTGGCGCGATTCTCATTCCGCCGGAGTTCAGCATTTATACCAGCAATCCGGGGGTGATGGGCTGGCTGCTGGCGGGGCTGTTTGTACTGGCTGTGCAGCCCCTTGCGGAAGAACTCGTCTTCCGTGGGGTGATGTACCCGGCGCTGCGGGCCGAGCAGCGGGTGTGGGTGGCGCTGTTTGTTTCGGCGGCGTTTTACGGCATCTTTCATCAACTGGTGTACCCGCACCCGGCCCAGGGAGCGGCAGGTTTGTGGTATGGGCTAATTGAGCCGCTGCTGTTTGGGCTGGTACTCGGTGGGATACGGGCGGCCTCTGGCTCCACGCGGGCGGCGATTGCCGCTCATGCCGGGATTGGTGCGTTTGCGCTGCTCAAGGCGCTGCTGCTGTTGGGCGGTGGCGCGTGATTACCGTTGTTGTTGCCTCGCAAAACCCGGTCAAGCTTAGCGCCGCGCAAGCCGCCTTTGCCCAGATGCTACCCGCCAAGCCGTTTACATTTCAGGGCGTGAGTGTGCCGTCCGGTGTGAGTGACCAGCCCATGACCAACGCCGAGACGTGGCAGGGCGCACTGAACCGGGCGCAGTCGGCATTTGCGCTGCGCCCTACAGCAGTGTACACCGTGGGCATTGAAGGCGGCTGTGAACCCAACGCGGACGGGCCGTTGAGTGTTTTTGCGTGGGTCGTGGTGCGTCACGCGGACGGGCGCACCGGCCACGGCAAGACGGCGACCTTCTTTTTGCCGGAGGAAGTGGGGTCGCTGGTGCGGGGTGGCCTGGAGTTGGGTGACGCGGATGATGTGGTGTTCAGCAAAAGCAACTCGAAGCAAAAAAACGGCTCTATTGGCCTGCTCACGGGCGATGTGATTACCCGCGAAACGTATTATATCCCGGCTGTGGTGATGGCCCTCATCCCGTTCGTCAATGCAAATTTGAGCTTTCAAGAGCCACACATCACCTAGTTAACCTGCTACAACCTGACGGATTCCCTCCGTTTTTACGAAATTTCGGTGGAAATTACAGCTTTTTGACACCATTCTTAGCAGCTTGTGGCACACTAAGAGCTATCAGAGCGCCCGCCAGCGTGGGCACGAGAGTGAGGGCAACAGCAATGTTAGCGACATCCACCAACTCAGATACCGGCTCGCTAGTTTGGTCGCCAGCACGCGACAAGATGGCCTATGCCACAGCACGCGGGCTGCAAGTTTACCTGAGCGACAACACGAGCGACGACGAACAGTTCATCAGCTTATCCACCATCCCCTACAGCGACCTCACCTGGTCACCAGATGGCAAATACCTGGCCGGGCACGAACACGAGGGCGACTGGGTCGTATTCCGTTTTGATGGCCTGCGGGCGCGGGTGGTCTACCGGGTGGATGCGTCGTCTATGAACTGGTTTGACAACGAACAGGTGCTCTACGTCCCGCACGAAGGCGGCCTGATTCTGGTTGATTTGCGCGACACGCTGCACAGCATCTGGCTGGCGGGGTAGGTATACCGCTCGAATAACAGGCGTTCAACCATGACCCTGCGCCGTTTATCGTGCTGATGGCCCTGTTCATTTTGTTCGGACAGGGTGGAGGCGGCAGCAGCGACCGGCGCGGGGGGGTTAGCGACGGCGACGATGATTAGCCCTGATGCCGAGCCAACGTCACTGGCTGACTGTAGCCGCTTGCCTCTGGCATGAGCCACGTCATTGCTTTATCCGCTCCCTGGGTGGCGTCAGCTTAAGAATTTGCCCGACTTGACAACCCCACCCATTCACGCCATACTTTTGGCATCGCAACCGTTTCATCAGGAGGACACCCCCATGACAAATTCAACGATCACAGCCATTGTCGCAGCGGGTGTGTCGGCCTGGATTGCAGCGCGTTAACGAGTTTTCCCCTGTAGCCTCGACCTTGCCACAACCGGGATAACGCTCCCACGCGGCTGCCCCGCCGCCGATTCATACCCGTTCTCACAACAGCACATCACCCGCAGTGGGCCGTTTTTGCGTTCCACTGGCCCGACGCGCATACCGCCTGCGTGCTGCGCCATCACCCCCACACTGTTGTTGAATCCATACACGGGAGTTATCACCGTTGGCAAGCAAGAAGAAATCCAGGAAGAACCTGAATCCGATTGAGTTGAAGAACCAAGAACGCAGCATCAACAAAGCGAAGAAACACACCAAGCGCAACAAACAAACCCGCAAGCCGCGCCAGCGTGACTGGCTGGACTATGCAGACGCGCCCGAAGACGCCATCGACACGTTTGAGCGCATCATGCCGCTGGATGAGCGCGACCGCCGCCGCCATGTGGAAGACGTAATGGCCACTGGCCCGCAATCCGATGACCCGGACGCCGACACCCCCCTCGCG
>CAWUJQ010000208.1:0-8079 GCA_963922445.1 uncultured bacterium
ACGGCGCGGGGGGCGGTCGCCCCTACGGCCACCGCGGTCGCCCCGGTCACCGGAGTTTCTACTTTCGCGATCGTTGTCACTCATTTCAGCCTCCTGGCTTGTATCGATTGTATTTTTGCCTACTAGAAGGCATAGTCGTCGTCATCTCGTTCATAGCCGCCGTCATAGTCCACAGCGGGTGTATCCTGGGTACCGAGCGGAATGACATCGTTCGCGACGATTTCTGTGCGAACGTGCCGCACACCGTTCGAGTCTTCCCAGCCACGGGTTTGCAGCCGCCCCTCTAGGTAAACCGTAAGGTTACGATTCAGTTGCGTCTTGCACACCTCTGCCAGTTCGCCCCAGGCCACGATGTTGAACCATTCAATGTCTTCGCGTGGGTCACCATCGGGGGTTTGCCAGGTGCGGCTAACAGCAACACTAAAACTGGCAACGGGACGCCCGTTCGGGGTATAGCGCATTTCCGGCTCGCGCCCTACATAACCGATAATCGTAACCTTATTCAGACTACGTGTCATTTCAACTCCTACGTTGCTTCAGTAGGGGTCTTTTTTTCCTCTTCTTCGTCCTGGCGCACGATCATGTAGCGTAAAATCGACGAGGACAGCTTCAGGTTCTGCTCCAATTCGGGCAGCCCTGCCGGGTCGATGTCAGCGTACAAAAACACATAGTATCCATCCCGTTGCCCGTCGATTTCATAGGCCAGGCGGCGCTGGCCCCAGCGATTGGCAGCGGTAACATCGCCATAGTCGTCTGCTTCGACCCAAGCTCGCACTTGGTCAACAGCCTCGTCAATGACGGCCTGGTTTGGGTCCATCTTTACGATGAACGCCAGTTCGTATGCTCTCTTCATAGTCTTGGAGTCCTTTCCTCGGGTTTGCCCTGTATGAAATTGTGGTCATTACTACAGAGCGGAAAGAGCGATAGTTATTTTGGCTCTAAGCATACTACCGAAAGTCCCGGCGTCATTCAAGGGATGTTGGTGTCATTGTTATGGTCGTGCCCACTAAATAGGGAAAGAAAGCCCCTGCAAATTAACATCCAATAAACATAGACGGGCAGTATACCACGTCAGCTCATCAACTTCTAACCATTTTCCTGTCAGAAAACGCAAGCCGCGAACTCGCCAGCGCAAGTGCAACGGTTAACCAAAACAAAGTGATCGGTGCCTGAAAGTCCAGCCGAAAGTAGTACAGGTCAGCGATACTCGTCGTCAGCACGGTGAGCAGCGCTGCATGATACCCCAGCAATATCGAGTTCAACTCATCGTCGAATTGCGCCTGCCGCCATGCCTGCCAGCCATAGCCAAACACAAACGCCATCGTGAGCAAAAACAAGCCCAGGCCGATCAACCCCATCTGGTTAGCCATAATCAAATACATGCTGGCCACACTCGTGTAGATGTCCGCAGTGGGGGTGCCCGTGAAGCCAACCCCAAAAAATGGGTACTGCTGAATCAAGCGCAGCGAATCGCCATATTCACCCAGGCGCATGAGCGTGGCCGGGTCAGCTTCGCGCCCAGCGAAAGCCGATGCAAAGCGCTCCACGTAGAAGCGTGTTTGTGGCAGGGACAGCAGCAGCACCAGCCCAACCCCCATCACAATGAACAACTGCCGGTAGCGCAAGGCAGCAATCACGACCAGCCCCGCCCCAAACCCAACCAGGGCAGCCCGGCTGAACGTTAAGATCATCGCCACTACAACCACGCCCCACACGGCAAACGTCAGCCAGCGGTAGGGCAACACCGGTCGTTTTGCGAAAATTTGCGGGGTAATCATGGATGCCAGCAGCGCTAACGACCCACCCAACACATTCGGATCAACCCATGTGCCAATCGCGCGCTCAGCCAACGCCGGGTTATCTTCCACATAGCGAATCACCCCACCGTTGGGATAGCCAATCCGGGCCAGCCGCACCAACATCCGCTCCACAAGTGCATCGGGCAGCAGCCACAGGACAATCGCCAGAGCCGCCTGTGCCCCCACCAACAAGATCACCAGCAGCACCAGCCGCCGCAGCGTGGCCACATCCCGGCAGATGTCCACCAGGATAAACACCAAGCTAATCGCTAACAGCGTCTCAGCAAATTGCCGCAGGATGTTGTTCGTCAGTGCGCCGTAACGCAGCCCCAAAATGAACGCAAAAACAAAGTAGGCCGCATAAATCAGCACCATAACGTGTATGGGCGTGGACTGATACGAGTGGCGTCGCCCGGTGATCCACTGCAATAGATAAACCAGCACAAACACACCCAATGCCGCGTCCAACAGCGTGGGTGTGAGGATGATCCGAAACGGGAAGGTGCCAAAGGGCAGCACCATCAGCGTAACCAGCGTACCGTATAGGGCAGCACGGGCATCTGTAAGGACGTATACAGCACCAAACCCACCCACCAAGGCGGCCAAAGTCAAAATTGGGCCGATGTAGGCCAACATTAAGCCCAGCAGCGCGCCAATTACGCCAACACTCACGCCGACGGCAAGTGCATACCAGCGCCGGTCGAGGTTTAGTACCCAGTTATGAACCGGATTCGTCGTCGTTTCCATTGCGATTCACGCCCCGCACAATCTCAATGATGCCAAACATGCCAAGCAGCGCCCATGTCACACTGCTCATCACAGCCCCGATGATAAACGTCAGCGGGCGATACGTCAGCGTCAGGCTATGCTCACCTGCCGGGACTTCAACCGCTGTAAAGCCGCCATAGGCACGCAGTAAGTCGACAGGGTCGCCATCCAAGGTGGCCCGCCACCCCGGATAGTAGGGATGCGCCAGCGACAGCAGTGCGTTTTCCCGCGTGCTAATCTCGACCTCAATCTGTTCAGGTTCAAACCCGGTTATCACTGCCTCACCGCGCTGCGGCGCTTGTTCCGGTAAGCTTAGGGTTGGCTCCCGTGTAACAATCACCGATGCGCGCGGGTCAAACTGTGGGTCAGCCAACAGCGCCCGTGCAAACGCATCGCTATCGACCACATCCGCCTGATAGACCAGCAGCGCAAACGGGCGTGGATCATCAAGTTGGTGCAGCGACACACCCCCAAACCGATCCGCCCCTGTAGCAATCACCTCACTGGTAACGGGCAGCGCATCACGCCCGCTGTACACATACGCAACCGCGTTCAATTCCCAAAACACCGGATTGGTTTCAAAGTCAGCGGGTGTGGCGAAGGGGGGCTGCTGCAACTGATACAACCCATCCACAAACAATGGACTAATACCCCTTGCGTCGTATACCCCATACAAGCTGCCGTAGTTGTCCGTCATCCCCCGGAAGCCGTCTACACGCCGCACATCGGTTGCAGCGTCCGGCAGCACGGGTTGTACAAGCGGTGGCACGTCCAGCGATAGCTGCTCCGCCGGCGGAATATCGTCGTAATTGCTGGCCGCATCCATGTTCACACTGAACAGGTCAAACACCAATACAGCCAAAAGCGGCAGCACTGCCGTTAGGCGCTTCCGCTGCTGACTGAGCAGCCACACGCCCGCTGCATACGCCGCCGCCGCCACGATGAACGCAAACGTCACCGTCTCAATAACCCCGCCATACTGCTCTCGAAAGCCCAGCCACAGGATCACGACACAGATGAAAATCGCCCCTGTCAGCATGGCTGTCGCCAGCACGAGCCGCCGAAACAGCAGCCCACCCCGATGCACCTGATCTTGCACCAGCCCCGCCAGCCCGATACCAGCGAGTATCGCCAAACTGTTCGCGACGAGATACGCAGCCCGCTCCTGACCCCGGAAGAAGCGCAGTCCGGGCAGCACGTTATACAGTGACGGGAAGAAAGCGCTGTTGCCGCCAAAGCTGAGTAGCAAGCCCAATCCCGCAACGATGAACCAGAACCCCGTCCGGCGGAAGGGTAAGCGCAGCGCCGTGAGCGCCAACAATAGCCCCACAATGCCCACATAAAGCGGTGAAAACAAGCTCACCACACCCGGATATACGAACTGAATCACATCCTGAAACGGAAAGCCGTTGCTTTTTGCCGTGTAGCCGAGTCCAGCGCGGGCCGTGTGGGCCAGGTATTCGACACCCGGTAAAAAGGTCACTGCCGTGGCACCCAACGTGATTACACCAACCACCAACGTCCCCAGCATGACGCGCCGCAGCGTCAATGGCCAGCGTCCCTGCAAAAGCGTACACCGCCACGCCAGATAACCCACAACGAGATACGTCAGGAACCACGATGTTTGCGGGTGACCCGCCAACCACGATAGCCCAAGGGCTGTTCCCGCTAGCGTCAACGGCGGCCAGCGCAGGCGCTCGGTTTTGGTTGCCTCATAAACGCCCATGACCGCCAGCGGCAGCCACACGCCCGCTTCAAGCAGCGCCAGTTGCAGCGGCGGATACCCCGCTAAATACCCGCCATAGCCGCCCACAATCGCTGCCGCCACCCCGCCAAACGCGCTACCCGTCATCCGCCGGACGAGCGCAAACATCGCCAGGGTGTACAGCAGCACGTGGGCAATGGCCTCCAGTTCCAGCGCGTGATACGACCAACCGCCACTCCAATGCGCCAGTGCAATCGTCAGCAAGCGCGGCGGATAGAACACAGCCGCTTGCGTGTCTGCAATGAAGGGCAAGCCGCTGTTGTTGTATGGGTTCCACAGGGGCACCTCACCGTTCGTGAAGCGCTCATACTGATAGGCACCGAACGCGACAAACTGCCCGCTAAAGTCCCCCTGCTTGAATGACGCTTTATCTGTACCAATCGGGGTGAGAATTCGCCAGAAGAACAGCGCCCACAGCAGCACCAAAGCCGCCACTGCAACCGCATCCGGCGGGGTGCGTCTACTCATCAGGCAGCACCAACACCCGGCTCAGGTATTTGAAGTTATTCGCCATACCGCCGTCCGGCGTTACCACGCGCAAGCGCGAAAACCCGCCGTCCTCGTCAGCGGTGTACAACCCCACCTCAAATTCGTAAGGCATCGGGTTCGCCTCGTCCAATACGGTAAATGTGTGCGTATCTTCGATGATCTCGCCCACTTCCCAACTGGATGTAGGCCGCGTCCAGTTAACCGGCTGGGCGTCGGAACCACCCACAATGGTGTACGTTGCGCCGTCAATGATATGCGCGAACACGACATAATCTTCGCTGATGGGGCGCTGCGCCCGCCAGTACAGCGTGACTTCCATCTCCTCACCCTGGCGCGGCGTAAGTGTGTTGTACTCGTAACCAACCAGTTCAATCAGATTCGCAAAATTGACGTTGACGGGGTTAGGCGCGTCAACGTCACTCGCATTGGGAAGTAGTTGCACTTGCCCAATGCGCACGCGGCGGTCGTCGTCGCGGGTTCGCACTGGACTATCACCGTCTTCATCGTGTTCCATGCGTTCGCCGCTGGGCAAGTGATACCACCCGACCATGACATCCAGGGTCGTCGGCGCGTAGACGCTGTCTGGCACATAGACTGCAACCGGATTGTGCCACGCCCAACGCAGCGGCAAGTCAGTTGTTGCAAACAGCCCCCGCCCCGGGTACACATCACGCTGTGCCACAATCACGCCATCCGGTGATACAAGATGCACATACATGCTCCAGTCGCGGTCAAACACCTCAATGACCTGCCAGTCCACATTCAGCAGCACATATTCTCCTGGTCGGACGGGCGCTCGCTGTACGCCCGCATCCACCATCGCCACCATCCCGCTCCAGTCGTCTTCGTCGGACTCATAGACGGTAAGCAGTTCACCGATAAACTGTGGCAGCGGCGGCGGCGTGTACGTCGGGGCGATCAGCGTGTGCGGCGTCATCACTGCAACCGCCGCGAAGAACCCGACCGCCCCACTTGCCAAAAAGTAACGCCCTTGCTGACGCAGCGGCCAACATAGGCCAACCGCCATCCACAGCGAGATGCTGCTCAGCGCGCCGAACACCAACCGCCCCTGCGACGCGGGCGTAATCGCCGTCCAACGCAAATAGGACACAAACGTAATGACCATCCAGGCCAGTGGCACCGCAGCCGCCATCCACCAGCGCCGTGACCCCTGCCGCGTATAGATCAGGTAGCCGATGTAGGCAAGCGCACTGGCCAACGCCACGCCCCCAATGATGTTAAACGTAATGTAGACCCAGTCCGCCAGCGGCACGTTGACCCCACCGAAAAAGCCCCAGTATGCCTGTAAAAAGCTGTGCCGCTCCGCCCATAGCTGCGCTGCATTCGCCGGGACGAGCCGCCGCCCGACGGTATCCAAAAACGCCGTGAGTCCGGTCGGGTCGCCGTATAGGTTCCAATTTCGCACATACCACCACGCCGCGATGAGGTTCGTCAGCCCACCACTGACCAGCCCGCCAATCACAAACGGCTTCCAGTCACGGTAGCGCACACTCAGCACAGCCAGTACCACCGCGACCACCACAATCAGAAAGGCAAGATTACCCTTTGCCAGCAGGCCACAGCCCATCAACCCGCCAATCAACAGGTAATCACGCAGTCGCGGCGCGGCATCACGTTTGAGCAGCCACACCAGTACCAACGTGATGCTGTTGCCCAGCAAGTTGCTCAGCGCATCGTTATTGACAGACCCGTGAATAAACAAAAACATCGGCAAAAAGGCCACCAGTGCCGCCGCCACCAACGCGACCTCCGGCCAATCGTCAAACACCTGCCGCCCCAACGCATAGGTGACGATCACCGTGCCCGCGCCCATCGCCACAGACATAAACCGAATCAAATGCACAGCCAACGCCGTCCCCTGCCACGGGAATGCTTCCAGTTCCGGGCGATGCACCATCATGTTGGCGTTGCCGTCAGGCCGCACCACACCGATGTCCGCATGGGGATTCACCCGGCGCACCGCATCCATGTCCGATGTGTCGATCCAGAAGGTGAGCGCCGCCCCCATCATGTAATACAGCGGCGGCTGACTGCCTTCCTGACGCCACGGCCCCGGATTCTGCGGATTTTGTACGGGCAGCGTGCCGTTATCCGCAATGTATTTGACCATGGGGTAGTGCCACAGTTCGTCACTCACCTCGAACAAAGGCGATGTAACGCTGTAAATGACCGCAAGCACCATGTAGGCAATCACGATGAGGGCAAGCAGCAAACGGTGGACGCTCAAACGAAATCCTTGATGACCTGCTGATAGATGGCTTCATAGCTGCTGACGATACGCGCCCAGCTAAATTCCTCGCTGAGCGCCAGCGCACCCTCGCGCAGCGTTTGGTTGAGGGCCGGGTTGTTATATAGGTCGGTCAAAGCATCGGTCAAGGCCGGAACGTTGTTTGGCGGCACAAGCCGCAGGTTTTCCCGGTCAACAAAGGCGGGTACGTCCACAATCGGTTGCGTGGTAACAATTGCCGCACCATGATGAATAGCCACAATCATGCTGCTGCGCCGGTACGATGCACCATCCCGAAACGGCATCACAACGGCATCCGCAGTCGTCAGGTAGCCGCGCACATCGGCACCATCCACGAACCCCGTCCAGTGAATGGATCCCGTCAGGCCGTGGTCAGCAATCAGCGCGTCGATTTGCTCGGCATACTGGATATTGGTCGGGTCACTGGTGCCAATGCGATCCCCAACCATCAGTAGCCGTGCGGTGATACCCCGTTCCCGCAGCCCGACCATTGCCGCTAGCAGGTCTTCTAGCCCCTTAACGCGATTGACAAAGCCAAAGAAGGCCAGCACCATATCCTCTGCCGCTGCCCGCACAAAAACCCGCGCATCCACATCTGACGCGATCTTGACGGTCACATTGCTACCAATCGGAATCAGCGAACAGCGCTGATGCAACGCCAGTCGCGCCGCATCTTCCTGATTAGTGGGCACAACCCCCGCTGACGCCCGCGCCAGCCGCATCACAATCCAGTCACGAAGTGGCCCTGCCTTCGGGAACAGGTACGGAAAGCGTAAGTCGTGAAAGGTTGTAACAAGGGGAGCCGTATTGCGCAGCGCTTCCGGCAAAAAGTGTATCCACGGGGACATGCCATAAGCCGCCGTTTGGTAGTGCATGTTGACCACATCCAGCCGATTCGACTGCGCCCAATCCACAACACGGCGCATTGTGCCCAAATGCCAGCGGGTAACTTCCGCCGTTAGATGAACACCTGCAACCTGCTCACCCGC
>CAWUJQ010000209.1:0-8006 GCA_963922445.1 uncultured bacterium
AGTACATTGGTCTGTCGTCCAATCTGGTCCCCCAGGATGGACACGCTCAGGGCGAGAATTTCAGCGTCCGTGAGCCGCTTGAGAGTGACGACCTCTGCTTGGGGCACCATGGATGGCAGTTCAGGCATTTCCTCATTGCGGTAGGTGCCAACAATGAGCAGGCGCATCGCGGCGGCTTGCGATGCAAGCTGCTGTAGGATTTCAAGGCCATCATCTCCCCAGTGCAGGTCTTCCAATAACAGCACAACGGGCCGGGTCTGGGTTCGGAACAGTGTAGTTACGGCGTCAATCAGGCGCTGCACCCTGGCACGTTCGCCCAATTCGGGCACATCGGGGATGGTACGCCCGACCAACGTCTCAACGTCGGTGGCAATTTCCTTGAGCACACCCAGGTCAAAATCGGCCATTTTCTTGGCCAATATCAAACGGCGCACCACATTACGCCACAACTGATAGGTCACGCCGCCGTCAATGGCCTGGCCGCGCACTGTCAGCGCACCATCCACTAGGGCACGCGTGCGAATTTCATCCAACAAACGGGACTTGCCCACACCGCTTTCACCTGCAATGAGCCACACACTCCCCCGCACCGGGTTATTTGGGTTGGTTAACTGAGCCAACGCCCCCTCAAGTTGAGCCATCTCTGTTTGGCGGCCAACAAAATCGGCAGCCTGGATGTAGCTATCACGGATCATGGCTGTTTCTGCGATGTCCGGCGCGCCCAGCACAGCAGCAAGGGCCGTGATGACCTCTGGTGCAGTTTTGTAGCGCTCGTCGGGTTGCTTGGCGAGCAAATTTTGTAGAACCTCTAGCAGGTCAGGCTGAAT
The DNA here is from genome assembly GCA_963922445.1 of uncultured bacterium. GTDB lineage: Bacteria > Chloroflexota > Anaerolineae > Aggregatilineales > Phototrophicaceae > DAOTTY01. The sequence goes on from CAWUJQ010000209.1 coordinate 828, forward strand.
GACATCTTCAGGGAAATCAATATCGGAGTAGATGACATCCTGAACGAGTTGAGCGGCATTTTCCAACGAAAACGGATGCTTACCGAAGAATATCTCATAACCAATGACGCCCACCGCGTAAAGGTCGCTCGCCTGGGTATGCTCATTGCCCATCAGTACTTCTGGGGCCATGTAGCCCAACGTGCCAGAAAGCGACCCTGAACTATCAGCGGTGGAGGTCTTTTGCTTGACTGGCATGGCCAGGCCGAAGTCTAAAACGCGCACGGTACCATCTTGAACCAATACATTTTCCGGCTTGAGGTCACGATGGATGATGCCACGCCGGTGCAGGTAAGCCAAAGCCTGTAGAATCTGTACCATCACCGCAATTTTGGCCGATGTAGGCAGGTCTCGCGCATAGTCCACGACGGTTGCCGGCTCTTGCAGCAAATCCATGGTGTAGTAGGGCTTCTTTTCGTCGTCGAAGCCATAGTCCAACACGCTGATGATGTTGGGGTGCCGCAAGGATGACAGCATTCGGAATTCGCGAGCCAAGTCCATGCGGTAGTCTGATGAGTTGCTGCGTGAGGCAAACAGCAGTTGGTTACCGTCCATGGTCACGCGCTTGAGGGCGACATCCGTTCCGGTCATCAGGTCGGTAACCTGGTAGATTACCCCCATACCACCGGATCCAATATGGCGGATAAGACGATAGCGACTGTCGATGTAGTGATGGTTTGAGTTGGATTGGCACATGGAATAAGAATATTCTTCAAGGATTATCTGAATTATGTCCCATTATGCTATATAAGACAACTTCACATCGGCTGAATCTGCCATCTGCGGTGACATTGGGCCTGTCCAAGGTCAGGAGTTTTAACTATCGTCTCATCCCGAATTTTGGCCCAGCCCGTTAGGGTTGTACCGACAGCAATTTCGACCGACCGTTAGGACAATATTATGCGTTTGACATTTGCAATCATTATGATGATTGGATTATTTGGTTTTGGCGTCACCCATACGACAGCACAAGGGAACGGGCCGGGGCAGGTGGTGGAAAGCCGCTTCGTGACCACGGTAAGCCGCGACCAGATGGACGACGTTATTCTTCAATTTTATGGTTCGCAGGACTTCGTCAGTGCGTCCTATGCTGTGGATGAATATGCGCTTACCATTACAACAGAAGACCTGGACGGCGCGATCACACAGGTTGCCGCCCACATGTGGGTTCCCCGCCTTGACCAGCCGCTTGAGGCCCCCATTTTTGTGTTTGGCCCCGGCACCACGGGCCTTGTGGACAAATGCGCCGCCACCCGTGAGAACCCAGGCGTTGCTGACTGGGGCAATTTTCAGTCTTACCTGCGTTCGTATGCCGCGCAGGGCTTTATCACGATTATGGCGGACTACGTCTACTTTGATGATCCTGACCGATTGCAGCCCTATTATGTGTCGCCACTACAGGGGCGGGTTGCATTAGACGCTGCACGCTCGGTTTACAGCCTGTTTAATGGCGCGCCGCTGCCCGGAAGCGGCCAAACCACCCCCTTCGATGCGGTGTTCATCGGCGGCTATTCGCAGGGTGGGGCCACCGTGTTTGCGGCCCGCGATATTCAACCCGAATATGCGCCTGATGTGCCGCTGGCAGGCATTTTGTCGTTTGGCACCGTAGCGGATCAGAAGGATCATATGCTGACGCGGCCAGAGTTTTCGGCCTATCGTTGGGTTGCATGGGAGGCGTTTTATGGTGAAGACCTGGTTGACCTAGATGTGGTGTTCAATGAGTTATGGCTGCCCACCGTGCGTAACGACGCGACGCGCATGTGCGTGCATGAGGTGTTCAACTTCTACCCGAAAGACCCGTCACGGGTGTACACGGAAGCGTTCTATAACGCGCTGGTCAACGACACGATTGCAGGCGACTTCCCCATTCACAGCCAATTGCTCGATTCCAACACACCCGGCCTAACGGAACGCAATACGCCGGTGCTTATCTTGCAGGGTGACCTTGACGAGACGACGCCCCCGGCAGATATGGAAGACTACATTCGACGGTTCTGCACATTCCCCGCCAATACCCTCACCTATAACAAGTACATCAGCACAACCCACTTTTACACGCGACAGAAAAGCTACGCCGATACCCTACGTTGGATGGGCAATATTGTGAATTCACTCGTGAACGGGACGGACGGCGAACTGCCCTTCCGCGATGACTGCCCACGATTCCGGGAGTGAGTTTGACGATTCAGCGCAGGGCGCTATACTCTCTCGCACGAATTTAACAGACGGATAATGTTCGTATTACAAACGGATGTGGCTCACGCCACCTTAGAGGAAAAACTATGCAGTTAACTGACTTACCGGGCTGGATCGAAACGCAAAAGCCAGCCATCGAAGCCGCGCTCAAGGAATTTGTTGAACTCAATACGTATACCGCCAATGAAGACGGCGTGGACGAGGGCATGGATAGGCTGGCTCAGTTGGCCGAGGACATGGACTTTACCGTAGAAACGGTGAACGCCCGCCACCGCCTCGTCAAAAGCGGCGATGGCAATGGCCCACGCATCCTGCTGATTTCACACATGGACACCGTCCACCCACCAGACAACGGCTTTACCCAGTACGAACCGCTAGACGATGGCTTTGTGCGTGGCCCCGGTGTTGGGGACATCAAAGGCGGGATGGTATTGGCGCTGTGGGCAATGAAGGCCATTAGCGAAATATGCGACCACTACGACGTGCGGATGGTGGTCAGTGCAAACGAGGAAATCGGCTCACCTACGATTCGCGATTGGTACGGCGACCGCGACGAACACGGCGCAGACTACGCCATTGGCCTGGAACCGGGCTTCCCGCAGGGGCCGCTGACAGCGGATGTTGACCTGGGTGTGGTGTATCAACGGCGCGGCTATGCCATGTTCAACTTTACGGTGCATGGTAAGGCGTCGCATAGCGGGACGCCCGAACTCGGCCTGTCAGCAATCGAGGCAGCCGCGCACAAGGTGATTAAGCTGCAAGCGCTTAACGCCCCAGAGCGCGGCATTTCCGTTAATGTGGGCAAACTCAATGGGGGTACGGCGGGCAACACGGTTCCCGGTGAAGTGACGGGGTTGGTGAGCTTTCGCTTTGAAACACAAGCCGACGGCGAAGCCACGCAACAGGCGGTCATAGAAGTTTTAGAAGCGCCAGCCGTCCAAAATGCGGAACAAGGCATCAGCGACACGACCACCTACGAGTTGGCGCTGTTCCTGCCACCCATGGAGCGCACGGCGGAATCGCAAAAGCTGGTGGACATTGTGCTGGAAGAGGCAAAAACGCTTGGTCAGCCAGTGGTGGCGATTGCGCGTGGCGGCGGCAGTGACGCCAACCACGTCAGCGGGAGTGGGGTGCCGTCGATTTGTGGCATGGGTGCGCCTTCAGAGGGCATTCACACCAACGACGAGAAGATTCACCTGCCCATGCTGTTCGAGCGGGTGAACCTGCTCACGCGGACGCTGTACCGCATCATCAACGAAAAACCGTAGCCGTTAGCGAATTTGTGTCGTGAGTTGGGCCACCTGCTGGTGAAACGCGGAGCTGTTGCGGTGGCGGGGGCGGTGCAGGTCTATCGCAACCTGTGCGGCCACGCGGCCCGGTCGCGGTGTGAGGACAATTACTCGGTCAGCCAGGTAGACGGCCTCGTGAACATCGTGCGTGACCAATACGATTGTGTAGTCAAAGTGATCGCGCACATCAAGCAGCCAATCTTGCAGTTCGGCGCGGGTGAAGGCATCTAACGCGCTCAGTGGCTCGTCCAGCAGCAGCAGGGACGAATCCGCAAGGAAGGTGCGCAAAAAGGCCGCCCGCTGGCGCATCCCGCCAGAAAGCTGTGCGGGGTAGACGGTCTCAAACCCTTCCAGGCCGAACAGCGCCAGCAGTTCGCGTGCCCGCTCTACGGATTCACGCCGATTGGCCCCGTGAATCTCTGCACCCAGCACGACGTTATCTAGCACAGTGCGCCAGGGCAGCAGCGCATCAGATTGGGGCATGTAAGCGGTACGGCCTAGCCGCTGCCGCACGGGTTCGCCGTCCAGGTAAACCGTGCCACCGGACGGCTGTTGCAACCCGGCGGCAATTTTAATCAGCGTGCTTTTACCGGAGCCGCTCGGCCCGATGAGTGCGACGAACTCGCCTGCGTTTACCGTGATGTCTATCGCATCCAGGCTGAGTAAGCGGCCATAGTGGTGCGTCACCCCGTCAAACCGGAGCGGAGCCGATGTGTTACTCGGCATCCGGCAAGAACTCGTTAGTAAAGACGGCGTCAACATCTACGCTGCCTTCAGGGATGATGTCGTTTTCTACCATAAAGGCCGTAAAGCCCTCCCAAACGGCCTCGTCCTGTAGACCCCACTGCGGCACGTCACCTTGATAGCGTCCACTGAGCCACTGTGCGCTCTCACGGACGAGGTCTTCGTCCAGTTCGGGCACGGCTTCTAGCAGGATGGTGGCGGCTTCGTCAGGCTGTTCGATGGCGAATTCATAGCCGCGTGTCGTCGCGTAAACAAAAGCGCGGACTACATCCGGGTTTTCGTCAATCATTGCGGCGGACGTGAGCAGAATGGGTGTGTAGTAGTTGGGCACGCAGTCGGGATAGTCCGAGAAGAACAGAACGTCAAGTTCCGTTCCGTCAACCTCTGCGCCAATACCCTGCCATGCATAGAAAATCCAGGCAAAGTCAATGCGATCCAAGTTCATCAGTTCGATGGAGTCTGCAAAACCCACGTCCTGATAGTTATCGGTGTTCCACTCCGCGCCGTCACAGGCCAGCAGCGTGTCGAGCATGGCGTTTTCCAGTGATGGCACGCTGAAGCCGCCGTAGGTCAGCTCCGCAAGGTCGGCGGGCTGCCCTAGCGGGTGATCTGCGGATAGAGCAGCAAAGCCGGATGTGTTTTCCTGAATCATGGCGGCAATCGAGACAATATCGGCACCGTCCACTAGCGCAAACGTGCTGAACTCCTGAAAGCCGACGCCGAATTCCACGACGCCCGTGCTAATCGCCTGTTCTGGCAGCACGTCCGCTGGTTCCAGGATTTCCACGTCCAGGTTCACGTCAGCGTAGTAGCCGTTGGCCTGGGCGACGTAAAAGCCAGTGTGATTCGTGTTCGGTGTAAAGTCGAGCATCATCTGCACGGAGGTAAGCTCCGGCAGGGCGACCTCTTCTGCGTCCTGCGCGCTGCCGGATGCAGCGGCAAACACGGTTAATCCGATTAGCAACAATATGTTTCTCATATAGATAATCTCCTGTGATTTAATGGCTAAGCTACTCAGCGTTTAATATCCGTTATTTCGGAGTAGGGGCTTGATGCATCAAGCCCCTACAGTTGCCGTCGATTATTTGTAGGGTCAACGCTTGCGTTGACTGTTGATCCTGAAACGGGTTTCCGCTTGGGTTTTTCCTGCCTTTGGGTAGATAGCACCGATTGCAAACGCCGCAGATCAAAGCCGCTCGTGCGGCCCGCGTAGCGCCAACGCAGCGCAACCACTTCGACCAGCGTCACTAAGGCAACAAGCGTGACACTCAGTGCCGCGATAATCCCGACGGTGATGAACACTTGATCGGTGGCAAATGAGCGATAGGATCGCTGTAGGAACTTGCCCAGCCCCTCGCCACTGCCCACATACTCGCCAATCACCGCACCGACCACGCTGTACGTTGCTGCCAACCGCACCCCACTGAAAAATGACGGCATCGCAGCGGGTAGGCGCACCTTCCACCACACAACAAGCGGTGATGCCCCCATTGAGCGCACAAGGTCGATGTACGTTTGGTCAACACTGCGCAGCCCATCAAGGGTATTGGTGGTCACGGCGAAGAAGCAAAACAGCACCACCACCACGATTTTGGGACTATCGCCAAAGCCGAACAGCAAGATGAGGAGTACGGCAATCGCAAACGTGGGTATTGTTTGCGAGACGACGAGTACCGGGTAAAGGGTGTAGCGCAGCAGCGGGAAGAAATCCATGAGGGTGGCAAAGGTCAAGCCGAGAATGATGGCCAGCGCCAAACCAATCAACGTTACACGTAGCGTGTTGATAAGGAACTCACCCAGCAGGTCGGCGCGGTGGGTTTGCCACGCGTCGGCCAGTTCTGCCCCGGTTGGGATCAGAGTTTGCAGGTCTTCCCCGCTAACGGCGCTGCCTTCCACGTAAATGCGGTAGAGGCCGAACACTGCCAACCCGATCACGGTAAGGGCAGCAAGGGTGAGCCAGGCGCGGGCCAACAGACGGCTCATTCGTTGTAATTCGCCATTTTGTCGTCAATCGTCGAGCCATCAACAGCGTCAGAAATTTTGACGTAGGTCACGGCGCGCTGCACACCCGCGTCGAAGCAGGCGTTGTGGGCAGCCGTCACAGCAGCCAGACAGGCATCTAGCGTGCCTTCCATAACAGTTTCCATTGGCGTGACCTGATAGCGTATGCCGCTGGCTTGGATGGCGGCGATTGCGCGATCAACCACGGGATAGGGATCGTCTGTAAGCGGCAAGACCTGCACGCTGACGGTAACCGTGCGATTCGATGACATAATAAGCTTCCTCCAGCACATGAATAAAGTGCAGCGGAAACCACGGAAGGATAGCACTCAAATAGGTGCTTGGTGGCACCTGTGAGTGTTGATGTTGAAGTGAAGGGTGTGGGGATAATACTTTCGACGACTGGCCAGATCAACGTGAACGATCAGCCTCACAACCTCCCACGCCGGCATTACCCGGTCAGGTTAGAGGGTCGGTATCAGCAAGATACCCTCTCAGCCTAGTCCTTCCAGGCTCCCCTGTTTGTATGCTCCGCACTCTAAATGACTGGGGGATTGCCTGTCAAGGCTAACTTGCCTGCTTGCTATCTACGGGAAGCAAGATTGTTAGATTGTGGATATTTTTCCCATATTTGCGTTGATAAGTAAAGCTATCTGATAGATTTTTGACGAGATAAATGCCCAGGCCACCTACATCCCGCAGGTGGGGGGCCAGGGATAAATTCGGTGGCACAGGTACCTGTGACATATCAAAGGGTTTGCCGTCGTCCATCACGGTGAGGTAAACCGCCGTCGCTGTGAACTCAGCTTGAACCTGCACAAGCCCGCAGCGGACATCCAGGTTGCAGCCGTGGTCAATGATGTTTGTGACGATTTCTTCGCAAACTGCCCGAAGGCGGTACGCACTGCGC
>CAWUJQ010000210.1:0-7972 GCA_963922445.1 uncultured bacterium
CAGGGGGTGAGGTGGAAACCAATACGGTTCAACCCGCAAAGACCCCACATCCCATTATGACATTACGCGGCGACCGCATCACACAACTTCGTAAAAAACTGGGCATCAGGCAAACCCAACTGGCCGAGATACTGGAAGTATCTCCCAATCACGTTTCCAAATACGAAAATGGCTACACCAATCCGCCGCTGGACACGTTGGCAAAGCTGGCTGAGTTCTTTAACACCACCACAGATTATTTGCTCGGCCTGTCGAATATCCCGCACCCCGGCGCAGAACCCGACCCACACCCTGACCTGACGCCGACGGAATTGGCGGTGTTAAAGCTGCTGCGCGAGCGGTCGCAGGCGGATCAGAAGCGGGTGTTGGGCGTATTAGAGGCCATGCGCGACATGCGCGGCGAGGATTAGCGTGCCAAACCCTAACAACTAATTCACGAGCGTGTCGTCGTGTTACATGACGGTGCTAGTAGGCGTGATCTGCTTGAGGTAGCCCCAAATGTCGATGACGGGCTTACCCTGCGTATCCAGTTCCTTGTATTCGTTGTGCGGTACGCACAAAATCAGTAGGTCACTCTGCTCGATCACGTCTGCCAGCGGCATCAGGTCGGGGTCAACCGTGACGTAGTGATCGGTAGTAAGCACCTTTCGCGCCCGGAATTCCAGCAGCTTTTTGAGCTTGTAGCTCAGTGACGAGCGGATGTCGTCAATATTCGCTTTGAAGGCCATCCCCAGCAGCCCCACCTTGAGTTCACCCAGGTCGTACTGGCGCGCAATTTGATCTACCACCCAGTTGACCATGCCCTCGTTCACGAGCATAGACGCGTGCCCAATGCTAAACGTGTTGTTGCTGAACGCGCTTAGCTGCATCGTGTCCTTGTAGAGGCACGGGCCAGCAGCAAACCCCGCACTTGGAATGCCCGCCGCTCGCTTGTAGTTGTGCTTCATGCCGTCCAGCACGCGGTAGTAATCAACGCCCGCCGCTTCTGTCATCATATAGAACTGGTTGGCCACGGCAAACTGAATGTAGCGCCACGCATTGTTAAACAGCTTCGCGAACTCGGCTTCGGTCGGTTCCAGGTAGACGATTTCCGGCACAAACGGCGCGAATAGGTCGCCTGCTGCCTGCGCCGCTTCGGGCGTCGTCCCGCTGACGATTTGCGGCAGGCTTTGCACCTCTTCGATGGCCTTGCCCTGCACCACGCGCTCTGGGCAAAAGGCAAGCAGGGGAGTCAGCGCATAAGTGTCGTCCAGGTAGCGGGCCATCCAGTCCGTTGTACCGGGATACACCGTCGAGCGCAGCACCAGCAGTTGCTCGTCGTCCAGGTAGGGGGAAAGGTCGTCAATGCATTCCTTCATCACGCGCAGCACAGGATTTTGAAACTCATCCACGGGCGTGCCAATGGTAATCACGACGGTTTTGGCGTCCGCGACCTTGGCCGCCTCGTCCGTGAGGTGCAGGCGTCCGGTGGGCAGCAGTTTGGCGAGCAGTTCCTCAGCGCCGTTTTCCGCAAACGGGACGACCCCACTGCGGATTTTATCGAGGGTGGTGCTGTTAATATCGTAGACGAGTACATTCAGGCCCCGGTCTGCGAAGACGAGCGCCAGGGGCAGGCCGACGTGCCCGCCTCCGCCCACAACAACGACATCATAGGGGCGGTGGGGGTGGGTTCCGTTGCGTCCGGGCATGGGATAACCTCCGGGAAGGGTATTTTGTAAAATGGACTAGCGGGTCATTTTTTCACTGTTGGGGTCATTTTCACAGTGCGGGTTTGCGGAGGGATGCTGTACGATGGGTCAACAGAACGCGAATAAACGTTGTGCGCACACCATTGTAGGGACAGCCTTCTGGCTGTCCCTACAATGGTGTAACTGTGTTGTTCCGCAGCGGACGAGGTCTGCCTCGTCCCAACAGGCCGACGCTGGCAAAGGTTCGGGTAGGGGCGACTCATGAGTCGCCCCTGCGAATATACGTTGGAATAGTGAGTGTTAGTCGTCGTCCTGCATGTCACCCATGATGGCCAGAATATCCAGCAGGCGTTTGCGATTCGCTGCGGAGCGTGCCCGGTATAGGTTCAGCAGTTCGATTTCGTCCGGGGTGAGGTCAGCATTGGCGTCAGGTTCCGCGCCGGGGTGGGGGACGTCCGACAGGCCAAGCAGATAATCTGTGGTGGTGTTGAGCGTTTGCGCCAGCGCGATGATGCTATCGGTCGAGGGAACCGTGTTGCCGCGTTCATACAGCGATATTCGCGCCTGGGTGGTGCCGAGTGAGGCAGCAAGGTCAACTTGTTTGTATCCGGCAGCCTTTCGCAAGGTTACCATCCGGTCAGCTCGGAAGTTCATAGGCAAATGGGCATTCCGCGCCGCAACGGTTGGCAACGTAGGGGTTTGATGCATCAAACCCCTTCACGGAACGGGCGACACAATTGCGAAACGTTTGCATTCTTTAGGCGGCGTTTACTTGAAAATACGCTTTTTACGGTATATATTTATGTCATCGTCTAAACGTCAGCCGGGACAACCTGAAATCCCCGTTGGGGCGCGGACAACCGTCCACAACCCCGACAGGTCATCACAGTGGCTGGGATTATAGGGGCGTTCTGCGCACAGCGGGAGGCCGAACCCCAACGGTGGACGCATCGGCGGGGGGCAATATCCAGACTGAGGGGCGGTAGGTTAGCTTGAGGCCGCCCCTGCTCTGTGTCAATCTTCTCGCCCTATCCCACGAATCATCTCAAAAATGCCTAACAACCGCTTACGATCACCTGCCGAACGCTCCCGGTAAATGGTCAGCAGTTCGATCTCGTCCGGGGTGAGGTCGGCGTTGGCGTCGGGTTCCGCGCCGGGGTGGGGGATGTCCGACAGGCCAAGCAGGTAATCCGTGGTCGTGTTAAGCGTTTGCGCCAGCGTGGACAGGGTCGGCAGTGTTGGACTGGTGTACCCGTTTTCATATTTGGAAATGTGGTTCGACGTAACGTCAACCAGTTCAGCCAACCGTGCTTGTGTCAGGTTGAGTTCTTTGCGGAGCCGTATAATCCGGTCGCCTCTGAGTGACATAATATTGCGTTCGTTCTCGTGCAGCGGATGAAGCAGGCATCGTGCGACAGAGTGTTGTCCGCATTGTCATCGGTAGAAAATGCATCTGCTTCACCTCACCCCCTGGCCCCCTCTCCACAAGAGAGGGGGAATACTGGGTCAAATCGGTGTTTGGGTATAAGTCCCCTCTCCACATGGAGAGGGGATTTAGGGGTGAGGTGAGACGGCCAAACGTATCATCCACTGTCGCATGACACAGGTTGTGTGTTTCTTGGAAAGAAATTCAATGATTTGTTTCTTGACACAACACAAGTTTTGGCGTATAGTCATGTCATCGGCTAAACGTGAGCCGGGACAACCTGAAATCCCCGTTGGGGCGCGGACAACCGTCCACAACCCCGACAGGTCATCACAGTGGCTGGGATTATAGGGGCGTTCTGCGCACAGCGGGAGGCCGAACCCCAACGGTGGACGCATCGGCGGGGGGCAATATCCAGACTGAGGGGCGGTAGGTTAGCCTGAGGCCGCCCCTGCTCTCCTGATACCGCTACAAGCCAAACCACAGCACAATTTCCCTAGGCACCACGGCGACGGTACCCCCACAGCGCCACCAGCACGCCACTCACGACCCCCACGAGTGCGAGCAACGGCCCGCGCCACCACGGCGTTTGACCGGTGGCGGGCAGCACCTCCACGGGAAGGGTAGTCGGCAGCATTTCGATACCCGTAACACCTTCCCCGACCGTAAATTCGATACTGCCATCGAACGCGCCGTTGTTCAGCACGGTTCCACCGTCCGCAGCGACAATTGATGAGGTGCCACACACCAGCAGCCGATACAGGCCCGGTGCCAGCGGCGGCTGAAATTGCAGTGTGACCGCCGTACCGTCCGGTGACAGGCTGACCACGATGTTCGTGAGGCGCACATCGTCGGTGGCGGGCGTGGCCTGTTTCCAGTCGCGGCAGGCGAGCGTGCGATCAAACCCCCCATCCACGCCGGGACTCGTCAGCACATAGTTATCCGGATTTTCAGCGCCGTTGGCGTCCGTGCCACTGCGCACCGCCCGATTGAATTGAATAGTCACAGCGCTGCCCGTGCTGCCCGATGTAGTACCGTCGATATTTGTGACGATAAGACCAGCCGAAGCGCTAACGGGTGCGTCTGACGGGTCGGTGCTTGTGCTGCCCGTCACGCCGTTGAGGTTGGCTACGCTCTCGTTGTTGTCGCCCCCGTCGTCATCATCATCGTTGTTATCGTCGCCCGCGTCGTCATCATCATCGCTATCATCATCATCGTCGTTTGTATTGTCATCATCGTCGTCCAGGTTGGTGACGGACACGGTCTGGTCGTCAAGGCCATCGAAGGCGTCGTCGCTGGTGGTGTCATCCACACTGATGGTGACATCAACAGTTTGATCGCCATCAACGTCGTCGTCATCCACACCCGTGAGCGTAATCGTCTGGGGAGTGTCCCAGTCGGTGGGGGTGAAGGCCACCGCGCCCAGGTTTGCCGTGACTTCAGTTGTGTCGTCGCTGATGATGGTCAGCACCACGTTCGAGGTCGGTTGGGTGTTCAGGACGATAGTGAACGTGTCTGTGGTGCCGGTCTCGTCAGTTTCGGCAGTCGTCTTGGAGAGGGTAAAGCCGGCAGTGTCATCATCGCGGTTGGTGACGGTCACAGTCTGGTCGTCCAGGTCATCGAAGTTGTCGTCGCTGTTGGCATCATCCACACTGACGGTGACATCAACGGTCTGGTCACCATCGGCGTCGGCGTCGTCTACGCCTGTGAGCGTGACTGTTTGGGGCGTATCCCAATCAGCGGAGGTGAAGGTTAGCGTTGTCACGTCCACTGTGACTTCATCTGTGTCTGCGCTGGTCACTGTGAGCGCGACATCCGTCGTGGGTTGGCTGTCTAGCACAACGGTAAACGTGGCTGTGGTGCCCTGTTCACTCGTTTCGGCAGTCGTCTCTGACAGGGTAAAGCCCGGAATGTCGGCGGTTTCGTCGTCCAGGTTGGTGACGGACACAGTCTGGTCAGCCAGCGCGTCAAAGTCATCGGCACTGTTGGCTGCATCTATGCTTATCGTAACGTTGACCGTCTGGTCGCCGTCAACGTCGGGGTCATCTACGCCTGTAAGCGTGATCTCCTGGGGCGTGTCCCAGTTGTCCGGTGAGAAGGTCACCTCTGCCAGATCAACCGTTACCTCGTCTTCGTCCGCACTGGTAACGGTGAGCACCACATTCCCGATGGGTTCAGTATCCAACACGACGGTGAAGGTGTCCGTGTTTCCGGTTTCGTCGGTCTCGGCAGCCGTCTCAGAGAGGGTAAAGCCGGGGGTGTCGTCATCGAGAATGGTGACGGTGTAGTTAGACTGGCCGGATTGCAGTTCGCCGGGGCCGATGACACTCAGTTCCAGCTCAATGGTCTCGTCGGTTTCAGTGAGCGCGTCGTCAATCACGCTGATGGGCACAGACACGGTGTCACTGTCACCAGGGGCGACCCAGTTAACCGCATTCAATATAAAAGTCGTCGGAATGCCAACGCCCAGGGAATAGTCATCCGTGTTGGAGGCGGTGCCCTTAACCGTGAGGTAAACGGTCAGGGGCAGCGAACCGGGTGCAGTCAGGTTGCCTGCCGTGTTGTCGATGATGATGTTAACGTTTTGCGTGCCGCTAAAGCTGCCTTCGTCGTCAATGGTCGCGGTTGAGCCGTCAAAGCGAACCTGGGGCAGCAACACATCCTCTGACGAAATCGAGCCAGCATCGCAGCTACCGGCTTCACGCGGCACGCCGCGCTGGTCAATGCCGTCGAGTTCAGCCGGGCATGACGGGGCAAGATCAATCGCGGGGCTGCCTGTGCCCAGTGTGTAGTAAGACTGCAAATTCGTTGTGGACAGCGGGTCAAGTAGCGGGTCGGTGTTGGGTAGGTCGTTGGGGGCGTTATCTATAAATGAACACCAGCGGAAAGGATCGAATGGTGAACCGCTGCCGGCCTGCGGGCTGGGTGAAACGTTGTAGTCCTCTGAGGTGCTGCTACCCGTCGCGCTGCAATCGCGGTCGGTGTTGTTGGCGATGATGGTGCCGCCGATGGTCATTTCTCCGCCGAAAGCACTGATGCCCCCTGTGTTCCCTGCCCCCGGAGAGGTGTTTTCGGCTATCGTGCTGTATTGAACATCCACCAAACCACCGCTGTTCAAACCAATGCCACTGCCCAAAGTTGTTGCAGTATTGCCAGTAAAGGTGCTGTTGATGATCTGAGGAATGGCGCTGGCGCTCACCGACGCAAACCCACCCCCGATGAATGACGCCTCATTATCGCGCACGGTAGAGCGCTCCACACGGATGCCGCCGACGTTGCTGCCAGCCTGGTAAATGCCGCCACCGTTGTTGGCCGTGTTTTCGCTGATGAGGCTGTCACGGATGATGATGTTGGCACCGACGCCATACAGTCCGCCGCCATCGCCGGGGGTGCTGTTATTGCGAATGATGCTTGCCGTGATAGTCGTTGTGCTGGCACCGAAGCTATCAACAGTTACGATGGCACCACCAATGCCGTTATTCATGGCCTGATTGTTTTCGAACAGGGAGTTGGTTATGGAGAATGTGCTGCCATCGGCACGGATGGCCCCGCCTGCCGTCAAATTCGTGCCACCAGTTGTGTTGCCACGAAATACGGAGCCGAAAATCTCGAAGTCGTCACTGCTCGTGAAGATGGCCCCGCCGCCGTCTAAAAACGTTATTGTTTCCGAGCCGTCAACGTTGACGGCGTTGTTGCTGAAGGTGCTGTTGTAAATACGGTTCGTGCTCGCGAAGTTAACGTACAGCCCGCCCGCGACTTCGCGGGATGTATTGCCGCTGATGGTGCTGTTTTCGATGGTCAGGTTGCCCGTGCTGTAAATGCCGCCGCCCTGATTGCAAGAGTCATTGACGCTTATGTTGCTGTTACGCACCGTGAGCGTGCCCAGGTTGTAAATGCCGCCGCCTTGCTTGAAATTAACGCTGCTCGTGTTGTCCGCAGCGTTATTGGAAATGCGGCTGTTAATCAGTGTGAGTACGCCGCCCGTTTGGTTATAGATGCCACCGCCGCCGGGATTGATGCCTTCCACGCGGCTGTTTGTCACTGTGGTATCCATCACGGTTAGCGTCCCCCGATTGAAGATGCCGCCGCCGTTATCAAAGCCAGTGGTAAGTAAGCCGTTGCTAACGGTCAGGTTTTTCAATGTGAGGTTGGCACCTGCCGCCACGTATAGAATCCGAAAGCTTGGCCCGCCGCCGTCGCGGGTGATGGTTTTGTTATTGCCCTGAATAATGATATTCGAGGTGATGGGGGGCAGTCCATTTGGCCCCTCCTGGGTAAACGTGTCTGTGCCGTCCAGGTTGATGTCTGTGTTAAGCGTGACCGTGTCCGTGCCGCTGCCAGCGGGGCAGTCCGCGTGGGTTTGCGCGTCGTTGTTGGCGTTGTCAATGGCTTCGATAAGCGAACACTCGCCGTCAGCAGCAACGTAGGGTGTTGCTGCATCAACGGTAAGGCTGGCGGCGTGGGTGGGATGAACGTCTAGGAGTAGAAGCGTGAATAATAATAAGATCGAAATTGCAATAAAGCGATGCGGAACGTCGAGTAAATCACTCACGCCATCTGCACCTTTCTAATAATAGTATAGTTAATAACCGAAAACTGGGCAGATTATAACGTCAATATAAGAATGTGCAAACCGGACAGGCTCTGATGGTGGCCACCCCGCGCACAAACCGACTTATCACCTTGCCAACACCCCAAACCGACAGGCCTGCACTATAATGCTATGTCATGTGAACAGACTGTGACGAAAGAAACGCCATGATCGCCAAGGTAGGCATATTCACGGAAAAGGGCCTGCGGCGCAACGCCATAACCGACTACGCCCGCGCCTGGGACGACCCCGGCCCGGACGACCCCG
>CAWUJQ010000211.1:0-7959 GCA_963922445.1 uncultured bacterium
GACATGGCGCAGGCCGACGCGGACGAGGTGCTAGAACCGTACCGGGAGTAGAATTTCACCTCACCCCCTGGCCCCCTCTCCACAGGCGAGGGGGAATAACGTTTCCCACAGTCTCGCACCGCACATCAGTCCGCGTCATCATCCGGTTGCAATACACGTATAAAGGCACCCGGCTTTAGAACGGGTATCCCAGCAAAGTGTTTAAGCGTGAGCAAGTCTTTGTCACCGGAGACAACATGTGTCGCCCGTCCACCCACTGCCGCCGCCAGCACAATGACATCATCAGCATCGCGGACGGTACCGGACGGGACGATTGCGGGTTCAGCAAGCTGGATTAGTGCTGCATACTGCTGCACGATGGTGCTAGGTGACGTTCCCCTGGCGACGATGTACGGCTACAACTTGGGCTTTGCCAGGGTGCGCGTCAATTCGGCAAGCAGCGGCTCTGAACTGAGCAGCACCCCCTCATGGGTCGTGACGTGGGCAATGATCTGCTGTGGCACACCGCCCCACAAAAACGCCGAAACAACGACATTGGTGTCCAGCAGCGCAGCGATCATGCGTCGCTGTGGGTGTCCTTGCGCACCTCACGCACGATGTCACTCAGCATATCCAGCACATCATCTTCAGTCATGTCTGGGTGGTCAGCCCGAAAGTCCTCGCGGACGGGGTCAAGCGATTGATCCAGGCTGTTCCAGGTTTCAATACGCGCCAGCTCTGCCTGGAGAAATGCCGCAATGCGCTCATTGTTGAGGACACCCTGCGCCTGCGCCCGAACAACCAGGTCTTCTGGTAGGCTCAGCGTCACGTCAATGCTGCTCATAGGTTGCAATTTCCTATCACCCTATACGGAATGGTTTCATTATAGCACTGAAGGCACGGTGCTGTGACGGTAGAGGGAATCGTGTGAGCTGATCGGCGTGTGTAAAGGCGAAAAAACGCCCCACCGCGTATAATACGCCTGTCACACGGCCACACCCCACGCGGAGGGACCCCCCATGCAAGACTGGCTCCGGCGGATAGATGCCACTTACCGCCAGCACAAATTCAACCTCGATACGCTCACCATCATCATTTGGGCAACGGTGGCGCTGATTGCGCTGCAACTGCTGATTAACACGCTGCCGTTTATCAACGACGACGCGGGCTTCCGGGTGAACATCATCACGGAGGTGTTTGGTATTGGCATCACGGTGTTGATTATCGAGCGGTACAACCGTCGCCGGGAGGAAAATCGACGGGAAGAGGAGGCGCGCCAGGCAGCGGCGAAAGAGCGCGAGGAAACCTTGCAACGTATTATCCGTGAGATGCGGAGTCCGAGTGCCCAGGAGGGGGCAAGAGCAGCGGAAGAGGCACGTGAACGTGGATTCCTAACGGATGGTTCCCTGAATGGAACAGATTTTCGGTTTGCAAATTTATCCAAAGCCAACCTAGACGGCGCGCGGATGCAAAACTGTAAATTCGACGATGCAAAACTTATCGAGACTTGGCTGTCTGATGCGGATGTATCCAGTTCGCAGTTTTGGCGTGCGAACGCAACAGGAGTCAAATTGCAGAATACTGACCTCAGACAAACTGATTGGATGAACACCGACTTCGCAGATGCGATTTTATGGGGCTGCAATTTGACGAGGGCTATAATTCATCGCTGCAACCTACAAAACGTTAGTCTTTGGGGAGCGAATCTGACTGAGGTCGAACTGCAAGAATGCAATCTGGAAAACGCTATTTTTGTAGATACTGATCTATCTCGCAGTGTATTTTTGAAAGTAAACCTAGAAAATGCACTCTTTGAAAATGCCAAGTTTGATAGTGGGACCATATTGCCAGATTCAGGATATGGACAGGCCGAAGCCGAACTAAATCGTTACACAGATTCAGAACATCCTGATTTTTATCGCCCTAGCTGGGCAACTCCGCCATACGATTCCTCGCGTTTGGGGAGAAATCCTTGGTTAGATGACAATTGGTATATCAAATGGGTCGCAGAACAGAAGGCCGCCGCCGATGACGAAAAGGATTAAATAATACGTCAGGTTAGGCAGCGGACGCGATAGATCGCGTCCCCACATTACCCGCGCGCATTTTTGTAGGGACGCAGCCTGCTGCGTCCGACGTATCTATTCACCTATCCGTGAGATTTTCGGGGTGGGGTGGCAGCGGACGAGGCAGGCCTCGTCCCTACGGGGTCATGACGGGCCGTAGGGATTTAGCGTGCCAAACCCGATGATCTGCAATGCCGCCTGTTCACGGCAAGGTGAACAGATGCCGTCCGGCCTTGCAACCGCTGTAATCGCCCGCACCCAATCCGTTCACCGCCCTCACGACACCTGACGGCAAATCTGGCGACCGGGCGTCCCTAGCGGTTGGAAGCCGCCTGGAAACGGCACATTTACATCGGTGGGCTGGTCGAAGTGGTTGTAAAACGCGTACCGCTCCAACACCTGCTGGCCACTCACCCCGCGCACATACCGCAGATAGTCTCGTGCGCGCTCAAGCTGCGCGTCAGATGTATTGCGCGTCTGCACCACGTACATATACAGCGGGCGCTGCAACGGGCGCGGATAGTCATCCAAGTCCACCGCATCCTCTAACGGGTTTACCGAAATGTCGTCGCCGTCCACAATGGACACCACCTGGAAGTACTCCGACGGCTGCGTGCGAATCCAGGCCGCGCTCACCCAATACAAGCTGCCCGGCGTGCTCAGCGCTAAGTCCAGGCAGTCCTCGTTGCTGTCGCAAAAGCGGTAGTTCGCCAACGGCGGGAACTCCCGCGCCCCCTGACTATCGAAGTTGGCCACATTCTTAAGCACCACCTCCGTTGTGCCGCTCTCCTGGCGGGCCAGCACCGTCACCTGGGCGTCATAAGCGGTACTCAGGCGGTTCCAGTTTTGCACGCGGCCCAGCAGCATCCCGCTCAGGTCGTTGAGCGGCGCAACCGTCACCGGGTTGTTAATGTCCGTCACAAATACAACGATGTCATAGCCAATTTCTGCCGCGCACACCAAGTCCACGCCGCCCGCGGCCAACCGCTCTTCCTGCGCCTCGGTCATCGGTTCAGACATCGCCAACACATGGGCACAACCGCCATCCGCGGCCAGGGCCACCCCCGCCGTCGAGCCAACGGGATTGTTGGTCACGCGCACGCCTTCACCCTGCCGCTTCTCCTGTGCCTGGAACTCGTCCTTCCACTCCGCAGCCATGCCCTGGCCGCGCTCCAGGATGGTGCTGCTGCCCACCACACACAGTTCCGGGTAGGTGATGCTGCGGAAGCGATCAAAAGTATCCACCGCGCCGCCAAAGTCCGCTGCCGCCCCGATGAGTGACCCCAACAGCGTCCCAAAAAAGATCAGCACCGCACTGTTCACCCGCACCGCCCGCTCGAAGGTGTTTTGCTGCTGTTGCAGGTCGTGTTCAGCCTCCCGGATTTCCTCACGGGCGTGTTGCAGGTCTTCTTTGGCCTCTTCAAAGGTGGTGGGTTGGGGGTCTATCTTGTCTAACTCGCGCAGATAGACGATAGCCGCCTTGTTGTTGGGGATGCGATTGAGCAGCACACGCGCCCGGTCGTACTGCTTTTCACGGATCATTTCTTTGGCGCGTTGTAACAATTCACGTTCGGTAGCCACAGTTGTCTCTCCTCAATGAATGCTTTTTTCTGCATTATAGATTCATTATCCAGTGTGGGCGGTTTTAATTCGATAACCACCCCAATCTATAGGGAGATATGCCGTGAATGCTGTGCTGTTCATCACGCCGGACTTGCCCGCTGTGTCCGTCCCGGCGTATGTGCAAATGGCCCGCACATCATTTGACGCGGTGACGGCCATCTGCGGGGAAGGGACGCATTTGCCTGCCGTGGATGGCGTCCATCGAGTGGGCGTCAGCGTGGCGCATCCATTGAGCGCATTCGCAGCGATTATGGGGCGCATCCCAGATGCCGAAGTCGGTGTGATGTCACAGGCAGCGTACAACCGCGCTCATACCCTGCTGCCGACGTCATGGGCGCAGGTGCCCCGCGTCACGGCGATTCAAAGCGTTCAACATGGAAGCTTACACGTCTTGCAGCAGGTACCCGGCGGCGTCCGCCAGGTGACGGCACAAACGCCCGCACTGCTCGCCCTCACCCCCAACGCGCTGCCGTCCGTGCCGTTGAATCCGTTTGCGCCTAGCATCCCGCCTGACGAAACGTGGCCGCTGAGCGCTCAATTTGACCTGCCACTACCCCGCCAACGGATGTTTACACAACTAGATTTGTCTGCCGTTGACGAACTCCGTGAGGCAGCACATGCTGCGACCACGCCGCCAGCCCACGGCATTACAGCAGGCGAGGTCACCCCACACGACCCCACACTTCATACCGCGCCCATCATTGTGAGCGGTGGCAAAGGGCTGGGCTTTAACCATCCCGCCCAGCCGCCCCCCGGCACAGGGAATGCCTTTGCGTGGCGCGTACAAAACGGCTTTGCTACGCTCATCGAACCGCTGGCGACTGCCCTCGGCGGTACGGTTGCGGCTAGCCGCGCCGTGATTGACGCAGCGGGGGTTGATAGCGCACTGCAAGTGGGGCAAAGCGGCCAGGCCGTTGCGCCGGATGTATACATCGCGGTAGGCATTAGTGGTGCGGCGCAGCACATGCAGGGTGTGGCCCACAGCAAGCTGCTCATCGCCATCAATGCGGACGCCGAAGCGCCCATTTTTGTCCATGCCGACTACGGCATCGTGGGGAATGCTCACGGGGTGGTGCCCAGGCTTATTGCAGCGTTTGGCGATTAGCCGCCCCACCGTCGGCTGCTTCGTGCTTATCGGGCTGGCCCAACTTGACGCGAAAGGCTTCGATTTGCTGAACGATTTTGTCAATGGGTGCGCCTGGGTCAACCGAGTCAATAAACGCTGTAAGCTGCTGCCCGGTCTGCACGATATGCTCGCGCAAGTGCCCGTTGCGGCGGGCTACTGCCCGTGCGTCAATTTCTGCATTGACCAATCCAGCCAGCGCAGTCATCACGGCGATTTCGTCCGCCGTCCACGAATGCGGTTTGTTATCAATCACGCAAAACGACCCTAACTGGCGGCCCTCTGGCGTTCTCAACGGCATACCCAAGTACCCAATCACGTTCAGGTCTGGAATGGCCTTGTTGTCTTTGAGGAGATCAACTTCACGGGCGTCTTCCACAATCAGCGGCTCCCCGCTTGTGACCACATGCTGGCAAAACGAGTGCGACAGCGGTGTGCGTCGGTTTGACTTCCAAGGCTCAGGCACGCCATACATACTCTTAAAGAACTGATAGTCACTGGCCACCAAAGAGACGAGTGAGACGGGCGTCCCTACAATTTTTGATGCAAGCTGTGTTAGCTGATCAAAAAATGGCTCCTCCGGTGCGTTTAGCAGCGCTAGGTCGCGCATGACCATCAGCCGATCAACGTTGGTCAAAATACTGCTTTTGTTCACAATAGACAATCCTCGCGTGTGTACTTTGCTTCAGTATGCACTATCTAAATAGTAAAGTTTAGAAATGTTATAGCAAATTTACGCACTTCCCGCTAGGGTGTGTTATACTCCGTAACGATTTACAGGTACTCTGGTACTAGTTCGCAATCCAAACCCTGGGGCGTGTATGCTCATGGTCAAACACAGATCATTCACAATTGCGGGCATTGCAGACAACCTGGCGAAATAAAAATTTACGCTGAGCCAAATGACATCATTTCTCGATTTAGTACAGGTAGCGCATAGACCTTGAGGTATTCAAGATGAACGAACACATTCTGGTAATTGAAGACGACGATTCCATACGGACGTTGCTCCAGCTTCAACTTGAGCGAGAAGGCTATCAGGTTAGCCTTGCAGCCGATGGCGAAGAAGGCATTGTTTTGGCTGCGGAATCACAGCCTGATTTGGTGCTGTGTGACGTGACAATGCCCGATCTAGATGGTTACAGTGTGCTTTCAGAGCTTCGCCAGCAAGTGAACTTCGTGGATGTGCCGATTATCATGATCTCTGCCAACGAGGATCGTGAGTATGTTCGATTAGGAATGGAACTGGGCGCGAGTGATTATTTAACCAAGCCCTTCCTTACATCCGAAGTATTGATTGCAGTGCAAACACAACTCAAACGGCTGCAACGCCGAAAGCAAGTCTACCAAAGGCAAGTTGACCGCATCACACAGGGGTTAACCTACGCAATGCCGCACGAGCTGCGAACGCCGCTTATGGTGATTATGGGCTACAGTGGGCTGTTAAAAGAAGATATTGCCTCCCTGCCAGGGGAACACGCTGAGATGATTGAGGCCATTGCCAACTCGGGTAAGCGGTTGCACCAGGTGGTTGAGCGCGTGCTAAACTACGCTCAAGTGGAGCTAGCCGCAAATAACAAGACCATACCCCCCTTATCTACCGCCTCTACTGGCCAAATCGAAGGCATTGCAGTTGGGGCGGCCACACAAGCTGGAAGAACTAATGACCTAGAGATTAGCCAGGATGTGTTTCGGGTTGCCATTGCACCAGAGCAATTCGTGATCGTTGTGGGCGAACTCATTGACAACGCGTTTAAGTTCTCTCCGGTTGGCAGCCCCGTTGAGGTCGTCGCCCAACAGATTGACGGCGTGGCTACGATTACTGTTACCGATTATGGCCTCGGCATGACCCAAGCACAAATTGACGCCATCGGGCCATTTACTCAGTTCAACCGCAGTATGAACGAACAACAGGGGATTGGCCTTGGCTTGTATTTGGCCAAACGCATCGCAAGCTTGCACAATGGCAAGCTATCCATCCACAGCATTCCGGGGCGGCAAACTACGGTTACAGTACAATTGCCTTTGCATCTGCAAAATGACTAAATGCGGCATCTGAAACATCACCTTCTATTCCTAGTGCCAATGGGCCGAGATAAAGCCACATAACATCTGCACCAATTCGCATTAACTTAATATGGTGCTTATACTGGGTCTTGTAATCCACATTGTTCAAGCGCCAATCAAAGAGAGAAAAGCACATGGAAGAGTTGCTCATCGCAGTCGCTTACGGGGGCGGCATCATCAGTATCGTGGGCAGCCTGTGGCTGTTGGTTGTGATGTTCCAAACGTCCATATTGTGGGGGCTTGGCGGGCTGTTCATCCCGTTTGTGAGCTTCATCTTTTTGGTTATGCACTTTGATCGCGCCGCCGGGCCGTTTTTTGTCTCGGTGATTGGTTTTGTGATGAGTCTCATCGCCGTGTGGATTATTGGCCCAGAAAACTTCGAGGCGGCGGCGCTAACCGTGCGGCTGTTGATCTAGCCCGTAAGCTACGGCAGCGGAATCGGCCCAAGGCCGACCTGGGTATCCTGGGTGCCATCCGGCAAGGTGACGGGCAGCCGCACCGAGGGGTCAGCTTCATCTGCGAATACAGCCAGGCTCAGCCAATAGTCACCCGCGTCGGCATCATCCGGCATCGTGAGCGTGACATTGTCCGTCACCACCTCACCGGGCTGCCAACACGTCGTCGGATAGTCTGTCTGCTGCCCCTGCCAAATTACCGACTCGCCCACAGGCGCGCCGTCTGGCCCGACAAGCAACGCACTGAACCAGTAGGGCGTAGTCATGGGTTGGGCGGCCTGCCACCGCAACCAGACAATCACCCGGTTGCCCTGCACATAGCTCACCACATCCCACTCCGTGAGCGCCATTTGGCCGTCAAAGTCGATTTGCGTGCTGCTGAACATGGGCAGCACATAGCGGGTCGGTTGGGGCATGGGCGGCATTTCCTCCGCGCCAAAAACAACCCACGTCGGCGTAATGGCCATGAACATCGCCGCCAGTGACGCGCTTAATAGCGTCCAGCTACCGCGATTGCCCATGACAAGCGCGCTCACAGCCACCAGCACAAATGGCGTAAAAAACGACCACACCCGCGCCGTCTCGCCACGGGCCGCGCCGCTCAATGTCAAAATCACCAGGCTCAGCCACAGCGCCCACGCCAGCC
>CAWUJQ010000212.1:0-7953 GCA_963922445.1 uncultured bacterium
CTGCATTGCCTCGTAGATGCCGGCATAAGCGCCGCAGCGGCACAGGTGACCGGCCAGGGCTTCGGCAACTTCATCACGAGACGGGCGTTCGGTGCCGTGTGCTGCGCGCCAGCGGTCGTAGAAAGCAATACCTTCGATGGCAAAACCGGGTGTGCAGTAACCACACTGCAAACCGTCGTGTGCCATCAGTGCCCGCTGCACCGGATGCAGGTTTTCACCGCTGAAGGCCTCAATCGTCTGTACGTCTTTACCTTCCAGGTGACGCGAAGGCAGCAAACAACTCACCATCGGTGTGCCATCAACCAGCACCGTGCACGCACCACACACGCCGGAACCGCAGACCTGCTTGGTGCCCTTTAAATCTGCCTTGTGGCGGATTAGGTCAACAGCGGCTTCTGGTATGCCTTCCTCAAACGTGTATTCTTTGTTATTGATCTTTGCTTTCAAATTGAGGACTCCCTTTGATTAATCGAGCGATGGAACATAATTCACAACAAGGTTAATAATACGTGCCTTCTACTCTGGCGTTGGGGTCATAAAACGCCAACTTAGCGTCATATTGCGCCAACATGCGCACAATTTCTTGACACTTAACCTACGTAAAGATAACTTCATTCATGCTGCGAACCAAGCGTTTTATGGCATCCACGAAATGCGATAAACTATTTCGCGGTACCGTATAAATCGGAAACAAACTGAGGATGGTGCGCGGCACTGGTCGAAATCACCCGTATTCGGTTTATGCTCGTCGTGAGCCGAATTCCCGCTTGCGTCTGGGGCAACCTGGATGCCGTCACCATCGTTGAATCGGGCTTCACAGCCACGGGGAACCAGCGACTCCACAAGTAGGATTGCTAGTAATAATCTACTTGGCCAATGAAGTCCACGATGGCCCTAGCCTTGAACTGGACCCCAAAGATAGGGGTATCTGCGCTGCCTCTAGGGCGGCCCACCATGCTTGCGAAGTCATCGCCCAGTCGGAACTAGCCACACGAAGAGAAAGGTCTCACCACGAATGGCACTAAAGAACTTAGAGAAAAAGCCGAATATCGTCATCATTTTTACAGACCAGGAACGCGAGGTCATGCACTGGCCGGAGGGCTGGGCGGAGGAAAACCTCAAGTCGCGCAGCCGCCTGATGGCAAATGGGCTGGCCTTCAAAAATGCCCAGTGTAACACCGCCGCCTGTACCCCCAGCCGTGCCACACTGATGACGGGGTTGTACCCAGCACAGCACGGCGTCAAAAACCTGCTTTTCTGCGATGACCCGGAAGACAAGGCCAAAAGCCGCACGCCGCAACTGTCACCCGATCTCCCCAACATTGCCACAGTCATGGCAGAAGCCGGGTACCATGTCGTAATGAAGGGGAAGTTCCACCTCTCGCGCCCGGTCAACTGGAACAGTGAAGAGCAGCGGATGTACTGGTCCGACGACGATGTGACCTTCATGGAAGAACGTTACGGCTTCCACGGGTGGAATCCACCGGATATGAGCGACCCAATGGGGTTGACCGACTTCGGCGGTGGCAACATCAACAACGACGGTCGTTTTGTGGATGGCACCGGGACGGCTGCTGGCGAATACATGCCCAAAGATGAACAGTACCGGCAGAGCGCGGTGAACTTCATCAATACCTATGACGGCGACAAGCCCTTTTGCCTGCTCGTTGGTTTGGTGAACCCGCACGACGTGCAGTCTTTCCCTGGGCGTGGGATTCAGGCCATTACTGCCCGCCGACCCATGTACGAACAGGGTGGCTATAAGCTGGAGGACTTTAAGGACCTACCGATTGACCTGCCGCCGACGGTGGATGAAGACATCTCGCAAAAGCCCTCCGTTCACGGCTCGGTTAGGCGCCTTGCCCAAATTGTGACGGGGCAGATGCGCACCCGCGAACGGCAACGCAACTATGCCCGCTTTTACGCCTACCTGTGCCGCGAGGTCGATAAGCAAATCGGTAAAGTGCTGGATGCACTCGACGCGAATGGCTATACGGAAGACACGCTCATCGTTCGCACGGCAGACCACGGCGAGCTTGCTATGTCGCACGGCGCGATGGTCCAGAAGTTCTACAACGCCTACCGCGAAACGCTCAACGTGCCGCTGATCTTCTCTAACCCCAAATTGTTCCCAGAGCCGCAGACGACCGAATCGTACGGGTCACTAATTGATGTTCTGCCCACCCTGGCGTCGATTGTCGATGTACCGAACATCGAACGCTTCAACTTCCGCGGGCACGACCTGACGCCGATTTTGGAAGACTCCTCAGCCGAAGTTCAGGACCACCTGCACTTCACTTACGAAGATGATGCGTTCCCGGTAACAGGTGCTAACTGCATCCGCGCAATCGTGGAAAAAGACTGGAAGTATGCCGTCTACTACGACCCGTTCAAAGGTAGCCCGGTTGAATACGAGATGTACAACCTGAAAGACGACCCGTATGAGGCGGTAAACCTGGCCCACCCGAAGAACTTCGCGCCAGAGTATGCCGAAGAACGGCGGCGGTTGCACAACCGGCTGCTTGAGGTGATGGAGATTCACGGCACCAACCCGCCAGAAATACAGTTCCCCAGCACCGAAGCCTACGACCAGGGCTACACGGCACCGGAGGCAGTAACTCACAACCCGCTTACCCCTGGCATCAAGCGGCGCCAGCAGTTTTTCACGCTTGTTGTTGTGTTGACGGCGATAATCGCTCTGTACCAAATCATCTTCGAGGGGGCGCTCTTGCTTGGCACCCTCGGCGCACTGGTGGGGGGTATTGCGGTAGGGTACTTCTTCTTCAGCCGTTCCACCGTGATCGGATGGGATGAAGATCATGGCCTTGTTATTCCCAAGATGGACATCGCGGGTGCCCTCATTCTGGGATTGTATGTCTTGCTGGTTTTCGCTGCTGATTCCCCGGTCATCAGACGGTTAGCTGACCCGAGCACCATCAATGCAGCGTCTGCCAGTTTCATCGGCGGTGTCATGTTTGGCCAACTGCGCAGCCTGCAACACAGGGTCAACATGATGATCGGTGCTGAAGAGGCTTCTAAGGCTTACAGCGCAACTGTAGACATTGACGCCACGCCAGATCAAATTTGGGATGTCGTAACGGACTTTGCATCGTATAAGTCCTGGAACCCGCTACTGAGCAACGTGGAAGGCAACCTGACCGTAGGGAGCAGCCTGCGCGTAGAGACCACATTTATCCCAATGGCGCTGCCAGCAACCGTGAAGATTGTTCGCAAGCCGCACCACTTCGAGTGGGAAGACCATGTGCCGCTGGGCTTGCTGACCCCCGTATTTAGCGTCAACCTGATACCCATGACCGAAAACCGCACCCGTGTGGTCATCGCAGAGTCATTCACCGGGCCGCTGCTGCCTGTCGTTGGCGGGTACCTGGACGGCAACATGCCGCCGCGGTATGAGGCGATGGCGCAAGCACTGGCAAAGCGGGTAGAACAGAACAAGACGACAGCCTAACATCCAATGCGGCTTGATTTCGGAAGCGGAGGCAAACATGCCTCCGCACAACCGAGTTAAGCGCAGCCACTGCGTTGTGGAGAGAGCGCAGTGTAAATCACCCACATACACCAAAGGAGAGGTGAAAACATGAAGAACAAAGTAAAACAATTGGTCGCAGCACTTGCTCTGCCTGGGCTGATCGTCTCAGCGATCATATTTACCTTTGTTGGGCGCATCGCCGGGATTATCACCCTGATTGCCACGAGTGTCTTGTATTACTTCGCAACGCCATGGGTGATCCACGTTTTGGGCGTACACCCCCACTACAAGGGCCGCGAGTTCAACCTACCTGGGAAGAAGGCGCTCGTCATTGGCACCAATCACGGAGACCTGGGCGATACCGGCATGAAGACTGGCGTTGCCCTATCGGAACTGTCTGTGCCGTACTACCAGTTCTTAGATGCTAAGATGGATGTTGACTTGGCTAGCCCGAAGGGCGGCAACATTCCGATTGACCCACAAACGGTTAGCTGGCCCATCCCAACCCCGTATGACAAACGCTTCCTGGCCGATAAAACAGCAATGAACAAGCTGGAAAACTCACTCAACATCGAGGACCTGGACTTTAAGGACTATGACATCGTCTTTATGGCTGGCGGTTGGGGCGCATCCTATGACCTGGGTTATTCCGAGGTATTGGGCCAGAAGACCACCGAAGCTTATGCCAACAACGCGGTCGTCGGGTCGGTTTGCCACGGCGCGCTGGGCTTGCTCAATGCGAAGGATGAAAACGGCAAGCCGCTGCTAGAGGGGCGTAATGCCACTGGCGTGAGCGACAAGCAGATTAGCGAGTTGGGTATTACCATCACGCCGATGCACCCCGAAACTGAACTGCGTAAAGCGGGCGCAAAGTACAACAGCAACACCGCCTATGTTGACTTTTTGGCTGACATCACCGTGGTTGATGGGCGTGTCGTCACCGGGCAGAATCAGAACTCTGGTGCGGAAACGGCCCAGAAGATGATGATGCTCGTCGAGAAAATGGCCGAGGGACAAAAGGTTTAATCGTATTGGGCGGGGTTACGGCCCCGCCCCTCCCCCGGTGCGTGCAACATGCTGCGGTGTGCAGTCTGTAACCCATATCACGAGGTTTAAATCATTGTGAAATCTTTAGAAGCAATACAGATGTCGCTGCTACAGCACCAAAATGCTGTTATTGCTATCGTCATCAGCTTGCTTGTGATGTGGCTGCTGCGCAAGCAAATTGCCCGCCTGACCCTATGGTTGGTCAAAAGCAGTCTGGATGAGTCAAAGCAATATATCGTCACAGTGGTCGAAAAGTCCGTTAACAATTTTGTCAGTCACGCCTTGCAAACGCTGATTGTCTACACGTTTACGAGTTTCTTTGTCCAGAACGAGCGTTTGGCAACGTTTGTCGACAATATCGCCCTGACGATCTTTCTGTTGACCGCGTTTAGGCTCATCTATGAGCTAGCCAAGGCAATCATGGCCTCCAGCACCAGGCTCAAAGGCATTCTGCACATTAACATTGATCGCATGGTGCTACCCCTTGTGCGATTCTTGACGAACGCATTAATTTTCTTAATCGCACTGATCTCCATCGCGCGAACCTGGAGTATTGACCTGACAACTGTGTTTGCGGGCCTTGGCATTGGCGGGTTGGCGATTTCGTTCGCCGCTCAGGATTCGATCAAAAACCTTATCGGGTTTATTATGATTGCCTATGATAAGCCGTTTGTGCTGGACGAATACATCGTCACACCTACCACTGAAGGCATCGTGGAAGACATCGGACTGCGGTCAGTCAAAATACGCGGCCTTGACCAGAGTCTGAACGTTGTGCCCAACAGCACCATGGCCCACGAACCTGTCAAGAACTGGTCTCGATTGGAAAAACGCTGGTTCAACTTTGTCGTCGCGTTACCCGTTACTACCACGGCAGAGCAGATTGAAGTGTTTACCAGCGAAGTGCGAGAGATGCTCCAGGGGCGAGAGCATGTGGAGTCCGAGTCAGTCCTCACGCTGTTTACTGAATATGACAGCAGCGCGCTCAATATCCTCATTCGATGCTATGTGACCCTGCCAAACTTCGCAGAAGCCCTTACCGAGCGCATGGTCGTAAACCTGGAGATCAACCGCATTATTGATCGGCACGGTTTACGCCTTGCAGTTCCCGCTCGCTATCTAACATTCGATCAGGTTCAGGATGTGACGCTGCCAGAGCAGCATTTGCCCGCTAATTCACGACAACACGCCCCACCAAATGCTGCCCCCTTCGGTAACAACGTGTGGGCTGATGGTGATGATGGGGAAGTAGACAGCGAATATGATTAGCGTAGGATAATGTCTCAGTCTGCACAATTTGCCCGATCGTTTCGGTGACCGTACACACTGATAAAGGAGCGTTAGATGAGTGATTCCTGGAACCCCCGTGCCTTCCACTTGATGACCAAGCCGCGCGGTGCCATCTGCAACCTGGACTGCAAATACTGCTACTTCCTGAGCAAAGAGCGGCTGTATCCGGGTAGTGATTTCCGCATGAGTGAGACCCTGCTGGAAGAATATACCCGGCAGTTTATTGACGCGCAGCACATCCCAGAGGTGACTTTCGCGTGGCAAGGTGGTGAACCCACGCTGATGGGTTTGGACTTCTACCAGCAGGCTGTCCGTTACCAGCAAAAGCACAAAAAGCCTGGGATGAGCATCTACAACACACTCCAGACGAACGCCGTCACGCTAGACGATGCATGGTGCCAGTTCTTTGCTGAGCATAATTTCCTGATCGGTGTCAGCCTGGACGGGCCGAAGCCGCTCCACGATGCCTATCGCGTTGACAAGGGCGGCGCGCCGACGTTCGACCGTGTCATGAACGGTATCCGGCTGCTGCAACAGCACGGGGTCGAATTTAATATCCTGACGACGGTACACGCGGCCAATGCCGATTACCCACTCGACATCTACCGCTTTTTCCGTGACGAGGTCGGCACGAAGTTCATGCAGTTCATTCCGATTGTCGAACGTGACAATGATACCGGATACCAGGAAGGCACGGATGTGACAGAGCGCTCCGTCGGCGCGGAGCAGTACGGCCAATTCCTGATCTCGATTTTTGACGAGTGGGTTCGGCGCGACGTGGGGCAAGTTTTCGTGCAAATCTTTGACGTTGCACTCGCGGCGTGGACGGGCAATAGCCCCGGCCTATGCATCTTTGAGGAAACCTGCGGCACTGCCCTCGAAATGGAACACAACGGGGATGTGTACTCGTGCGATCACTATGTGGAACCCGCCTATAAGCTCGGCAACATTACCGAAATTCCGCTGACCGAGATTGTCGTCATGGATAAGCAGCGCGACTTTGGGCTGGCCAAACGCGATACCCTGCCGGACTACTGCCGTCAGTGCGAGGTGCGGTTTGTGTGCAACGGCGGCTGCCCCAAAAACCGCATCATCAACACCCCCACCGGCGACCCCGGCCTTAACTACCTGTGCGCAGGCTACAAGGCATTTTTCACACACATTGACGAGCCGATGCGTTTTATGGCCGATGAACTGGCGCACCGCCGTTCGCCAGCAAATGTGGTGGCGCATATGCAGCAGTTGGATGTTGTACGAGAAGCGGCATTTGCCAAGGCCGGGCGCAACGTTCCGTGCCCATGTGGCAGTGGGATCAAGTTCAAGAAGTGCCACGGCAAGCTGCGCTAACTCAACTTACTGACTAGACTACCTATCTGAGAACAGAGACTGATATAAACATGGACGAAAAAACTATCAAGGAACAGATGGAATCAATGGGTAACATCCAAACCTTTATGATTCATCTTTATCGATCAGAAACAGGGCGCGAGATGGCGCTGCGTTCGCGCTTGGATGTCACCATCAGTGGTGCGGTTGTGGTGACCAGTGGTTTAGTCTCGTTTGCGTTTTCCAGCCCGGATGCAAGTCATATTATTTTGCTGGGTAATGGCCTGCTTTTAACCGTTTTTTTGCTCATTGAAGCGCGGCGATTCCAAATCTACGAAATGATAAAGCAGCGCGTCCGCAAGATGGAACAACACTACATTGCCCCATTGATTAATCAAATCGCTCTGGAACCTCAAGAGATGCAATATCGACCATACGTTGATAGTGCCCTCGTGGACAACCTTTTGTACTCTAAGGCACCGATCACTCACTTCCAGGCCATTGTGTGGCGTTTGCGAAGCATTTACATTTTCCTGTTTGGCGTGGTCTACTTTGTCTGGATCCAAAAAGTTTTAATTGATCGAATAGATCAACCCATCCTGGAGTATATCAATCAAGGGGCAGCCGTCGGTACGGTTTCGGGCATTGTGGTCTTTTTAGTGGTTACAGCCCTAATGCTGTTCGCTGTGGTTTTAAGCCTATACGTGGCGCATCACGATCACGATTTCGGGTCTATATAAGGGGAGCGTGTGGTACTGCGCTAGAGCAGCCGCAGTAATTTCAAGAAGGGCACGGGAGAG
>CAWUJQ010000213.1:0-7953 GCA_963922445.1 uncultured bacterium
GGGGCATCCAGGCCGAGTTTAGCGGCCAGGGCGTGTGCCAGGGCTGTGTCTGCCGTCAACAGCCCGCCTGCAAAACCGATCGGCGGGTCTTGCATATCCAACTGCCGCACAATCGCGGCATAGTGGTCGTACAGGTGCCCCGCAGATGCATCCACGAGCGCCAGCGCTTCGGAATCGCCATCGCCAGCCATCTCCACTACCACACGCGCACACGCCGCAATGTCCTGATGGGCCGCCGTGTGATACGTCCACTCTAGCAGGTCATCACGCGGATTTTCTAGCCCAATATGTTCCATTAGTCGTTCGGTGAGTGGGGTTGGCGGGCGGCGTCCGTCAATTGCATGTGTTAGCCGCCGGATGGCTTCTTCTGCGAGTTCGTAGCCGCTGCCCTCGTCCCCGATGCGGTAGCCCCACCCACCGACCACAACCGACGCGCCATCCCGGTTGATGCCAAATGACGAACTGCCCGTGCCAGAAAGCAACAGCACCCCATAGCGCTCACCTGTTGCGCCCACAAGCGCTACTTCATAGTCCGCACTCGGAAAGATTTCCGCATTTGGCAGCACACCGCTAACCGTTTCCCGCACCCAATCCCCGGCATAGCGCGAGTCCGCGCCCGCAATACCCGCCCCTACCGCCTTGATGTGTGCATCAGCGGGAAGCTCTGCAATTACTGCCCGCAGCGCATCTTGTAAGCGCTGTGCGGCCAGGTCGCGCCCAATGCCACTCGGATTCACGCTGTGCGGCTGGGTGACCTGAGCTAGTGGGGTCACCTGCCGGGTGTAAGCGCCCACGCGAACCGTACTCGCGCCGCCGTCAATGCCGATGTAAAGCGGTTCGCTCATGCTGCCACCTCACGGGCGATGATGTCCCACACGTTCTGCTGTAGTGTATTGATGGCAGCCCGTTCGCGCCCGTAATAAACACGGTTCGTCAGCAGCGCAATGACCAACCCCGTCTGCGGGTCAAGCCGGAGCAGCGTGCCCGTAAAGCCGGTATGCCCGTAGCTGCTGCCGTTGTAATGCACCCAGCCGAGGCCGTACTTGTTGCCTGTGTCCGTCCACGCTGCCTTGCGAATATCGTCGTTGATAGCCCAGTCGTAGCGATCCGGATGCAGCCACGCCTGCCCGAATTGCGCCACGTCCGCAGCGGTGCCAAACAGACCCGCATGAGCGCTCACGCCGCGCATTGCATAAGCGTTTTCATCATGGACGTAACCCCACACCCGCTCACCGCGCCAGTCGGCATCGTATTCCGTTGGCGCAATTTGCTCACGCGGGATGCCGTTCACAACCGGGTTGAATGTCAGCGTTTGTAAACCCAGTGGTTCAGTCACCAAGTCGCGGATGGCCGTATCAAGTGATGTGCCGTACAGCCGCGTGACGGCCTCACCGAGCAGCATAAATCCCAGGTCACTGTAGCAAAATGATTCGCCGGGGTGGTCAATAAACGGTGAGTCGTATACCGTTTGCACTGTCGGGGTTTGGTGATGAGCCGTGTCTATGCGCTCGGCCAAACCCGACGTGGGCGTGGGTGGTGGTTGTGTAAGCTCAAAAACAGGCATCCACGCGGGCAAACCAGACGTGTGCATTAGCAACTGCCGGAACGTCACCTGCGCGGGGTCTACCATCTGGCCGATTTTGTCAGGTGGGGTGGGGTGCTTTAGTTTCGTGTGTGGATCATACCCACCGCCAAATGCCCGCATCCCACCCTCACCAAACTCCGGGATAACATCCACAACGGGGGAGTCCAGCTTGACCTTGCCCGCATTCACCAGTGATAGAAATGCGGTTGCCGCGAACGTCTTCGTAATTGACGCCAGATCAAAATAAGTGCCTAGCTCTGCATCACCCCACGCCCGGTGATAGATTCTTTGCCCGCCGTGCATCACAGCCAGCACAATCGCCGGAGCCGTCGTCGTGAGCGCTGCGCTCAGCAGCATGTCTAGCCCTGCATCGGGCAGGTTACGGATTTCAGCTTGGGTCATCGGGTTTCAGGTCAGCCGTGTCAATCACATAGCGCGCGTGGCGCGACCAGTAGCGCTGCTTGAGGTCAAGGTTATGGGCGTCACCTTCTGGCACGTTCGCACTGACGATCACCGGCGGCGTGTAACCCCGTTCCTCCATGATGAAAGCGGCTTCTGTTGTAATCGCCTCCATGATAAATACCCCGGCCAGCGTCGAAGTGGCCCCGGCTTTAACCCCACTTGCTAATGGTAGGGCACTGTCGCCGCGTGGGGTGTGCGTGTCGATGACGATATCGGCCACGTCGTACAGCTTTTGGCCGCTGCTGTGACGTGATG
Organism: uncultured bacterium; assembly: GCA_963922445.1. GTDB lineage: Bacteria > Chloroflexota > Anaerolineae > Aggregatilineales > Phototrophicaceae > DAOTTY01. Next base: position 2,303 of record CAWUJQ010000213.1, read on the forward strand.
GCACTGCCTGACTGTGTTCGAGGGCGGTCATGGCAACCGTGGTCAGCCCGGCTTGTTTGGCAACCTGCACCGCTTCGATAGGCACCGGATTCACCCCACTGTTGGAAATGACGATCATTACGCCGCCGGGACGCAGCGTGTAGTGACCCAAAATTAGCTCTGCCACACCCTCCAGCCGCTCCATGTCCCCGCCTGTATGATCGTAAATCGCGGTTGCGGGTGCCAGTCCGCCAGCGCGCCACATCGCCTCCCGTGCGACCAGTTCAGAATGCCCGCTGCCAAACGTGAAAAAGTCACGGTCGTTCATAATCGCCTCGGCAACCGCTTCCGCTGCCTTACGGATGTTGTCCGCTTCCTGTTCAACGATGCGGGCAAGCTGCGCCGTAACGTAATTGTGATATTGCGTGATGCTCAATGTCATTAGCTTTTCACCGCGCCTGCGCTGATGCCGCGAATCAACTGGCGTGAGAAGATCGCGTACAGGATCAATATGGGTACCATCGCCAGCGTCAGTGACGCCAGCAGCGCGCTGTAGTTCGTCTGGAATTGGCCGACGAACTCACTCACACCGAGTGTAATGGTGCGGGTGCTTTCGTCTGGCGCCAGCACCAACGGGAACCACAGGTCATTCCAAACCGGGATCATATGGAAGACAGCCACCGTTGCCAGCGCAGGGCGCACAAGCGGCAAGATCAACTGCAAGTAGATGCGGTATTCGCTCGCGCCGTCCACGCGCATGGCGTCCTTCAGGTCGCGTGGAATCTCTCGCATAAACTCCGCCAGAATAAACACCGTGATAGGTATGCCCCACGCGGTGTATAGGATGATCAGCGACCACACCGTGCCCTGCAAGCCCAGTTCACGCATCAAGCGGATAATACTCACGGTGCCCAGGCGAATCGGGATCATAATGCCCAGCGCAAAGTACAGCGCCAGCAGCCGGTTGCCGGGGAACTCAAACTCGGAGAGGGCATAGGCCACCATGCTGCCAAACAGCAGTACCAGAAACAGCATCGTCACAGTAATGAAGAAGCTGTTCCAGTAGTAGCGAATGAAGTTCGTGCGCTCAAATACTGTAATGTATCCCTCCCAGTCAATCGGGTTTGGGAGGCTGTACGGGTCTGAGAAGATAGCCCGCCGTGACTTAAACGAGTTAATCACAACAACCCCAATTGGGAACAGCGCGATGAGCGAATACAGAATAAGAACCCCATAGCCAAGCAGGTTCATCACCCGGTCTACAGAAAACAAACGCCCACGCGGGATGTCCTGTTCGGATTGGGCTGCGGTTGGATTGACTTGTGCTTTTTGCATCGTTAGGTTGTCCTCAAGCTTCCGTGCGAACCAGCCGCCGCTGGACACCGTACAAGTAAATAATCACAATCGTCAGAATGATAAAAAACATCATCGTCGCAATGGCTGTGCCCATGCCAAAGTTCGGTTCAGATGCACCCCCCGCCCCAAACGCCGTCCTGAAGAAAAACGTACCCAGAATATCTGTGGATAGGTTCGGGTCGCCAGTGCTGCCCTGCATCGTGTAAATGAGCGCAAACGCGTTAAAGTTGCCCACAAACGTCAATAGGCTCACAATGCCGATAGTCGGCAAAATCAGCGGGAACTTGATCCGCCAGAACACGCCCCAGGCATTCGCACCATCAACTAGTGCCGCGTCAATTAGTTCTTCATTGATGCCCAACAGCGCGGCCACAAACAGCATCATCGGCAGCCCGATAAACTGCCACACACTCACCAGCGCGACCGTAACCAGGGCCGTGTCTGCACGGCCAAGCAGCGGCGTTGGCAAGCCAATCGCGGTCAGCGGCTCATGTAAAATACCCCACAACGGACTCAGCAGCAGCGCCCAGGTAAAGCCGACAATCACATAGGAGAGGGTCGTGGGCGCAAACAACACCGTCCGGAAGAACGGCACCCCATAAAGCCCGCGCCGCGTGAGGATAAGCGCCAGCAGCAATGCCATTGGGTTCTGTACAGCCATATGCACACCGAAGAAGACAAAGTTGTTGCGCAGCGCGTTCCAAAACCGGAATGACCAGAACTCCTCAGTGAAAAGCCGCTCGAAATTGCCTAAGCCAACGAACGTTGCGGAGCCGTCTTGGGCAAACGTCAGCGTACTCAACCGGAGCGAGTCCAGCAGCGGGAAGGCCATAAACACGCTGTAACAAATAAGGGCAGGCGCAATAAAAACGATGATGTGAAACGGAAACGATTTGCGAGTGGCGGCTTGTGAGTTCATGGGGAGTTGTGCCAACAGTAACGATTTGTCTTATTGTAGATGCAGGTGGGCGTCACATCCGACGGCCCCTACGCACCCGTTGAGAACGGTAGGGGCGCACATATTCGTGCGCCCAATGGATTCATCGCCATGTAAAGCTGCGCCACTTGGACGCAGCTCGACAGTTACGGCTTATTCTTCGGGGTAGAACAGGTAACCCTGAAGCTCTGCGGCCATGTCTTCTACAGTGACTTCGCCAGCGAAGGCAGCCGGGAACAAACGCCAGGCTTCCAAACGCGGGGAAACTTCACCGCGTGACAGGTACTGGGCTTCCAGGCGGATCGTGGTCTCACACTCCGTCTTCCAGCTTGCCATCTCAGCAGCAACCGGGTTTTCGATGTCGATGTCATAGCCGCTCAGGGAGAAGAAGCCGGGTTGTTCGTTGGTGTACAACGCCGCAAACTCTGGCCCAGCGACCCACGTCAGGAAGGTGCGCGCAGCTTCTTGTGCTTCTTCGCTGCTGTTCAGGTTATAACCCAGGCCGATGTCCACATGGTCAGTGACGTAGCACTGCTGGCCAGCTTCAGGTACGGGCGGCTTGAACGCAGACAACTGGAAGAAGCCCTCTTCTTCCTCGCCCTGGAACAGCGGAATATCCCAGGAACCAGCCGGGAAGATAGCCGCGCTGCCCAGCGGGAACAACTGCTGCGTATCGGCATAGCCTACAGACTCATACCCGCTCGGCAGGAACGGTTCCCAGGCCAGTACGAATTCCATCGGCTCGGTGAATTCGGGGTCAGTGATGGCAACATCGCCAGCAATCAATGCCTGACGGCCTTCTTCACCGCCGTACCAGTTCGGCGCGTTGTTATGGAAGCCCATTGTCCAGTTCGTCCAGCCGTCCTGGGTGCCCATTGCCAGCGGCGTTACGCCTGCTTCGTCAATGGTGGCCAGCAACGCCAGGAATTCTTCGGTGGTTTCGGGGACTTCCCAGCCGTTTTCTTCAAACAGCACCGTGTTATAGAAGAAGCCGTGCAGTACCGAAGCCATCGGCACACAGTAAACGGATTCGCCATCGTCGGCAATCCAACCGCTGCGTGCAACCGGGCCAAATGCCGGGTCGCCAGCTTCGGTGGTCGCACCGTCTACAATGTCGGTAACTTCGCCCAGGAACTCACGGTTGAACAGCGCCAGGCTGATGTCGAACGGGCGGCAGGTAATCAGATCGGGGCCGCTGCCACCTTCCAGCGAGGCCAACAGAGAGGCGTCGTATTCGGTGTTGAGGGTCGGCTCGAAGGAAATTTGAATGTTGGGGAACTCTTCGTTGAACGCGCCAATGATGGCGTCCCACTGTTCCAGGTCCTCCGTGCGCCAACTGCCCATCGTCAACTCAATGACATCGTCCTGGGCGGCTGCCATGGACGTGACGACCAGCAGTAGGCTAACGACCATCAACAAACTAAGTGCTTTTCTCATTTTTGGGATTTCTCCTCTTACAAGTAAACATCCGTCCCAGAGGGCGACAATTTGCATGTTAAGGGACGTTTAGAATATGATAACGGGCAAAGCGCAGCTTCGCCACAAGTTTTAACCTTCTAACCAAACGAAGCCAAACGCAATGTTCACGTCAAAAATCGTACACACATTCCTACGAAATGGGTTGGTCGCGCTCTGGGATTTTCGCATCAACAACCCGCTTACCTCGTCCTTGAGCGAAACCTTCACCCTGCAAGCTGTGAATGCAGGTACATTCACGGGCGGCGGTTTGTACCTGGAACGCGGTCAATGGTACCGCATCCCGCGTGAAGCGCTTGGCTCACTGAATATTCATGGCCCGGACGCGCAGGTGTCTATTATGGCATGGGTCAAGCGGATGCAGCAGCCCCCCACTCAGGATTGTGAAACCATCGCGGGTGTGTGGGACGAATCGCGCAAAAAGCGCCAATACTGCCTCTTCCTGGATTTGCCCATCTGGGAGAGCAAAGATCAGGTTGGCGGGCATATCTCGTCACACGGCGGCCCGACCCCCGGCCATCCTTACTGCATGGATGCAGCCATCGGTGCAACGGCGGTCAACTACGATGCGTGGCATCTGGTCGGCTTTAGCTACGATGGCGAATACGCCCGCGCCTACCTTGACGGGCAGCTCGACACCCGCGCCGGGCGCAACCCGTTTCACTATCCACATGGGCTGTATGACGGTGGCACAGACGGTGCAGATTTCACAGTTGGGGCGGTTAGCCGCAGCGGGGAACCGGGTAACTTCTTTCATGGAGTGATTGGACGCATTGCCGTGTTCAATCGAGCGCTCACCGACGCTGAATGGGCGCAGCTTGCCAACCCAGACTAAACAGGAGACAGCATATGAAAGTCGGAATTGTTGGGGCCGGGTCAATGGGGTATGCCCATGCCCCCGGCTGGCAAAACACAGACGCGGAAGTGATCGGCGTCGTGGCGTCAGACGTGGCCAGTGCGGGTGAACTCGCGGCGCAGTTTGGCGCACGCGCTTACGATGACTACGCCGCACTGCTGACCAATGTCGATGTGATCGACATTTGTGCGCCCACACATTTACACAAAACGATGGTGTTGCAGGCCGCCGCCGCTGGCAAACACATCTTCTGTGAAAAGCCGATTGCCCTTACCGTTGAAGACGGCGCAGAGATGATCGCCGCATGTGAGCGGGCCGGGGTGCGCTTCTTCGTCGGCATGGTGCTGCACTTCTTCCCGGAGTACGTTGCTATCAAAGGTGCGATTGAAGCCGGACAGGTGGGCGCGCCGCAAGTGGTGCGGATGACGCGGGCGTCATATCGTCCACAGAAAGCTGCTGATAACTGGTTCATGGACGAGGCAAAGTCCGGTGGCATGCTGGTTGACCTGATGATCCACGACTTTGAGATGAGCCGCTGGCTGGCTAAGGGCGAGGTTGTGCGCGTGTTCACCAAAACGATCCGCAGCCAAAATCCTGACCAACTGGCGGATCATGGCTTGGCAATCCTGCGCTTTGATAACGGCGCAATGGCTCACATTGAGGGGAGTTGGGCTTACCCGGTGCCGATGTTCAGTGTGCGGGCAGAGGTTGCAGGCGACGGCGGCCTCATTGAGTGGGATAGCGACAAGACGATGCCCATTCAACTGCATATGCACCAGCTCGCTACCGGAACGACGAGCGATGTTGCTCTACCCGGAAGCCCGCTCAACCAAGACCCGTGGGCTGCCGAGGTCGAACACTTTTACCGTTCTGTCGTGAATGACGAACCCTTCCGCGTCACCCCATTGGACGCGCTGCGTGGCCTGCAAATCTCACTGGCTGCACGCGAATCTGCGCAGACGGGCAAGCCTGTGACCATCACACCCCTGGAGGTATTTGCATGAAACCGCTGCGCATTGGCATTATGAGTTTTGCCCACCTACACGC
>CAWUJQ010000214.1:0-7915 GCA_963922445.1 uncultured bacterium
GTGATGTAGCGGCTATGGGGAATATCAGTGAACGTGAAGCTGAAGCAAAAAGGCAAGTCGTATGAAAACCCGCTTATTGTTAGGTCTTTGCTTGGTAGCCCTCTTCGCCGTCTTCATTCCTGTTGATGGGCAGGTGGAGGCTATCGGCCCTAAGATTGACCCAGAACTTCGCGAATACTTGATCCAACTCAAGGCCGATCAATGGACAAGAATGGTCGAAATCGACCGTCTCGTCCGCAACCAAGATCGCATCAACCCGGCAGAACTGCCTTCACTGATGGTTTTGGAACAAAAGCTTAGCGAAGGGCTGACGCCGTTCGATTTTCGATATGACCGTCGTGTCGATGTTAGCTCGTCGGAAGAGCTGACCGCAGCGTTGGCCAATGCAGAACCCGGAGACTTCATCTATCTTCAGGATGGGGTGTACAACGGGAATTTTGAAATCACAGTAGACGGAACGAACAGAAGACCCATCACCCTGTACGGCGAACGGGGTGCCATTATCGAAGGGGAGTCGCTCGAAACTGATTACGGCCTCCATCTAATGGCAGACTATTGGGTGATATCAGGTTTCTCTATCCGTCACTTCGCAAAAGGCATTATGGCAGATGGCGCGAATCACAATATCATTCAAAGCGTAGAAATCTACGATATTGGTGACGAGGGTCTGCATCTGCGCTCATTTAGCTCCGACAACATCGTTCGCTACAACTGGATTCGTGACACCGGGATAGTGCAGCCAGCGTTCGGTGAGGGCATCTACATTGGTAGCGCCGTTGACAACTGGGGCGAATACACCAATGGTGAACCCGATGCCAGTGACAACAACCAAATCATCGGTAATCTGATAGGCCCACGCGTCCCCGCCGAGGGCATTGACATCAAGGAAGGCACGACAGGGGGCTTGGTCAGCAACAACACGTTTATTGGCACCAACGAGATGGTTGTCGATTCGTGGATTGACATCAAAGGCAACGAGTATCACGTCGAGAATAACTCCGGCTCCTACAATGCGGAAAGCGGGCTAGAGACGGATGTTGAAGTGTTTGAACTGGAAGAAGGTTGGGGCCTAAACAACGTCATCGAAAACAACGAATTTGTTGAAGTGACGGCTGTAGAGAACGAATGGAACGCGCCATTTGTTGTGCGGGATCGGACAAGTTCGTACCTAAACCTTGTGGTGCCTGGACGTGCGCTTCCGTACAGACTCAGTGAACTCATTGCACGGTACCCCACCATTTTTGAGCCTGCCGGGGAAGACACTTTCCTGCTTAAAGCGCACCTCAACGCTGTTAGTGACGCAACCCTTTACATCACGCATCGAGATGTACACCGCCTGCTCATGATGTCTACTGATGACGCCATGAGCAGCGTGACGGGCCATCGCAGCATTATCAACATCGAAGGTCTACCTGGGAAGCGGGTGGAGTTTGTTGGTTGGGATCCGATTGAAAATGCAGAGAGAATTCGGATTGATAATGGACGCCCTTGGGTTGAGGTGAGGGGCGGTCGCATGGACATCAACCATGCTGGCTTCTACTATCTAGGCTTTGAAGAGGGTACAACGTCGGGGGCTTCCTGGAAGGGCTTCCAGTCTAACGCTGTGATTGAGTTTAGCGAAGGTACCTCGTTTAACTCTGAATATGCCTACAACTACTTTGGTGCCTACTCCTTCGAGGCCGTTAATATGGTGTGGCGTCATAACGTGTGGCGAAACAACTTATCCTATGGCTTCGACCCGCATGACTTCAGTAACGACTTCATCGTTGAGGAAAACGAAGCTTACGACAACGGCAAGCATGGCATCATCTTCTCGCGTGGTTGTGACCGCAACGTCATTCGCAACAACCTGTCCTACAATAACGCCGGTCATGGCATCATGATTGACGACGGCAAGGTCATTGACCTAACCCGTATCCCACGTTATCAGTTCCCAGTGCCTTCAAACAACAACATTCTTGAAGGCAACCATATGTGGAACAACCTGGACGGAATTGTATTGGAAGGTGGGGTTGGCAACATTGTTCGCAACAACGTTATTGAAGGCAAGCACCGCTATGGGATTCGCCTGAAGGACGATGTGAGAGAATCAGACATCCACGACAATGTCATCAAGAGCGCTGACCGTTACGCGATGTTCATCTACAACGAATCCAGTGACAATCGCATTCACGACAACAACATCCGCAGTATGCAGTCGGGGTTTGGCCTGCAAGATGCCCACAACAACATCATTGCGAACAACGACGTCCATGTCATCGGGGCGGCTGTACGGCTCAAGCAAACCGTCAATAACAACCTCATCCAAGATAACCACTTCAGCGGGCGTGGCTCATGGATTATTGACGACCGTACATCGTTGACATCAACTGCGACTGAATATCTGCATTTAAACCACACGGCAGACTGGCGTGAGCCACCCCCCGTTTACACCAGTTATGTTGGTATAGCGGCGTTGGTCATTTGGTTGTCGTTGATGGGTATGCCGTTCGTGATGCGGATCGTCATGTACATCAAACAGCCGTTCACAGGCCAAGCAGCCAAACGGCACCTGGGTATGAACAGCTAACCAGGCTTTGGAGAGGGACAAAGCAACGTCCCTCTCCACTGATGTACCTTCTATTCGGTGATTGCTAACGCCGCTTGTGCTTCCTCAATACGGTCAACCACTGACAGGTCAAGCCCGTCCGCCAACCCCTGATACTGTTCGTAGTTTTCTATAGCGTTCTCCCACTCCAACAGACGATAATAAGCGTCGCCACGCTCACGCCAGGCATTTGGATAATCGGGGTCTAACTCAATGGCCGCCGAGAAGTCTTCGACGGCGCTTTCAAAGTTACCCAGTTCCATGTTGGCACGTCCGCGATTGTAGTATGCGAACATGTTGTCGTCGTCCAGGCGGATGGCCTCATCGAAATCGGCAATGGCTTCCTCAAAGTTGAGGGATTCGAAATTCGCTCTTGCCCGGTTGTAGTAGGCAAAATGCGCCTCTGGATCAATTTCTACAGCCCGGTTGTAGTCTGCAATGGCGTCTTCATATTGGCCCAGTTCAAAGTAGGCCCGTCCACGGTTGTAGTACGCAAAGTAGTATTCTGAATCGAGGGCAATCGCTTCGTTAAAGCTATTGATGGCATTGGTGTAGTCCTCGGCATCGGCGTATGCTCTACCCATATTGTAGTAGGCGTTTGCATCGTCGGGGTCCAGCGCAATAGCCTGCTCAAAACTGCTGATGGCCTCTTCGTATCGTTCAAGCTTTGCCAGGGCGCGGCCTTGCTGGTAATGGGCATCGGGGTCTTCTGGCCGTTGCGCAATGACCTGGGCAAAGGTTTCAGCAGCCAGCTCAAACTGATCTCCATCCAGGTAAGCCCGGCCCTGGTTGTACAAGGCATCAATATCGTCGGGTCGTAGTGCCAGCACTTGTGCAAACGCATCGGCTGCCTGGTCGTATTGGTCGGCGTCAAGATAAGCCCGCCCCAGGTTATAGTAACCATCTGCGTCTTCGGGTCGCAGGGCAATAGCTACATCGAAGGCTTCGGCTGCTTGCTCATATTCTCCCATTTCCAACAGTGCCCGTCCCATATTGTAGTGGGCATCGGCGTCTTCGGGGACGAGGGTTGCTGCCTGACCAAAGCTTTCGGCAGCTTGTTCGTATTCCTCTAACTCGAACAAGGCGCGCCCAAGGTTGTAGTGGGCGTTGGCGTCGTCTGGGTCAAGCGTTGCCGCCTGCTGATAGTTAGCAACCGCGTCTTCATATTGGTCGATATCAAGGTATACGCCTGCCAGGTTGTAGTATGCCCCAGCGTTGTCCGGTTCCAGTGCCAGCACTTGCTCGTAGTCTGCAATCGCGGCTTCGGCCTGGCCCAGGTCACGATAGGTGCGCCCGCGATTGTAGTAGACGTTTACATAATTCGGGTCAACTTCGAGCGCAGCATCGAAGCCGGCAAGCGCCTCGTCATATTGTTCCAATTCCAGGTAAGACCGCGCCCGGAAGTACAAGGCGTCTGCATTATTCGGGTCAACTTCGAGGACGCGTGTGTACGCAGTAATCGCATCCTCCCAATTGTCACTGTCGCGGTAATATCCAGCAATTCGGAGGTAAACCGAGGGGCTTTCCGGGTTAATCTCAACAGCTTGCTCAAAGCTGGCGATGGCTTGATCGGCCTGGCCTAGGAGAAAGAAAACCTCGCCTCTTGCTATGTAAGCCCTGGTACTGGTTGGCCTGACCTGTATTGCGCGGTTGAAGTCAGCCAGGGCGCGCTCGTACTCACCCAACGTAGTATACAGACTGCCGCGATTGAAGAGGGCAGACGCGTAATCCTGGTCGATTTCAAGCGCCTGCGTGTAGTTTTCTATCGCACGGTCATACTGCTCAAGCTCACGATAGACGTTCGCGCTGTTGTTGTACACACCCGCGTAGTTCGGGTCAATCTCAAGCGCTGTTTCAAAGTCAGCAAGGGCCTCGTCATACATGCCCAAACGCCGATAGGATCGGCCACGGTTGTTATAGGCAGTGGCGTAGCTGGGGTCAATCTCGACGGCACTTGTGAAGTCGTCTATTGCGAGTTCCCACTCATCGAGATCAATATACAGACGCCCGCGACTATAGTAGATCGTCGCATTTTGCGGGTCAATCTCGATGGCACGGCTGAAATCCGTCAGGGCATCGTCAAGGCGACCTAGCCTCAAATAGGCACCCGCACGATTGACTAATGCACCGACGTTTCTTGGATCAGCGTCTATGAGGCCTGTGAAGTCCTCAACGCTCTGTTCCAACTGCGCAGTGGTAGAGTTATCCACCGGTGCGTCGTCTTCGTCCTCGTCGTCAATCGGTTCATCTGAATCATCTGGGTCATCGGTTTGGAAGTCGGCCACTTGCGGTTGTATGTCGTCGCCGGTTGTGGTTTGCGCAAACGTCGTTGGTACAGTCCCCAACAGCAGCGCAAATAGCGATAGCACTACGAACATATATTTCGTTAGATTCACAGTTACCTCCCCAGGTTGGACTTGAAATATGGGATTGCATCGACAGCCCCAATGCTTAGTGAATGGGACAAAGTTCGATGAAGCGTGTATGGAAAACCTGACCACTTAGAGCATCCTACCGCAGTAGGATATTTAGAGCTTAGTATAAAGGCCATCGGGTTGAAAGTCAGTATGTATGGCTACACACCCCTCTGCATGAGGTGTATAAACGCGGTTTTTACGGCTTTCATGTGTGCTGTCTGGCGCAATGTACCAGAGGAGTGCGCGATTTTTTTGTAAGAAAGTTTCTATTTGAAGGATAGCGTTCTCGTTGTGATAATTATGCTTTGCTCATTGTTATCCCCAGCTCAGGTTGAAACTCCCAACGAAAGCAGATGCTCAGCTATTCTTAGTTTCTGTCAGGATTTCGCTAATTAAGAAGACCTCATCCGTGATTTTTTTCACGTCCTCTTTCAGCTTCGCCTGTACGTCAGGATGGTAAAAGCTGTTCTCAAAGCTCTCGCGGTCTTCCCATTCGGCCACCGTCATAAAGCGGTAGGGTGATGTGCCCTCACGTGGCCATGTTTCATCAATGCGGGCAAAGTCTGTGCGGACAACGTTCGGCATTCCGGCATTGGCTTCCTGATGTTCATTCAAGCGCCAGCGCAAGAACTCATCTTCATCGGTACCTTCTGGCAGGTTATAGAGTACGGTCAGTCGTATCATGTGGTGGCCCCCTATGCCTGGCGATGCCATCTGCTCTACGAAAAAGGGAAGATGACCAACTATACAGAATGTCACGCACAAAACAAAAAACAGCACCAAGTGCCGAACCTGTTGGTATTTTAGCGGCAACGCCGTACTATTGATGCAGCCATGGCGCTACCCAGTACCCCGCTCAATTTGTGTATAAAAAAAGGAAAAAGTGAGTTATGCCAGCCCAAAATCGCCTGAATAGGCTCTACAACGTGTTGCAGGCCAACAATCTGGACGCTGCTGCCATGATCCCCGGCTCGAACTTTCGCTATCTGACTGGATCGGTGCATCATGTCATGGAGCGCCCTTTAATGTTGATTGTGCCTGCAACCGGGCGACCCACCGTCGTGATTCCGTCAATAGAGGTGGAGTTGTTCGCCAGCAAAGGCTTTGATGCTGAACTCATCCCCTGGGCGGACGCCGATGGCTACGAAGTGGCTTTTGAAAAAGCTGTCACCGGCCTGAGCCTGGACGGAAAGCGGATTGGGATGGAAGGGCAGTTGGTACGCTTTTTTGAGGCAGAGGCGCTGCGCAGGCAAGCCCCCCAGGCCGAGCTGGTCGATGCGCATGATGTGATTTCATCTATACGCTTGCAAAAGGAGCCTGAAGAAATCGAAACCATTCGCAAAGCGATTCAAATTAGCGAGGCCGCCCTGGAAAAGACTCTGGCCGAGGTCAAAGTGGGTATGACCGAACGCGAGATACACACCAAACTGGTTCTCTATATGAATGAACTCGGTGGTCACGGTTTGTCTTTTGAGCCGATTGTACTGGCGGCAGAAAACTCCGCTCGGCCTCACGGCAAGGTGCGCGATGACTACCCAGTCCAGGCTGGCGACCCACTTTTGTTTGACTTTGGGGTGGAGTACAACGGCTACCCGGCAGACATTACCCGCACGGTGTTTGTTGGCGAACCGTCTGAGTCGCATGTTGCCATGTACAATGCCGTCCTCGCTGCAAATCAGAAAGGCCGCGACGTAGGCGCACCGGGTATGCCAGCAAACGACCTGGATGCGCAGGTGCGGCAGGCGCTCGTGGACAGTGGCTACGAGCAGTACATTCTTCATCGCACAGGGCACGGCCTGGGTTTAGATGTGCATGAGGCCCCTTACATCTCCGCAGATAACGCGTCACCGCTGCAAGTGGGCAACGTATTCACGATTGAGCCGGGGCTGTATCAGCCGGGTGGGCTGGGTATACGCATTGAGGACAACGTCGTGGTCACCGAAGCGGGGGTTGAGTCGCTGACCACCTTTCCGCGTGAGCTGCGTGTGGTGGGGTAGTTGGCCAGGGGCGGGGATAAGTGGGCTGCATATCATCAGCGCTTAACCCAGGTTAATCAGCCAGTCCCGAATGACAATCATCGCCAGCACGTCGTCTGCTTGATAGTGCGATAGGCTCACCAACTTGGTTTCGTCCTGGTCGTGGCACCACGCCTGATAGTCCGTCCAGGCGTAAAACCAGTTGTCGTATGCTTTCCACTCAAAGCCGAGGTAGGGTGCAACGACTTTCAGCGACACGCCGCGCCGGGGAATTTGCACGGTGCGGCTAAACAGGCGGCTCAGGTCGAACAAGCGGTGCTGTAAGGTCGCGTAGATGTTTGGCATAAAGCGGCGCATGTTGCCCGCGTCATAGCCTGACCAGTGGAAAAGCGGCTCATCGTCCTGCGCGACGACGGCCTCAAACACCTCCCAGGCTGCACGGTAGGTGGGCACAAAGTGGATTTGGTGCCCATGGGCAAGCGTTTGATGGCGCGGGGGCTGGCCCGGTGCAACCATGACGGCATGGGTTTGACTGTCTCCCTTGCTCCAACCGATGCTCCACACCTGCCCGTCACCATCACCGCCCACAACCGTTTCAATGTCAAAGTACCACGCTTCGCGCCCACAAATGGGATGCAAATCGCTATACCGGACAGGAATGTCTTCAACCCATGCGCGCGCTTGGGCATGCAAGCGATGCGCTGCCGTTTTGATGCCATAGAACTGTTGTAGCTCGTCCGGTTCCATCTGGACAATCTGGTTGAGTGACCGGATGCCATGGCGGTGCATATCCATGATGGTTTTGCGTTGAATGCCATTAAGCAAGTTTAATGAATGATGCTTTGCAGTGTGCATCACAAAGTACCTCACCATACTGCTGCCTGTGATCCGTTATGATAACGTCAACTGCCGCAATTTACGTCACTGGAATCCAC
>CAWUJQ010000215.1:0-7884 GCA_963922445.1 uncultured bacterium
GTTTGGCTGAACTCGCCCGTGAATGTTTCCCGTGGGATGCCCAGCGCTTCAAGCTGCTCAATGGCCTGCTGCGTCGTTATGCTCGGTGACGCATTTTCACCTGTATAGAGTTCAGCGCGCACTTGTGCGTCCAGCGCCGGGATGCCGCCCTGCGGCACAATCCCGGTAACCACCACATTCGACCCCGACGCCCCATTGGCCGACTGCGCTTGCAGCGGCGACACAGGCGTATTCAGCGCTTGCGAATCGGCCAGCAGCGGGTAGTTCAGCCCCGCCGTCAGCGAGAAGCCCGGCCACGGGTCCTGGATGTAGATGCTGCCCTGAGGATCAAACAGCGCGGGCGGGTTGCCTGCAACCGTAGCTGTGCCGTCGGTGATGGCCTCACCGAAGTTGTTCGGCAGGTTGTCCAACGCGAGGATAATTGGCTCGAACGTCAGGCGCAGGTTATCAAATGGGTCGTGTAGCTGCGTTTCTGACAGCGGAATTACCGCCCGCACATCCAGGTTCACGTCAATCTCTTCATCCACGGGCACCAGCAAGTTCAGGGCAACAGGTAAGTCCGTCCCCGCTGGCAGCGTGAGCGCAACCGTAGCGTTGCTAATCGCAACTGGCCCGGAAATATCCGCTTGCACGCGCAGCGGCACATCGTCCGTCAGCGTTACGATGGTGTTCTGTTCCAGCGGCAGGTCAAACGTTGCATCTACGCTGTCCCGCACCGGGATCGTCCAGTCAATAGTAGCCTCGTCCAGGCCCACAAAGCTGCTGTGCAGCCCCTTCAACAGCGGATCGGCCACATCGTTTTTGATGTTGAAGATCAAAATGCCGAGTACCGCTACCACCACAATCAACACGATGTTCACGATGAACGAGAAGATCACCATGAACCCCCACAGCAGGTTGAACAACGCCTTCAACGTCCGCCCGATGAAGGCTAAAGCATCACCAATTGCACGCCAGATTGCTCTCATGATGAGCCGCCCTTATGTTTGTGTTTGAGTCCGATTCTATTCAGACTATACCGTTGACGGAGTATGCCAGCAACCATCGTCTAACATTAAGCGCTGGCATACTTGCCGCGGGGCGGGTTTACAGGCCCGCTTCGGCCCGCAGCGTCTCCGCCTTATCGGTGCGTTCCCACGGCAGGTCAATGTCATCCCGCCCGAAGTGGCCATAAGCGGCAGCCTGCCGGTAGATGGGGCGGCGCAAGTCCAGGTCACGAATAATCGCCGCTGGCCGCAGGTCAAAGTGCTTGCGAATTAGCGCTTCGATGACCGAATCCGCTACCTTGCCCGTGCCGAATGTCTCTACCGCTACAGATGTGGGCTGGGCCACACCAATCGCGTAAGACACCTGAAGCTCAAAGCGCTCTGCCAAGCCAGCCGCGACGATATTCTTGGCCACATAGCGCGCCATATAAGCGCCGCTGCGGTCAACTTTGGTGGCGTCCTTGCCACTGAACGCGCCCCCGCCGTGCCGTGCCACACCGCCGTAGGTGTCTACAATGATCTTGCGCCCAGTCAGGCCCGCGTCGCCCAGCGGCCCTCCCGTCACAAAGCGACCCGTGGGATTGATGAAAAAGCGCGTCTTATCGTCAATCAGGTCAGCCGGGGCCACATCGTTGATGATGGTGTCAATAATTGTGGTGCGGATTTCGTCCTGGGTCACATCGGGCGCGTGCTGCGCACTGATAACAATCGTGTCAATCCGCTTGGGCTTGCCATAGGCGTATTCCACCGTCACCTGGCTTTTGGCATCTGGCCGCAGCCAGGCAATTTCGCCAGATTTACGGGCTTCCGTTAGGCGGCGTGTGAGGCGATGCGCCAGCGCAATCGTCAGCGGCATGTACTCCGGCGTTTCATCGCAGGCAAAGCCAATCATCATACCCTGGTCGCCCGCGCCGATGTTTTCAATCTCGGCGTCAGTCATCTGGCCTTCACGCGCTTCTAGGGCAGTGTCCACGCCCTGAGCGATGTCTGTCGACTGCTCTTTGATAGACACCATCACTCCGCACGTCTCTGCATCAAAGCCGTATTTGCCGCGTGTGTAGCCAATATCGCGGATGGTGGCCCGTACAATCTGCTCAATATCCACATAAGCAGACGTGGTGATTTCTCCAAACACAAACACAATGCCCGTCGTCGTTGCCGACTCGCACGCCACCCGTGCCATCGGGTCTTGTTCCAGCAGCGCGTCTAAAATGGCGTCGCTAATCTGGTCGCACATCTTGTCCGGGTGCCCCTCGCTTACCGACTCCGAGGTAAAGAAGTAGCTGGGCGCGGTCATAAAGGTGATGTTGGCTGCGGGTGCAGCGGCTTGTTCTGCCATCGTTCGTCCCTTCCTTACGTTTTGCTTGCCTACTACGTGGCCTAAATCAAAAAGCGCCGCTCAACGGATGAGCAGGCGCGTAGCAATCGTGGGTGGATCGCTACTCATCTGCCAGGGCCACTGCCCTGCCGGATTTGGCACCGTCCCAGCGCTGTGGGGGTTGCCGCAGCTTCTCAGAGCCGGGTCTCTCTGCTGCTCCTGATGAGTGCTGGTTAGCACTTTTTAACCTATGCTCCCAATACAGGCGGGGCGCATTGGCAGCGCATCATATCATGCTACAATCTAGAATCAAGTCTTGGACGGAACAGTACCCCCGGAGGCCGCCTTGCAGCAGGATTACATCGTCGCCACGCTTGAAGACAGCAAGCCCATCGAAACCTACCACGGCATCGTGTTCAGTCGTGGTCTTACCATCCGCACCCTGTATGGGCGCGAAATCGCCGTCGAAGACCCCGAAAATCTGTCAGACAGCCTGAAGGCGGGCAAACGCTACAAGTTTGTGATGGCGGTTGTAGGGATTGAAAAGGTGCGCGCCTTTACGCAAAGTATTACCGCCACTGGCAAAATCAGCGGTACCATCCGCGCTTTAAAGTGGGAGCCACAGCTTGACCACTATACCGTCTACGATGAGGGGCTGGTCAAAGATCCGATGTCGGTCATTGGCACCGTGAACGGCAACGTGCTGCTGCCGCGTTTACTGCTGGGCGGGACGGTCGTTGGGAATGCGGTCACATGGGGTGTAGACCGCTACCAGCTTGTCGCGGTCTACAAAGAGGATGAAGCCTAAACATCCTGTTTAGGTCGAGGCACGGCGTACCCTAGGGCGGCTCATGATTCACCCTTACAAATATGCCGTCTACTATTTCAGCAGCGACAACACCTGATTTCGCAAATCGGCATCGTCCTTGAAGACGCCCCGCGTGGCGACCGTCGTTGTGTTGGCCGCGTGCATCTGCACCCCGCGTGACGACATACACATATGCTCCACGTTGTACAGCACCACCATCACACCCTTCGGCTCGATCAAACGCATCAGCGCGTCTGCCGTCTGAGCGCCAATCCGCTCCTGTAACTGAAAGCGGCGGGCGTAGATGTCTAAGATGCGGCCTAACTTGCTCAGCCCCAACAGCTTTTCCCCCGGAATGTACGCCACGGCTCCCATCCCCTTGAACGGGGCCAGGTGATGGCTGCACATGCTGTAAAACTGCATATCCTTCACCATCACCAGGTCATCGCTGCCACTAGAGTTCGGAAACACCGTGACTTCACTCTCCGGTTCACGCGCATAGCCGTTTGCCCAGTATTCTACATAGGCCTTGGCCACGCGACGCGGCGTGGTGGTGTAGTTGGGGTCTTCCCAATTCACGTTGAACGCGTCTAACAGGTCATGAATCGCGTTTTGAATGCGCTGGAACTGCGCGTCGTCTGCCGGGTCTAATATTTCCGTCTGCTCATAGGCGTCGGTGTAGCTGGGTTCATATTCCAGCGGTTCCACGAGGTTGCCGCCGCTCACCACAATCCCGCTGCTCACGGACGGCATTTCGATTTCTGCCGTCTCGTTGATGTTCATGTTTGAATCGTAATCTGGGGAAGTCCCATTGCGGCCATTACCATTGTGTGGCATGTTCATTTTCGTTGTTCTCCTTACTAATGCAGTTGTATTTCAGGGCGTCGTCCAAATTGCAACGCCTTTCGGTCGGCTGCATCAGCGGTCACAAGTGATGCCATTTGTTGTGGCCCAAATGAATCGAGGGACATAACGTGCTTGTAACCGGCTTTTGAGCCATTTGCACACCAAACCGTTAACTTTTTTAACGGCAAGTACGATAAACAGTAGCATTCCATCATGAAACGTGAATGAGTAAACCGCTTTGACGGGTATACACTCCGTTAGAAAAGGCACCCGCTATGCGAATTACCGTTTTTTCCATGACCCCGCTGATTGTGGATCGCGTCATGGGCGGCGCACAAAAACAACTGTATGTCATTGTCATGCATCTTGCCGAAAGGGGCCATCAGGTCACGGTGTTGTGTACACGCCGCCCCCCCGACAGCGCCGCCCCGTTCCAGTGGCACCCCAACGTGACGGTCAGGCCAATCTTTCGCTTCAAACAGCCCTATCCAGAGCCATACGCCACGCCGATTTTCAATATTGCCAATGCCATTCAGGATTTAGGGGAGCATCTCTCGCAGGCAGATGTGTTTTACAGCCATGATGGCGGCTTCATCTTTCCGTACACTTATAAGACGACCCCAACCGTCACCTCCTTACGCAGCATCCTCTTCTCAGAAACGCTGCAAAGCGCGTTTCTATTCCAGGGCGATGACCTCATTCTAATCAGCAAGTATCAGCGCGATGTAATCTTCAATACCGTTGGCCGCTTCTTCCCAGCTTTGAGGGAACGCACTCACGTCATTTACAACGGCCTGGACTTCGAAACTTTCAAACCTACCCCGCCTGACGGTGCACTGGCCAACATTGACGGTGTAAATCCGGCAGAGCACGCTATTGTGTTGTATCCACACCGACCAGAGCGCGAAAAGGGCATTTTAGAAACGATAGAGGTTGCCCAGCGGCTGGTGAACGAGCACGCCATTAGCAACTTGCGCGTCCTCGTCCCCCGCTGGATTGAATCGGCCCTGTCACCAGATGACAAAGCCTTCTACGACGAGGTCACGCGCCGCATCCGTGACTATGGCCTGAGTGAGAACTTTGTCTTTCACCCCTGGATGAGCCAATCCCAGATGCCCGCCTACTACAGCCTGGGCGCGGTCACATTGGCCGTTGGCAGCTACGTGGAAACGTTCGGCAATGTGCCCTATGAATCGTTGGCGTGCGGCACCCCCGCGATTGTGGCGCGGGTAGGTCCGGCCCGTGAACTGCTGCCCGATGCAATGCTGCACAAGGTCGATTTTGGAGACGTGGCCGCCGCCGCCCGCATCGCCGCCGACATTATCAAGGGCAGTGAGCGCACCAGCGCCGAAACACTGACCTACCTCAAAGCCCACTTCCAGCGCAATGACATGGTAGCCGCCTACGCCGATGTCATCCTCAATGCGACCAAGCGCCCGCCCATGCCGTACCAATACAGCCCCATCACGCCGCAAACGTGCTTCCAGGTCGCGCCCTGGGTCTACCTCAACAGCGAAGGCAAGCTCTATCATGACCTGCACGCGGCCACGTCCGATGAGGAGACGCTGCTGGCGGCGATTGATGACATAGGGGACGATAGCGCGGCACCGGGTGACGACAATTGGCAGCAGTGGCAGGCGTGGTATCGTGACGGTTGGATTGTACCGATACGTGAGGGCAACAATACGTGACCAACATTATCTACCTGTCCATCGGCAGCAACACCAACGCAACGCACAACCTGCGCGAAATTGTGCGCAAGCTGCGTGAACGCGTGACGGTTGTCAGTGTGAGTGCGGTGTATGAAGGAAAAGACGAAGGGGGTGGCGATCTGGTCTATTGGAATGCGGCGTTGTGTGTAGAAACGACGCTCAGCCCGGCAAGTTTGAAGCGGGGTGTACTCCAGCCGGTGGAGAACCTGTTAGGCCGCACCCGCGATACGTCCGCTGTCACGGCGGACGTTGACATTGTGTTGGTCAACGAGGAGGTGCTGACCTACGACGGGCGCAGCATCCCGGACGCGGACGTACTAACGGCAGCGCACGTAGCCGTCCCGCTGGCCGATATTGCCCCAGATTACGTGCATCCAGTGAACGGGCGTACCCTAGAAGCTATTGCCGCTGACTTGGCTGCCACGGGCACCGTCACCCGCCGCGACGACATCAGCCTGTAACCACTACCACGCACTGAAGATGCGGTAACCCTCTTTTGCGTGGCGCACCGCATCGCCCACATCGTCATAGACGCCGATGTAGTGCGTCAGGTCACCCAGGTAGTCTGCAATTTCGTGCAATACATCGTCACTGCCCACCAAAATCGCAAAAACCGTCGGGTCGGTCAACGAACCGCGCAACCCTGCGCCGTGCAGTTCCACCCAGTTGTCGAGTTCATCCGCCGTCGGTGTGAACTGCGTGCAGTCATAAATCACAAAATCGCGGCCAAACTGCCCGCTAGTGTGAGACGCGACCTCGTTCATCAACGTTGCCGTGCTGTGTTCGCTGGCGTCAGCGGCGTTCACAATAATGACCGGCAGGTTGCCTATTTGCTTGATGTTTTTCACAAGTCTTGCCTGACGATTTTTACCACAATTCATGCATAAGGTATGCGACCTCCCCCTTAATTGCAATAGTATTGGGGTCAGGGCGGCGATAAATTTACATAATTCACTCTAAATTAATTATATACCCAGATAGCACCCTGTTCACGCCACCTATCATCGGGCAAAATGGCGCACGCTTAACCGGGAACCGTTGAGGAACGCCGTTACATGAACCTGGTGGACTACATACGCATACTCGTGCGGCGCGGCTGGATTATGCTGCTGCTGGCCGCCATTGCTGGGGGCAGCGCCTACTACCTCAGTACGCAGCAGGCACCCGTCTACCGTGCGGTGCAGGTGGTGCTGATGGAACCGTCACGCATTGACCTGGGTCTCACAGAAGCCTCACGCGGCACCATCGAAAATAACATCGCCTACATCAACAGCTCCATCCGCGCCCAACAGGTGATTGAGCGGCTGCGCCTGGACATGGACCCGCAGGCGCTCATGGGCAACAGTGCCATCACGCCCAATCGCAACAACCTGACGGTAAGCATTGAGGTCGATAGCTACGCGCCCGAAGTCGCGGAAGACATTGCCCGAACGTGGGGCAACCTGCTGATTGAGTACCGCAACGAACGCAACCAGACCTCCCGCCAGGAAGACCGCATGACCGCCGTGCTGCAAGACAACGCAACCGTGTCGCAAATCCGCCCGCGCCCGGAGGTCAACGCGCTGGCCGGGGCGGTGTTGGGCTTCATCATTGGCGGGGGCATTGCGCTGTTCCTGGAATTCCTTGAAAGCGGCATTCTGCGCTCCCGCGAGGATGTCGAACGCAGCCTTAACGTCCCGGTGCTTGCCGGGATTCCTGACTAAAGCTAGGAGTTCACTGCCGCCTATGGCTGACCTAATTACGCTCACTGACCCGCGCGCCCCCGCTGCGGAAGCCATGCGCACGCTGCGCACCAATCTGATGTACAGCAGTGTGGAAAACCCATTACACACGCTGCTTGTCACGTCCCCGGCCAAAGCCGAGGACAAAAGCACGCTGCTGGCTAACCTTGCCGTGACGTTCGCACAAAGCGGCAACAAAACCATCCTGGTAGACGCGGACATGCGCCTGCCGCGCCAGCATGAGATTTGGGGCATCCCCAATGAAAGCGGCCTTGCCACCATGATGTTAGATGACACGCAGTTGGCCTCGCCGCCGCTGGCCGCCGCCCCAGATGTAGACAACCTGCACATCCTACCCAGTGGCGGCACACCGCCCGTCCCGGCAGACCTGGTCGCCAGCAGCCGCATGAGCGACATTATCGGGCTGCTCAAAGCCCGCTCAGACTATATTCTGTTTGATGCGCCGCCCGTGCTAGCCGCCACCGACGCCGCC
>CAWUJQ010000216.1:0-7882 GCA_963922445.1 uncultured bacterium
GATAACTGGTACACCGGGCAATTTGAGGACGAAGCACGCGGCTCGTCAGTGATTGCCATCCCCAAAAACGGCAGTGTGCCCCTGCGCGGTGATGTCGCCTCGCCCGCGTTCCAGGCCGCGACGGCGGCCCTCGTGACGGTAACGTATAACGAGCCACCCACGTTCACGTTTATTAACGAGGAGGGTGAGGTGCAAACCGTCTCGCAAAGCCTGTTCGACTACCTCAACTTCGAAATCGGGGCCAGTAATGCGCTCACCGAGCAAATTACTGTGGCGGGCTTCCCGGCGCTGCGCCGCATGCAAAACGGTACGGGCTACATCCTGATCCAGCGGTTTGACGGCTCGATTGTGCAGCTTTACGTGCAAAACCTGACGGGCAACCCGACCAACCTCGACTACAGCTTTGACTACGAACCCGCGCTCTACAGTGTATTAGAAACGCTCACCGAGCCGCCCGCCGACGCCACGCTGCCCACGGAACCGTACACGAACCGCGCCCTTGGCTTTAGTGTGCTGTATCCGTATGACTGGATTGTATCCACGCAAGAATTTGAGTTCGTGGAGGGCGAAGGCGACGAGGCCGAGCTGTTCACAGAGGCGGTGGTGCGCTTTAGCAATGTGCTGGAATACACAGGCGCACCCGGCGAGGCCCGCGTGACAATCCAAATCGAAGGGGGCCAGCCGCGCCGGGACTTCCGGCCACCGCGATCAACGCGGGTGTTTGGGCGGGTGGAACTCACCGGGGCGGCAGACGGCGCGACAGCCGAGGGCACCGTGTATGCGAGTGAGGTGATCTTCACCGCGCAGGCCACATCACCGTTCCGGTTTGTGGTGGTGGAACTGGAAACCACGCCCGATGACCTGGAAACGTTCTATCCAACGGTGGTAGGGATGCTGCAATCGCTCGACTTGCGGGCACCTGTGCTGCCAGCGCCGGAGGCCACACCAGAAGGCGAGGCGGTCGCGGAGGGTGAATCGTAGGGGACGGCCAACGTGCCGTCCCGTGATGGTGGGGTTGTGCGGACGCTGCCCCGCCCCTACCCCGCAATGCCTTTCGCACTGCATGATTGCATCGCATCCCACACTCACCCCCGACTCACAATAGAGCGCGCCCCCGTTTTGATGTACACTCTGCGGCAACAATCCGAACAGACAACCGTTCACACCCGGAGAGGTTTTACCCGATGGCAACGTCATCCCGCACCTGGTTTTACACCACCCCAGAGCCGCGCCCTTATTTCATTGAAGAACGCATCAACACCAACTTATGGAAGAACCGGCTCCAGGGCATTTACATGAGCTGCACCAGCCCCACCGCCCCTATCACCATGGAGGGCAACTGGTACGGTAATCAGATTAACTTTGAGTGGGTCCCCGGCCAGTACTTCACGCTGCGCACCACCGAAGAGCGCAAAGACCTGATCGGCGTGATTCGCCAAATGCTGATGTTGCGCCCGGCCCTGGCCTACATGGACGAAGACGGCAATCATGTGGTGGAATGGCACATGGACGGCGGCGAACAGCGCTGGCGCGAACTGCAAGGCTCCCCCCACTATCAGGGTCTCATCCGCCTGCGTACCGACCGCCCAGCCCTGCCCGCTGGCACCGAGCAGGCGAACGGCGCGGAATAAGCCAACCCTGTGACGGAAAAATCGCCGCCGCCAGACGCCGCCCCCGATGACACACCGTGGTGGGTGGCGTCTGTGTTGGGGTTATGGCTGACCGGGTTCGGTGTGTTTGTGCTGTACGAAACGCTGGGGCGCTACTCAGAAACCCTGGCCGCCTGGGGAGCGTGCTTGCAGGCCGAAGGCGGGGCCGTGTTCAACTGCAACAGCGAACTGACGCTCAGTTTGCCCTATCGCTATGGCATTGGCCTGCTGCCCGCTATGGCGCTGGCGTTCGTTGTCGTTCTAGCTGGTCCCATCCCGCTGATTGCCACGCTTAACCGCTATCGCCACAACGTGATAGCGGGCATTTTGTTTTTCATTGTGATGATCCCCTATGGCACAGTCGCCTTCTTGCTGGTGGTGATGGGACTGCTGGCCGTGGCCTTTTCTTTGTTGCAGGTGAGCAATTAGTGGTACCTTCGTTTTTGTGCAAAATCACTATCGCAATCCAACGCCCCTAGCGTTACACTCATTACAGTTTAAGTTTGTGTGAAGCACAGCTTAACACTACCACATTGGTAATGGGCATATTTTAACCCCAACAATCCAGTCAATAGCCATACATGTATTAAGGAGACATCTGCAATATGAAGCACACCTTTGCTGCCTTACTGGCCGCAGCATTGCTGTTTAGCGTTGGCCTGACGGCAAACGCCCAAACCGTCGAAACCGTTTGCCTCGTCACCGACGAGGGCCGCGTCAATGACGCCTCGTTCAATCAGTTTGCCTACGAGGGCATGATTGACGCCGCTGACGACTTTTTGCTGGAAACCACCTTCATCGAAACCGCCGCTGCAACCGACTACGCCGCTAATATTCAAACGTGTGTTGACGAAGGCTTCGACATTGTTGTTACCGTTGGCTTTTTGATGACCGACGCGACGCTAGAAGCCGCTGCCGCCAACCCTGACGTATTCTTCATCGGTGTAGACCAATTTATTACTGACGGCCCCGCGAACATGGCTGGCTCACAGTTCCGTGAAGACCAGATGGGCTATGCTGTCGGCGTAATGGCTGCCCTGCTCACCGAGACGGACACAGTAGCGGGCGTATTTGGCCGTGAAATCCCGCCGGTTGTTAAGTTCCGCAACGGCTATGTGAACGGCATTTTGGCCACCAACCCGGACATCGAAGTCCTCGACATCTACATTGACAGCTTCACCGCACCAGAGCGCGGCAGTGCCGCTGCTGAGCAGTTTTTGGGTGAAGGCGCTGACGTCGTCTTCGGCGGCGGTGGTAACACTGGCAACGGCGGCATCCTGTACGCTGCTCAGCAGGGTGTGAAGGTCATCGGCGTTGACCAGGATCAGTACTTTACCGTATTCGGTGGGGGCGAAACCCCCGGCGCTGACCAGATTATCACCTCCGCTGTGAAGCGCGTAGACGCCGCTGTTTACAACCTGATCGGCACGCTGGTGGCTGGCGATGGCTTCCCTGGTGGCGGCATCTACATCGGTGACGTGACCAACGGTAGTGTGGGTGTGGCTCCGCCGCATGACGCCGACGTACCCGCCGAAGTGAGCGAAGCCGTTGAGCAGGTGCTGGACGACCTGGCAGCAGGCCGCATCGTCACAGGTGTAGACCCGGTCACGGGTGAGCAGCTCCCCAACATTGTGGAAGTTGCCACCGAAGCAGGCAGCTTTAGCACATTGTTGGCCGCCGCCGACGCTGCTGGCCTGGTCGATACGCTAACGGGTGAAGGCCCGTTCACGGTGTTCGCCCCAACGGACGAAGCGTTCGCCGCTGCCCTGGAAGCGCTGGGCGTAACGGCAGAAGACCTGCTGGCCGACACCGACACACTGACAAGCATCCTGACGTACCATGTACTGCCTGTTGCACCAGAAAGCAAGGTACTGGTCACGACGGACAGCGCCACAACGGTACAAGGCGGTGACATCGCCATTGCTGTAACCGACGGCGGCGTGGTTCTGAATGACAGCGCCACGGTTGTCGCGGCAGACATCCCCGCCTCCAACGGCATCATTCATGTGATTGACAGCGTCTTGCTGCCAGAGTAAATCACCAACCCATGTACGGGGCAAATCAATTTGCCCCGTACCCCCCTCATCAGAACACCCCAACCCTCACATGCCCCTACCCAGGGCAATCGCATCAAAAAGATTCTCTATTTCTCTTCTTTCTTTCCAGAAAGAAAGAAGCAAAGAAAGCGCCAATTTCGTCCTCGGAATGCATCACATCGGTGTCATTTGTCGCTTTTTGCCCCCTTTTTCTGGAAAAAGGGGTGGGGTTTGGGGCTTTGCCCCAAACAAATGGTCATTTTTAGTTTGAATGCGATTACCCTGTGCCCCTACCACACTACGGCGGCTTTGCGCTCGCTAGGGGTACAATAGCGCCTCTACGCAATTTTATATGACGGAGGCACATGATGAACTGGCTCTACATTCCGATTGGACTGCTCGTGGTGGGCGGCCTGGTGTTGATCTTCGCTCGTGATTGGGTGTGGTCGATTGACAGCCGCAGCAGCGAGTTTGAGCGCGACGAAAACGGGGTGCCCATCCGTACCGCCGCCTGGGATCGCAATCACCTGTGGGCGGGGGTGGTGATGGTGGCCACGGCGATTGCTTTGGGTATCGCCGTGGCCCTATTGGCATCCTAACCGCAATTTGCCTTTCCCCCCCACCCCTGCTATGATCTCTGCTTGTGAGCGCGTCCCCACGCGCTCGCATTTTGTCTACTCATACCTCACAAGGAGGACGCTATGACCTGGGGGTATCTTCAACTTATTTGCCCGTAGTCTGCTCATCGGGCTGTCGATTGCGGCCCCGGTTGGCCCAATCGGTATCTTATGCATCCGGCGCACCCTCGCGCACGGACGTAAAATCGGACTGGTTAGCGGTTTAGGCGCAGCCAGTGCAGACGGCGTATATGGCCTCATCGCCGCCCTTGGACTCACTCTCGTTAGCCAAATTCTGAATGACTGGCAGTTGCCCCTGCGATTGGCAGGCGGCGCGTTTTTGGCGTACCTGGGCATCCGGGCGTTTTTTGCTCGCCCCCCCACGGACGCCCCATCTGCCGTGCCAGACGCCACCGCACCGTTACAAGCGTATGCGTCTACCTTCGCGCTCACGATCACCAACCCGGCCACGATTATCGCGTTCAGCGCGGTGTTTTTAACGTTGAACATCGCAGAGCAGGCGGGCGGCGGTGTGGGAGCGTTGGTCGTGGTGGCAGGGGTGTTTAGCGGGTCGGCGTTGTGGTGGCTCACTCTTACCCTTGGCGTGAGCCTGCTGCGCCGTTTCGTGAATGCGCGGCTGATGCTGTGGATCAATCGCACATCGGGCGCGGTGTTAATCGCCTTTGGTGTGCTGGCCATCCTGAGCATCTTGCTGCCCGTTAGCCCCGGTTCATAACCCGATGAGGGCGGCCTGCGAGTCGGGCCGCCCTCACAGACATGAAAATTTATTCATCTGCGCCAAAATGCGTAAAAAAGTCGCCCTGTGTCGTTGAAAGACTTCCACAGAAACGTATAATCAAAGGCAATTCGGCATTTAAACAATCCACTTAGCCCCCCCAGGACAATATATGAGTACAAATTGGTACGCAGGCGCTGTATTTTACGAGTGCTACATTCGAGCTTTTTCTGATGGTAACGGTGACGGCCACGGGGACTTCCGTGGCCTCCGGCAAAAACTAGACTACTTGCAGTGGCTGGGCGTGGATGTCATCTGGATTTTGCCGATGTACCCCTCCCCACTGCGCGACGACGGCTATGACATCGCCAGCTACTACGGCATCCATCCCAACTACGGCCTGATGGAAGACTTCCGCATGACCATCGAAGAAGTTCACCGCCGTGGGATGCGCATTATCACTGACCTGGTGATGAACCACACCTCCGACGAACATCCGTGGTTCCAGGCCTCCCGTGACAAGAAAAGCTCCATGCGCGACTGGTACGTGTGGACGGACGACCCCACCCGCTATCAGGATGCGCGCATTATCTTCGTGGACACGGAAAAGTCGAATTGGGCTTACGACGAACAGAGCGGCGAGTACTACTGGCACCGCTTCTTTAGCAGCCAGCCGGACCTAAACTTTGATAATCCGCTGGTGCGGCGTGAGATGATGAACATCGCCAAGTACTGGCTAGACATGGGCATTGACGGCTTCCGCGCCGATGCGGTGCCCTACCTGTATGAGCGTGAGGGCACCAACTGCGAAAACCTGCCCGAAACGCACGCCTTCCTCAAACAGCTTCGCAGCTACATGGACCTGCACTACCCCGATGCGGTGCTACTGGCGGAGGCCAACCAATGGCCGCATGACCTGCTGCCGTACTTCGCCAACGGCGATGAGTTCCATATGTCGTTTCACTTCCCAGTGATGCCGCGCATGTTCAAGGCGGTGGCCACTGGCATCCGTGATGATGTGGTGCAAATCCTGGAGGACACGCCGCCCATTCCGCACAACTGTCAGTGGGCCATCTTCCTGCGCAATCACGACGAACTGACGCTGGAAATGGTCAGCGAGGAAGACCGTCAGTTCATGTGGAACCACTACGCCCCCGACCCCGACCAGCGCCTCAACCTGGGCATCCGGCGGCGGTTGGCCCCGCTGCTGGACAACGACCGCCGTCGTATTGAACTCATGTACAGCCTGCTGTTCACGATGCCCGGTGCGCCTGTCATGTACTACGGCGATGAAATCGGCATGGGCGACAACATCGCGCTGTTTGACCGTAACGGTGTGCGCACGCCCATGCAGTGGAACAACGAGGTGAACGCGGGCTTTAGCACGGCTACGCCAGACGACCTGTATGCCCCGGTGATTGACAGTGAAGACTATGGCCCCGGTGCGGTCAATGTGGCCAGCCAGCAAAACGACGAAGACTCCCTGCTGAACGCCATCCGGCACATGGTTCACATGCGCAAAATGCTGGCCATGTTGCCCAAAGGCCAAATGGTGATGATGGACGATCATCCCAATTCATCGCTGTCTTACTGGCGGATTGATGAGGCGGGGAAATTGGCAGCCTTGCACAACCTGACGGGCGAACCGCTAACGGTGTGCATAGATGAAGGGCGTTATAGTGATGCCCTAAACCCGGGCGAACACATTGATGGCGGCGAGATTACCCTGCCGCCTTACGGGTACCGCTGGCTGCGCATGACGGCCTAGCGCTTGCTGTGGTTGGCGTGGGCCTCGTCCACCATCACCAGCCAGCGCTCGGCTTGCACATAACTGGCCTGGGCTGCTTCGGCAGCCTGGGTACGCATCTCCAGCACGGGATGCATGTGGCCATAATGCAATACCACCGAAATCCACTCACCGATGGTTTGCGGCAGGCGATTCTCGTCTAGCACGCGGTTGGCCATCCCTAACACCAACTTGGCCCGGCTGCTGTGGCGCTCATTGATGGCGGCGAAGTCGCGCATGTAACGCATCACCATCTGGCAAGCGACGTCGTCATCACGCATCCGACGAATTGTGGTACCCATGGACTCTTTAAGCTTCATAACTATAAGTCACTTCCCCTATTGAAGTGCGAGGTTTACGTTTTATAGCATACTGCATGAAAAAAGTAAACGAATCTTCGCGAAAATGTAACAAAATCGTATGTGAACAAGAACACTATGGCACCTTCACGCAATATATACTGAAAAAACAAACGCATATTTGCTTTATCTGGCAGTTGCCACAAGCCTGGGGTAATCTTTGGCCAATTTTAGTGCGAAAGTCGATGGGTTTCGCGTCTAAGCTTAAGACCAATTGCAACACTAAGCCTACAACATCACGGTATTTAACAAATGGGCCATCCGTCCTATAGGCACTGTCCACAAGTGGGATAGCGTAACCGTCAACCCGCATCGCTTCGGCGGACGCGAGTTCAACATGGGCAAGGTGGAAATCGGCCACATTCATCGCAACGGCATGGTGGATATTCTTTTCACACGCAGCATCCGGGCAGTGCTTGTGACAGAGGGGCTGGCAGAAACACATCATCTGTTAGCGCAAAGCGGCTGGATTAGCTATTACATTCGCAGCGACGCAAACGTTGAGGGTGCATTGTGGCTATATCGGTTGAGTTGGCCGCACAAACAGCGTGGGCGGGCGCGTCGCCACCCGGCGCAGCGGGCACAAATCGACGCGGCACTGCGCAACATGCAGCTCAGTGAGGATTTGGCAAACGCCGATGGGTTGTAAATCAGCGGCTGTAGGGGCACCCCTGCGTGCCCCTGTTAATGTGTTGCGTT
>CAWUJQ010000217.1:0-7831 GCA_963922445.1 uncultured bacterium
TGGGTAGGGTTGGCGCAGTTTTTTCGAGCGTGGGTTGGGTGTCTTCGTCCACAGATGGACTGGGATCGACAGCAGGTGGGGGCACCTTGGCCACAGGCGTATCATCCGGCTGGGGCTGTTCCGGCAGAGTAGGCGGCTTTTGCATCGCGTCGTTGTTGGCTGCGGTCTTATTGTGCGGCAACAAGACGGATACGCCGCCTCGCTGCCGGAAAACGTTGACGGCTTAGCTGCCGTCGTCACCCCAGTAGTCTACCACCACGACCTTTTCCAGGTGCGGGGATAGGGTTTCTTCAATGAACGCCTGGTGTGCTGGGTGAGGCCCAAACGCGGCGGGTCCGTCCTCGTCCTTCCAGGTGACGGTGAAGGCGTGCGTGAAGCCGTCCTGCAAGCCCTCGTTGCTTACGTCCTTGCCGCCGTCCATGCTCAAAACGCCGTCAATTTCGTCCTTGAGGCCCAGGAAGCGATCGACCACGCCCTGAACGTCTGCCTCAGAGGCCGAGTCTTTAAATGCGAATAAAACAACGTGCCGTAATACTTTTGCCATACTAAAAAACTTTCATTGCGATTTATACGCCAGGGATTGTAACGACAAGTGGGCGGGAGGGCCACCGATGATCGCTACCGCCGTGCCTGCCGCCGCTCGTCTTCTAGCTCAGTGACCATGCTCTCGGTGAACTCGCCGTCTTCGGTAAGGCGGACGCTCTCGCGCTCAAGGTGTTTGCGCTTGACCTGACTGCTGCCCAGGTTTTGCATCATGGCCAGTTCGGCGTCAATGCCAGCGTCGCTGGCACGACTACCTTTGCCATAGCGCGTGACGAGGCCGTGCGACACCAACCCAACCCCCCACGCCAGGTTGACAATCAACGGCCACATAAACTCAATTTGGCCTGTTTCTGCCACATCATCTGACCAGATCACCCAAAACATGATGTTAATCATGGCGTAGACGGCGGCGTGTGCCCAAAAGCCCTCCCACTCCTGGGCGCGCTTTTTAGCGCGGTGCCACTGCGCATCAATCTCCGCTGGCGCGACAACGGCCCGCCAGTCTGGGGAGTAAGCGTCTTGCATAAAGGCATTGAACCGGCGATACAACCGCTGGATGGAGCGCTTCGTTTGCAGGGCGAAATGCACACCGTGCGCGGCCAGTCCAGCACCCCAGGCAAACGCCGTGATGAAGGCATTGGGGCCGAAGTCACCATCTGCGGCGCTGCTGCTAATGATAATAGTGTTCACCACGATATACGCCAGCGCGTGCATCACAAAGCCAAACATCTCTCCCTGACGTTTGGCCAGCCGCCGCCGCACAATCTCGGTTTGCGGCAGATTGCCGTAGCTCTCCTCACCATCCAGCAGCAGCATCACGTCAGACGAATCGGCAAGTTCACGCTTGGGTTTGCCCGGCTGCGGTACGATAGCAGTTGCCGAAGGCGGCTGCGTTCGCGTGGCAAACACGCTGCTGCGTTCAGGGGAAAGTGCTTCTAGCCCGGACTGCTGCACTGCCGTCTTGAATGCTGCCGCCAATTCGGATGCTGTGGCATAGCGCTGAGCGGGGTCTTTTTCCAGTGCGCGCAGCAGCACCTGCTCCACCTGCACGGGCACTTCTGGGTTAAGGTCAGATGGCAGCGGCGGTGCTTCGTTAACTTGCTTGTGCAGGGTGGCGTAGGCAGTTTCTCCTTCAAACGGCACGCGGCCCACCACCATCTCATACAGCATCACGCCAAGCGAGTAGATGTCTGCGCTGGCTGTTTGAGGGCCGTCACCGACGACCAGTTCAGGGGCCATATAGTTGGGGGTACCAATAATCATGTTGACACTCAGGGATGAATCTCCTGAGGCCATGATGCGCGCCAACCCAAAGTCCATGAGGTAGGGGGTGCCATCAGTGTCTAACATAACGTTATTTGCCTTCACATCACGGTGCAGCACGCCCTGTTCGTGAGCGTAGTCAAGGGCACTGGCAATGGCGTCCATCATGTCGATGATTTCGGCAGGGGTGGGGCCAGCATGACGCATACGCTCTTTGAGGGTTTCGCCCTCAATGTATTTGCTGACGAGGTAGGGGCTGTTGTTGACCTCATCAAAATCGTAG
This sequence comes from uncultured bacterium, assembly GCA_963922445.1. Taxonomy (GTDB): domain Bacteria; phylum Chloroflexota; class Anaerolineae; order Aggregatilineales; family Phototrophicaceae; genus DAOTTY01. Next base: position 2,090 of record CAWUJQ010000217.1, read on the forward strand.
ACGGGAGTGATATTGGGGTGTTCAAGGGCAGCGACGATACGGGCCTCGCGCTCAAACCGGGCTAAAAACTCCTCGTTCGTTATGTGATTGGCATGTAATGCTTTGATGGCCACCTGCCGACCCAGCCGCACGTGCGTGGCCAGGTAGACCGCGCCAAACCCGCCAATACCTAGCAGCGACTCAATTCGATAGCCCCCGACCACATCACCCACTCGCCACGTCATATGCGCTCACTCCTCACGTCTTAGCTTTCACCTGAATTGTACCACTAAACAGCGTTCAGTCTTTGTCGTTCTGTACAGTGTATACGTACCAATCCGTGAATTGGTGTAGATTTCGACATGCATTTCAGCGAGTTTTGCATATAATATTGCAAAGCTTCTGTACAATGAGACTAGGAGCGTTAGCCGTGTTCAACGTTGGTGAGGTGTACAGTCGTGTCAAGTTGCACGCAACCTACGGTGGGCAGCCTCACACCCGCATTAGCACGCCCGCCGAACACGATCTTATATTATTGTTTGCAAGCCACAGTGTATTACACAACCCCAATAGCAACGGTTACTATACCTCTGGCTGGACCCAGTACGGGATTTTTCGCTTTGTCGGGGAGGGGCGCTACGGTCACATGTCGTTTACACGCGGCAATCGTGCCCTGCGCGACCACCTGAACAGCGGTAAGCAGATTCACCTGTTCACCCGCTCAGACAGCCAACCTTCGGACCGGGTACAGTATGAGGGCGAGTTTGTGTACCGGGGGCACTTCTATAAAGAGGGGCTAGACCAGCGCCGCGACCTGCGCCGTATGATTGTGTTTGTGTTGAAGCCGCGCCACGCCCACCTGGTTCAGCAGCCAGCGACCTCTGTGCGCTACTGAGCGTCTCCCGCGTCACCCTGTGGGCCATTTTGACGTTTGCGCACGTACTGGCTCGCCTCGCTTTGCACAAACTCCAGCGTCCCGGCAATGGTCGGGTCGGGGAGTGTATCTGGCGCGAGGGAGTGGACGGCTGCGCCCAGCAAATCGACCTCAGTTTCACTCACGCCCAGGGTCACACTGCCTACCTCACTCGCCCGGAGGGTGCGCAGGCGCAGCGTGTAGATGTAACCCAGCGTGGCCTCTGGCAGCAGATGCGTTTCTGGCGCGGTTTTGAGGTCAACGTGCAGCCGATATTCTGGGGCAACGGTTGGCTTGGCGGCGAACAGCACCCCTGCCTTTTCAAAACTGTGGTGATTGTCCACCATAGCCACGCGCAGGTAGTTGGCCATCAGCTTTTCGCGCTCGTCGTCCTGCAAAAAACCGCGCACATTGACGGCATCGTAGCCCATCGCATCAAGCAGGATGACCGACGCCCGCCCGCCCGTTACCTGGCAGATGTAGGCACCATCTGCACAGCTATCGCCCAGGTCGAGCAGCACGTCAACGGGGCCGCGTTCACGCTTGAGCCGCTTAATCAGCGTGGTAAGGCGGGGCAGCATGTACAGTTGCCCTCGGATGTTTTGTGTGTACAGCAAGGTGATGCTGTTGGTCATGGGTAGCGTCAGTGGTCACGGTAAGGTTGGGTGGGACGGTAGAATGCCACTACATCGTAACACAGCCTGACGGCGCAAAAGCCGCTAGCGGCACCTGCAAGGGGTTTTCTGAGCTGGTGTTTAACAGTTATTCACGCTTGCTGAATTCGGTAATGAGCCAGCCACATGCACCCCACCGTGCCCAGTGCGGGCACCATCAATGGGACGATCACGTCAATCAGCAGCCGCCCTGCCCACGGCACATTTGCAAACACGGGAATCGTGACCAGGGCATAGTAGAACACCATGCCTGCCAGCGTGGTCGTGATGGCTACCGTGCGCGTGGGCAGCATCAGCCCGGCCAGCAGCGCCACAGACGCAAAGAAGATTGGTTCCAAAAGCAGGCGCAGCGGCAGCCCGGTTAGCACCAACACCGCCAACAAGCGCTGCGGCAGTTGATAGCCCACGTTTGTGACCTCTGACCCCATGTGTGCAATCACCACCAGCGGCAGGCCAAAAATTACGGTGCCAATCAGCACAATGTCTAACTCTTCGATGCGGTGCCACAGCGCGGCTGCCACCTTGCCCCATGTGATGTGCGTCAGCGGCAATGGGGACACCCGCAGCAGGTCAAGCATGTGGCGCTCACGGTCTTGGATGATGACGGTTGCAGTGCGAATCACGATGATTGCCAGCACGCGGGCGTACATGAATAACAGCGCGGGCACAATCACCACGGCTAACATGGCAATAGGCAGCGTCAGCGTCATGATGACGGAAACGGGCAGCAGCAGCAGTAACACCACCTGCACCGCAATAAGGCGCGTCAGCAGGGGGAAGTCCGGCAGCAGGCGCTTCCAGAACTGGCCAAGCTCGCGGCGAATAATGGGGTTGGTGCGCCGTGCCCACGGCGGCAGCGTGGCATCAATTTCGGCAGGCCGAATGTAGCGCAGGCGTTTGGTAGTGGGTTGAGCGCGTTGCATGGGGAAGGTACCGATGAACTCTTTTCATCATTCTAACGCATCTCACGCCCGAACCGAGGGCTGGCCGCATTTTCCAAGTTAAGATTGCAAAATGTTTACGATTTGCTCCAGGTGATTGGTATCGTGCCATGCCGTAAGCAGCAGCAAAAACTCCAGCGTGACCGGGCCACGCTTGGGATGCTGCCCCACGCGCGGCCAGTCCGCATCGTTGACGTTGTGCTTGAGGTAGATGAGGTGGTTTTCGCGGTGGGTCTTCCACTCGGCGTAGGCCGCCGTCAGCGAGGCTGCCGCATAGTTGTTCTCGGTGACGAGGCCGTCCGGGTCAGGGAACGGCAGGGCGGGGGTGTCCTGTTCCACGATGAGCTTGCTGCGCTCGAAGAACACCGCCTCGAAGTCACGCAGGTGACACATCACCTCCAACACCGTCCAGCCGTCGCCACCGTCGCGCTTGGTGGTCGCTGTTTCCGTCGAAACGCCGTCAATCACGTAGCCAATCGTGGCGATGCCCTTGAGCATCTCTTCCATTGCCCAGGTGCGATAATTTGATGAGAAGTCCATGCGGTTTGCTCCTGTGGTATGCCCGGTAAACGACTGCCCTCATCATACCGCTGTTAGCACCCATCTGGTTATGGCCGCTCGCCAATGGCATTAATCACGGCGGTGCTGTCTGCACTGTTGATGGTGTTGTTGCCGTCTACATCTGCACGGGCGTTGTTACCCGTAGCCGACTGTCCCGTGCGGTTGACCACAAACAGCGCGTCTTCGATGCTAATCAGGCCGTCCTCGTCAACGTCTAACACGCCCAGCGTGAACTCAATCGCACCAATGTCGCAGCGTGTGCCCACCGGACGGGCAAAGCCACGCTGGTCAACATTGCCAACCAAAGCATTCGCACAGTCGCTGTTGCGCCCGCTGTCGATGGCTGCGCTCCCGGCAGGCAGGGGCAGGTAGCCGTCGGTCAGGTCACCAAACGTTACGTTAGCCCGCTGGATGCCGTTCACGCAGGCCACGCCGCCATTGGATTGCAGGTTGTTGTTGCCGCTGTACGTACCAGAGCAGTCAAGCTGGTCGAAGTTGGTGGCGGCTTCGGCTTGGTTGTTGGCGATGATGGTGTTTTTGAGCGTGGTTGACGCACTCGATTGAATGCCGCCAGCCCGCCAGCCCGCGTAATTATCAACAATGGTGGCGTTGATAATTTGCAGGCCAGCGGAGTTGCTGCCAATAGAGATTGCGCCGCCGCGCCCGCGCCCGCACGCTTCTGGCGGATTGCACACGAGTTCCGCCCGGTTTTGATAAAACGTGCTGTTACCAATGCGCACATCGGCAGGTTGAGCAAAGCCCAGCGCACCACCAAAGCCGCCACCTGTGTCTGTCGTGGCGATGTTGCCCACAAACGCACTGCGCGTGATGGTGATAGGTGTCTGTCCGCCGGTGCTACCCGCGCTGATGGCCCCGCCAAAGCCGAGTTCGCCACCCGTGAGGCGGTTATCGGTGAAGGTGCTGCCGTCTATTGTCAGCGTCTCATCCCGTGAGCCGGTGTTGTATAGGTTGATATAAGCCGCCCCACCCTGATTGACGGCACGGTTGCCGTCAAAGGTGCTGTCGATGATTTCAATCGTGCCGGTGCCACCGGTATAGGCACCGTCCACATAGAGCGCACCGGCATAGCCTGTTTCGCGCTGGTTGCCGTTGATTTTTGTGGCCCGGTTGTTTGTAAACTCAGAATTTTCAATGGTTATGTCAGCGCCAAGGCCGTGAATCGCAGCGCCCGTGCCCCCGTTGACGCGGTTGTTATGAAACGTCGAATGACTCGCCCGCAAGCTGCCGCGCACAATGTATACCGCCGCGCCGCCGTAATCGTAGGGGTAGCGGGGCAAAGCCGGGACGCTGGTTAGCGTGCTGGTGTTGTCTTGCAGGGTCACATTGTTGAGGATGAGGGTTGGGCCGTCTTCATTGTTGGCGGCGCGGTTCCAGGCGAAAATAGCCGCGCCGTTGCTGCTGTCTGCATTGCCGCTGCGCGATGCGCCTTGAAGGGTCATGTTGCGCAGCCGCAGGGTCAGCGCGGCATCGAAGCCCCATGTTTGCACATAGATGATGCGTGTACCCGGTGTGCCTTGCAGTGTGATGAGGTTCCCGCCATCAATGGTCAGGTCTTGTTCATTGATGGTCATCGTTTCGCCGTCGTAGTCGATGGTATTGTTGATGGTGATGGTGTGCGGGTTAGGGCCGCAGTCAAACGTGACCATGCCCCCACTGATGGCCGCCGCGTCCACGGCGTTGATGAGGGCGGCATTGGTGCAGCTTGCAGGCGTGCCATTGCCTACGACCTCAGCCGCAAAAACGGGCTGCATGTCAATCACAAGCAGCATAGCGATAACAACGATGATCCCTGGTAGGGTTGTGGCACGCATACCCGTTGGCCCCTTTGTTGATGTTCACTGTAAACAACATAAAGGGGATGGCCAACCTCAACGATAGTCCCTTCGTCCTATTGGGGGCACGCCAAGGTCATGATTTTGTTTAGGCGCTGCCGCGCCCCGTTTTAGCTGCCACCGACGCACATCGGGGGGCCTTCTGGCGGGTACGTCCAGGTTTCGCGGGCATCGCTGCCAGCAGCCAAAAGCTGGAATTCGTTGTAGGTGGCAATCAGTGAGGGGCAGTCCCCCAGGATTTCTGCCGCTTGCCCTTGCAAATACCAACACTCAAAGATTCGCTCATCCGGCGATACGTTTTGGCGCACTTGCAGCGTGGAACACTGATTGAGTGTGTCGCGGGCAGCCGCATAATCCCCGGCCAAAAAGTGCAGCCGCCCCAGCCGATACCAGCCCGCTACCAGTGTTGGCGCGTGTTCGGTAATCTGACGGCAGTATTGAAACGCGCTGTCACGCTCACCGATGCCCTCTGTGAGTTCGCACAGGCGCAGGCGGGCCTTCGTATTGCCTGCGTCCAGGTTTATCACGCGCAGGTAAGCACTCTCGGCGGCGTCCGGGTCGCTAATCTGCCGGGCGTACAGGGCGCGTTCATAGTAAATGGGGATCATCGTGTCGTAGTCGTCTAGCAGTGTGGCCATCTGGTCGCCCGCCTCGGCATAGCGGCCCAGGTCTGCCAGGCTGATGGCTTGAGCGCGGCGGGCATCAAAGCGCTGTGATGTATTCGCATCATTGGCCAGGGCCGTTTCGCTTTCGCGCAGGGCCACGTCGAAGCTGCCTGCACGGGCGTAGGCCAGCGCCAGCGCAGTGCGCGCCAGCGTGTG
>CAWUJQ010000218.1:0-7828 GCA_963922445.1 uncultured bacterium
TATGCCCCGCGACCACATGCGCGTTCGTCACGATGAGGCCGTCTTCCTGCCATACGGTGCCCGCGCCCTGGCCGCGTCCGTTTTCGATATAGACAAGGCTCTGCTGGACGTTCCCGGCTAGGTCAGCCAGATTATTGTTTAACTGCGACAAGATGGATGCCATGTGTTTTGTCCTTCACATTTCAGTTTGTGGCATCAATTGAGGGTCGGGGTACCGAGCGGTACCCCGGATTGCATTGGTTTACTCGCGTTCACCGATGGTGACGGGCAGGGTCGCCATTGCGCCACCACGCACCACAGCCAGGTCAATTTGCTGGCCGACGGCGTCACCCACCAGCATCGAAAGCAGTTCTTCCATGCTGTGGGTTGGCTTGCCGCCCATCGCCACGATAACATCGCCCAACAGCACGCCACCATCGGCGGCGGGGCTGTTGGCCGCAACATCTGCAACGAGCAAGCCTGTTTCCTGCTCCGCCTGCGCTGCGGTTGCTTCTGGCAGGCGCACCGTTTGAGCGGTGACACCCAGGTAGCCGCGCTTGATGTGACCGTCCCGCATGAGGGCTTCGCCCACGCGCTGCACCGTCTCCGTCGGGATAGTGAGGCTGGTGCCGCGCATCAGCATGGAGTTGTTCAGGCCGTACACGGCCCCATCTGCGCTGACCAGCGGCCCACCACTAAAGCCGGGATACATGACCACGTCCGTTTGGACGTAGCGGTCAATGCGGCCACCGCCTTCGATTTGGAACGAATCGCCCAGCGCACTGATGACGCCCAGCGTCGCCTGAACGCTTTGACCGGGGCGGCCCAGGGCCAGCACCAGGTGACCGACCTTGGCGCTATCGGAAGTTACCCAGTTGGGCACGGTGAGGCTGGTTGCTTCTGCCTTAATGATGGCAAGGCCGGTGCTTGGGTCGCGCCCGACGAACGCGGCATTGACCTCGTCGCCGTTAGGCAGGCCAACGAGAATGTTTTCCTCACGGCGCACGATGTGATTGGCGGTCGCAATCATGCCGTCTTCTGTCATGATGACGCCGGTTGCGGGTGTGCGCCGCCGCGCGTTAATGCGGACGATGCCTTCACCAACGGATTCGACCAGGGCGGCCATTTCGTTTGATACTGTTTTGAGTGTGTCCATGTTGTGTGCTTTCCTTTTCCCTTTTGCTATGTGCGTCATGATCTCACAGTCGCGGTAGAGGGAACATCACTCTTCATGGCAGGGTGGGCCTATGCTTTGGGGTAGGTGATGGGCTGGATGGACGGCTGTACATGGGGATAACCTGTCCATCCGGTTGGCAAAATGATCGGGGCAATCAGGCACGCCGCAGTACCCTAACCAGGAAAATCAAGATGATAGCGCCAACAAATGCCGCTAAAAGCTGTTGCGCGTTGATTTGGATGGCAAGCAAAGCCGGAATTTGAATGCGAAACAACTGAAAAAGGAAGCCACCGATAACAGCACCAATCAGGCCGATGATGGTGTTGATGAGAAAACGCCCACGCCCGGAACCGCCCCGCATGATATTCGATGCAGCCGAGCCAGACAACGCGCCGATAATGAGCCACACAATCAGCGTCGGAAGGTCGATAGTCATAGTTTCCCCTTGGATTTTGCGTGCATCTGCTCTTCACACCGTGTATTGTAACGCGGCTTGTCACTAAAAGGCGAAACAAAAAGCGACCACGTGGGCCGCTTTTTCATTAGAATTTTTTGACGGCGTGAGCCTATGATGTGGCTTTGCCGTTGACGAAGCCCACCTTGCCGCGCTGCTTGAGCATGTCGTCGCGAGCGTCGATTTGTTCGCGCAGGCCGTCGAACGATTCACGCAAGATGCGCACGGGCAGTTCGTCCAGGTCGTTATACGCCACCTGTGTAAGCGCCTGCACGGCTACCTCACGGATGAATGCCCCCGGATAGCCAACCAGGTCGGGCACGATTTCGGTGTGGGCGTCTTGCCACATGATGCCGAGATATTGTTGCAGCATCTTGGCGGCGTCTTCTTCACGTTTGGTTTCCGGCACTACAAACACACGGTCCAGGCGACCAGGGCGCTTAAGCACACGGTCGTCAATGGCTTCGGGGTAGTTGGTGGTAGCAATCAGCAGCGTGCCCTTGTCGTTGACTGACGCCTCGTTGCCGTCCAGCACGTTGAGGATAATCGCCTTTTCGTTGTCGTGCAGGTAGGCATCCAATTCTTCCAGGATGATGAGCGTGGGCAGTTCAGATGATGACGCAACGGACAGCGCATGGTCAATTTTGTCAAATGTGGAGCCGTAGTCGTCGCCTTGCTTTTTGCGGGCACTGCTGACGTAAATTACGAGGTACTTCTGTTCCAGCGCCCACTTTGCCAGAGCCGAACAGATCATGGTTTTGCCCGTGCCGGGCACACCCGCCAACAGCAGCTTACGGAATGGCTTCAGGCCAAGTTGCGTATATACCCCTGCACCCTTGGCAAAGAAGGACTGTACGTCCACGAAGATGTCGAGCTTTAGCTTTTCTGGCAGGATGATGTCGTCCCAGTCAACTTCTGGCTCGAAGGTTTGCTTGCGCCCGCCGATTACCACCACCCGTGATGAGGGTTCCTGGGCGTAGGCCAAACGCTCACACTCACTGTTGAATTTGGCAAACGCTTCGGTGAATTCGCGTGGAATAACACCCATCACCACATAGTACCAGCCGTTATCGGCATAGGGCGTGGCGACAATCGGGACGTTCAGCGATTGGCCTGATGGTTGGTGCTTAAACTCATAGACGAAGCCACCGCTTTGAAAGGTAACGGTGCCTTTGTGGTCGAATTGTTCGGTTTTCGTCGTAACGGAACAGTCCAACGGTGCGTAGCCGACGAAACGGTAGCCGTCGCCTAAGTCCATCTCGCGGTCAACACGGTTAAGCGCCTGGGCGTGGATGCATTCCTCGCGCACCCATACGGTCAATAGGTCTTCGTCAGGATGTTGGGCAATCCACTCGGCTTCCAGCCAGCCCACGAGTGTATCGGCTTTAAGGGCAATTGATTGTTGTGAATCAGGTTGGCAATAAGACATTTGGGTTCGGTTCCGTCTGCATGGATGAGCAATAGGGTTGGTCGTGCGGGCGAAACAAGTTTTGACGCAACTATAGATTATACTCGAAAATGTCGAGAAGTCTATAAAAACTTCTAAAGTTCAGGAAGGGTCAAAAAGTGTCATGTGGGTGAGCGAGATAGCTCACCCACAGGCGCTAGAGCGTTAAAAGGCGTACTTTTGCGCTGTTTGCCAATAGCGTGAAAACCGCTTGAGGTCAAATGGCCCTTCGTAATCGACGATGGGGGCTTCTGACAAAATTTTGACTGGATGCTGGCGTTCCAGTTTGTTCACGATGCCGCTAAAGCGTGGGCTAGGGCTATCCATCACGACGACGCCGTCAGCGCCGTGTTCGTCAGCGAATTGATTTACTTCGGAGAAGACGTTGCCACGCCGGATGACCACCTGCTGTGGCAGCTCCAGCAAACACTCATACATGAACAGAATGCGCTTGAGACTGATGGTGTAATCCTCCAGCAGGTCGTCATCCCAAACCCAAATGGCGGGCGCGTCCGGGTAGTGGATGAAGGCTGGCGCGTTGGGGTTTAAGTTGTCGCCATGTATCCAGAGGATCGGGTTGCTGACATCGCCGTCACCACGCGGGGGATGGATCATGACCTTTTTGAGGCGTTGTTTATAGTCATTGTCAACGCTGCCACTGCTACCCTGTCCATTTGGGAACAATCGGGCGGCAATCGCGTCGTAGCTGCCACGGAACAGCGGATCAGGCCGGGTGCAGTCGCCAAACTTTTCGAGGTATTTGTCCATGTTGCTTTGATTGAAGATGTAGGGCTTGCTGCCGAAGGTGCTGGCCACCCACTGCCACGACAGGTTGTTGCTGGCGGGGTCACCGTCTAGCAGATGTTCGAGGAACCAGCTTGCGCCAGCCTGCCACTTAACCTGGCGGAAGTGCGTTACATATGAGGCGAGGTACATGCGCAGGCGGTTGTGTAGGTAGCCTGTTGCGTACAGTTCACGAATCATGGTGTTGATGCAGGGCGAGTCGGTAGCGGCATCGCGGATGTCCTGGGGCAGTTCGTCTGCATAGTCGTCAGCAGTGAAGCCGGTTTTCCACGGTTCGATGTCTTCCCAAACGCCATCACCAATGATTTTGTAGACCTTTTGCCAGTAGTCGCGCCAGCACAGTTCGTTGACGAGTTTTTCCGCCTTGTTTGCGCTGGTGAGCGCGAGGGCTTTGTCACGCACTTCGGCTAACGTCAACACGCCGTGACGCAAGTATGGCGATAGATAGGTTACGTCGCCGTCCAGGTAGTTGCGCGTCTTGGCATAGCTGGCCGGGTTGATCTTTTCCAGGCGTGCTTGTGCTGCGGCCCGCCCGCCCCGCGTTTGCGGGATTTCGTCGTTGCGCGCAGCGGCTTCGGGGAACGCTTCCTTAAGATAGGCAATCAGGTCATCACGGTCTTTGAAGTCGCGCCGCATGTCGAGGTAGTTGAAGGTGTCCATTATAGTTGTTCCTTTGCGATAGCGGGTTGATTGCGGCGTTTGCGGCAGCGGTCACTGCAATACTTGACGTCGTCCCAATTCTTTTCCCATTTTTTGCGCCATGTAAATGGTCGCCCGCATACAAGGCATGTCTTTGTAGGGAGGTCTTGTTTTTTCTTATGTTTCATAGCGGTTCACCAGCTTATTTATACTTGTGCTAACATATCAGGCCTGCCTTATGCCCCGCTTAAAGGCGGATAATAACAGTAATTTGAAACTTCAAACGAAAAATTCACAACTTTACCTTGTTATGTGGGGTTGGCCTGTTGTGTAATTTACGGTTAGTCTGATAAACTTATGGTTAACTTAATGCTTATGGCGGGAGTGCCGCCGTATTCCACAGAGACCTCACTCACACAGTCGCAGCGAACAGAGTTTGTGCAAAGGGATAGACTATGGCAATACAAACGAATGGAAAGCCGACGAGTTTCGCAGGGCGGGGCGGTGTCCTGGCCGAATTTGACGATTTGGTGGAACAGCTTCGCGGCATGCTAGATACGCTGGAAACGCGTGTGAGCAGCCTGACCAATGACATGCAAGTGGCTGCCGAGATTTCGACGCGTGTGGCAAACATTCTTGACATGGATGCGCTACTACCCGAACTGGCCGAAGAAATTAAAAGCGGCTTCGACCTACACCACGTCAACATCTACATTATGGACGAGCGCGGCAAGAACCTGATATTACGCGCTGCTTCTGGTGAAGCTGGCAAGAAGCTTTTGAAGCGTGGTTACAGTGTCGATGTGCGCGATGAGCGTAACATCGTCACCCAATGTGCCCGCGATCAACACGCCATCATTTCGAACGATGTTGAAAATGACAATCGCTTTGACTTTGATGACCTGGTTTCTGGGTCACTGTCCAAGATGGTCGTTCCCATGCTCACGCAAGGCCATGTCGTGGGGGTGATGAGCGTGCAAGGGGCCATCGTTGACCGCTTCGACGATAGCGACATCCGCGTTAAAACAACCCTGGCAGAGCAGCTTGCCGTGTCGATTGACAGTGCCGCAGGCTTGGCTGAGGTGCAGGCGGCTCAAGCCGAACTATCGAAGTCACAGGAGTTGCTAGAAACGGTACTTAACAACGTGCCGGTACGTGTGTTCTCAAAAGACCTTAATGGCAAATACCTGTTCTGCAACACACTCTTTATGCAAGACGCTGGCGTAGAGTCGGCAGACGACGTTATCGGCAAGTCTGACTATGAAATGCCGTGGTCACGTGAACAAGCCGATGCGTTTCGTATGGATGACTTGGAAGTTATCGAAGGCGGGCAGGCCAAGCTAAACATTGAGGAACCGATCACCACCGCCGACGGGTCGGTTAACTGGTTGCTGACCAGTAAAGTGCCGATGTTTGACAAGCGCGGCAAGGTGACAGGTCTACTGGGTCTATATGCAGACATCACAGACCGTAAGCGCTCGGAAGACCGCTCACTACTGGCTTACGAAATTGGCCAGCAGCTCAATACAGTGCAAAACACGAGTGAACTGCTCCAGTTCACGGTAGATTCGATTAGCCGCTCGTTGGGCTACTACTATGCTCACATTTACGTGTACGACCAAACGGACGACAACCTGGTTGTGGCCGCGGGTTTGGGGCATGCAGGCGAGTTGATGGTTCGCGAAAAGCATCAACTGCCGCTTGACGCGCCACGAAGTTTGGTGGCCCGTGCCGCTCGCTCACTGGAGCCGGTGGTTGTGCAAGACGTCTACGAAAACAAAGGGCATCTACCCAATCCGTTGATCCCGCAAACCCGTTCAGAGGCATCCATTCCGCTTTACATCGGTCGCGAGCTGCTGGGTGTGCTCGACTTGCAGGCAAACGTCGAAGACGCGTTCCCACAGGATGAGGTGCAACTGCTGGTGTCGATTGCCAGCCAACTCTCGGTGGCGCTAGCGAATGCGCGCCAATTTGAAGCGACGCAGGCGCGGCTGCGCGAGGTGGAGTTGCTCAGTGAGGCGTCTCAGATCATCAACGAATCTGACACGCAGGTGGAAATGCTGGAGCAGTTGCTGGAACTGATGTGCTTGTCGCTGGGTGCGGACAATGCCGCGTTTGTTGAGTATTGGGCGCATGAACATCGCTGGCAGGGGACAGCGGGTTACGGCATGACGCGGGAGTTTGTGGCCACGATTCGCAATGCCTACGAAGAAATACCCCACGGCGTAAAAGCGCTGAAGTCGAACATCGTTGTGGCGGTAGATAACGCCTACGAGTATGAAGACTTCCCAATGGAATACGTTGAGAGCATCGGCATCAAGTCCGTTGCAGCCATGCCGGTTATTGGTCGCAGTGAGCGGATTGGTGTTGCGTTCTTTAACTTTAACGAAAACTTCCACACCTTCACTGACGGTCAGGTGCGGTTGCTGAGTACGGTTGCTCAGCAGGTATCGGTTGGTATCGAGTCCAAGCGTGCGCAGCAGGCCACGCGAGACCGACTCCGCGAAGTGCAGTTGCTGAGTGAAGCGACAAAAATCATCAACGAGGCCGACTCACAACGCGATATGCTTGAGCGGCTGTTGGAGGTGCTAGGCATTGCCCTGGGTGCAGACAATGCGGCCTTCACGGAGTATCAACCGGGTATGAACATGTGGCAGGGCATTGCGGGCTATGGCATGGATCAGGAATTTGTTGGTACCATCCGCAATGCTTATCACGAAATCCCCCATGGTGTAAAAGCGCTTGAAACCAACACCATTGTGGCGGTAGATAACGCCTACGAGTATGAAGACTTCCCGATGGAATATGTCGAGAGTATCGGCATCAAGTCCGTCGTCGCGATGCCCGTTATCGGTCGTAGAGAACGGATTGGCGTTGCCTTCTTCAACTTCAACACGGACTACCACACATTTACCGAAAGCGAACTGCGCCTGCTCGATACGATTTCCAAACAGATTTCAACAGGCGTCGAGTCCAAACGTGTGCAAGAAGCCAACTTGCGCCTGGCCCTCCTCTCAGACAATGCAAGTGACTTCATCGGCTCTGCTGATTTGAAAACCCAGCAAACCACCTACATTAATCAGTCCGGGCTTGAGCTGGTGGGCTATGAGTTTGAAGAGCTAGAAGGCCAACCCATTGCCATGATTCAATCGGAGGCAGCCTTCCAAAAGGTTGCAGAGCAAGCGCTGCCAATGGTACTTGAAGGGGAAACATGGCGAGGGGAAACCGAGCTGGTTCACAAAGACGGCACGATCATCCCGGTTGAGCAGGATATATTTCTCCTGACGAACGATGCAGGCGAGCCAATCGGTTTGGGTACAGCCATGCG
>CAWUJQ010000219.1:0-7764 GCA_963922445.1 uncultured bacterium
TGTAAAACCCAAATGGCAGCCAGAGTAAGAACACAATCAGTCCCAGCGCAATGCCAACGATTGCCTGTTCGACCGCGTGAGTTCTGTAGCCAACTTCGTGATTTGTATGAACAGCAGTTTGCTTCAACGGATTTGTCCCGTTCGTTGTTTAATATGCCGCCCCTTAGAGTAAAACAAGTACCTCGACAGATCGTGCCTTTTGCTCATCGAAATAAGGTATCCAAGCGTTCGGGTCGTGGCACGTCGGGGTCTATAATCGCTTGAGGATCGTATGCATCCACACCGGGCAACATTTCTACCAAACTCACATGACCGGTGCTGTCGATATTGAAAATAATAATGTCATCGTAGGCATAAGGCTGGTCACCTGCCTCACGCGTCCAAAGGGTGCTAATCCCGGTGGAGGTTTGCAAACACTCCGTTCGATGGTCGCAGTGAAACACAAAGCGGATCAAGTCAGCATTTTCATAGATGTTATGAAATGCACTTGTCACATCTTGTGGGCGATTGGCCCTTAGAACCTCGTAATCCTCATCCTCTGAGAAAAACACATAGTTTACGCCCGTCCGATTCGGTGCGGGTGCCTCACGCGCCACTTGCTCGAAGAAATCACGCTGAGCAATATAATAATTATTAACAAATCCTTGCTTTTGAGCCATATGAAACGAAGCCGACAACATGGCGGCAACACCTGTCAAAACTGCAAAGGCATACATCCCCGCCTTTTTAAAACGGTTTGCCAGGAAGATGTACGCGATTATTACGTAGACGATAGCTGCGCCGAGAGAACTCATTAAGTACACACGGTAGACCAAGTATGCCCGGTCTGTAACTGAGAAAACGACAAAGCCAAGAGAAATTTGCAGTAGCCCTACGACAATTAATAGCTTGAAATGTCGTGTCCATTTAGACTGGAACAGGTTTTTATCTGGGGTTATACGGAACAGCATGTAAGCGGCTACAGATGTGACTATGCCAACAAGAATCGAAATGGTTTGGTGGGTCGCCGACTGACCGAAAAAGGTTGTGACCGCCCCCGGCCACCCAAGCACAAATAGACGGAAGTAGTGAAACATGAACAACGCAAAGATCGTTACGGAGTTAATATCGCCTACCGTATTACTCTGAAAGCCATAGTCGAGCATAAAAATAAGGACAAATGAATAAAGACCGGTAATGAGTGGGACGATCCACCATAGCGCTGCAACCCGAATGTGGCGCTGGGTTACTGGGCGTTTCAGCGCGAATAGCAACAACGGGGCGGCTAACAATATCGGGTAAATCGCCTCGTGTGAAAGCCCAGCTACTGCTGCGATCAGCCACATTGCAATTAAGGTTCGCGTGCGGGGTGTACGCCAATATGAGATTAGCAAGTTAATCGCGACGAGCGTTGCTAGCATCGCCATGTGGGTGTGCGGGATGCGAATTGACAAGACACCTTCATCAACCGGGTACAGGATGAAGGCAACACTAACCGAGAAATTGAATATTGGGGGCGTGCTGAACAAGCGCGACAGCAGCAAGTATAAGGCAAGGCCCTTGCCCCACATAATAACCATTGCAAGTATGTTGTCGCCTATGAAGCTATCCGGGTCAATGTAGTATGCAGCCCAGTACAAAACCCTGGCGATGGGTCGGGTCAAGGCAACCTCAACCAGTAGGTCACCAATATTGTCGAAAATGATTGTCCCGGTATCAACGTAGTTGCGTATGTGCCAATGTTCCTGCACATCACCACTGTATAAGCCGAACGGCACCCACAGTAAGCCCACAATAATTGCCAAGGCAGCGCCGACAATCAGCAATTCGCGGGTCTGCTGCGAGTCTGTGGCCTTCAACCGATTCAAAAAGCGATTTCCCGTCGGGCGCGTGATTGAATGCGCCACCTGTTCTGTTGTGTTTGGGGGTGCTGTTCCCATTGATCCCTGCGTCCGTGGTTGGCTGTTAAGATGGTGTTCAGGTGTAATGTGGGGCAATCATTACAGATGTTAGATCGCGAAGATTATAGGAGTCGCCCGTTCAATCCACAAGCCAGGCGTTTGGCCGAGACCCTAGAAGCAACTGCCCTTGGAACTAGACATCGTCCCTATTGGGTTGCCACTGCTTCACAATTTGTAACGCCTGTGACGTGCCAATTTGCCTGAGTGCGTGCAGCGCCTCGTAACGTACACCACGATCTACCTCCGATTGGAGTACCTCTGCAATAGCATCCACGCTGCGCTCGTCTCCAATGCGACCCAAGGCCCGGACTACGTCTTGCCGCAGGTCAATCCTTGCATTGGCTTCACCGTCGAACTGGCCAACCTCCGTCATTGCGAGCAGTTGCAGCAATGCCGGAACCGCAAATGCAGCGCGACGTTCCCCTAGTTCTTCTGCTGCTTCAGATGCTTCTTCGACATCGTCATCAGCAAGATCGGCAATCAGTTGTTGCACGCGGTATTCATCACTAAAAAGCGTGCGGAACATCGCAATCAGCATAATGGTTATGTTGTCATACATGGGTTGTTAGCATCCAAATGGAACCGTGATATTGGGCACGTTGCCGATGTCGTACAGGTCATATTGCAGCAGCAGTTGCCCTGTCACAGGGAGGTCATTAGACAGCAAGCGGGCATTTTCGATGCTGAGCAACACCCAGTAGCGCACAACCGCGTCATACTCAGGCGCGACCCACATCTCACTGTTCATACTGGTTATTCGGGTATCATCGGCAAAACGCACAGCAGGCAAGATCAAATCCCCCTGGCCAAAGTCATAACGCCAGGACTCTTCACCGTTGATAATTTCCTTTTGACTTGTCGGCAAGGCGTTACGGGCACCGCCAACGAGGTCACCTGCGGTAATTGCAGAGGCTGCGCGTGCATCGTCTTCTGCATTACCCAGGCAGTTACTCCCCCGCACCAGAAAGGCGTCTGGCCCAAGCCGAACGGCCTCAAAGACTTCCCCTTCAGGGCGTTGCAGCAGTTCCCCAGACGATTCGACGACGACACGGCGTGCATCGCCAATCTGGTTGTACCACACGGTCGCCCTGGCAAAGGCAGTCGTCGGACGGCTCGTTTGCGCAAAAACGCCGTCGAATTCCAGCAGCATTTCGTAGCGCCAACCCTCTAGCTCGCGCAAGTTGCGATCCA
Organism: uncultured bacterium; assembly: GCA_963922445.1. Lineage (GTDB taxonomy): Bacteria > Chloroflexota > Anaerolineae > Aggregatilineales > Phototrophicaceae > DAOTTY01. Next base: position 3,132 of record CAWUJQ010000219.1, read on the forward strand.
CCCGTTCAACCGTAAGCGCATCGCGGTAACCCGGAGGCGGTGCATTTTCAGTCAGCGCAATAGACGTTGAAACGACTTCCGCTGGCGGTACCAGTGTAGGCAGGTCTTCCGGTGTCAGGCCACGTCCACGGCAACCCGTGATGAGGCCGATTAGGGTAAGCAGCAATAAGGGGAAGGCATAACGCATAGAAGTGGAACTCAACGACTGCGAGTGATTTGCCCCAATGGTAGGCGCTCACCCCGTTGTGCGCCAGCGACAGTCTGCGCTGGCAGGCGTTCCCCGGTTTCCCAGGCATATACGCTGACGGTCATCGTGTAGGTTCCGGCAGGTAGGGTGGTCAGGTCAAAGTGACCAACCCCGCAATGCCTTCCTGCTGGCGGTAGGCCATAGTCCGCTTGCATAACCAAGTCGCCATCGGTGTCAGTCAAGTGCAGTGCAACCGAGTAGGTATGTGGTAGCACATCGTCCGCCACCAGCCAACCGGACGTGACGTAGAGTTGGTCACTTTTAATCGCACCAAAATCCAGCGCCGGGGCCATATGAATGCCGTCACCAAACTGCATCACGCTGTCGCCGGGATTGGGCGGTTGGATGAACAGGTCGAGCGCGTAGCCATTGGGCACGTCGATGGCAGCGCAATGGGCCAATTGTTCGTCAATCGCCCGGTCGAACAGACCATGCACGTCTGGCAGTTGGCCCACATCGCGAAAGTACCAAACCCGGTCAGCATCCTCTATGTGGCTAATCGCCTCGCGCAGGTAGTCAGCATCGGGCTGCACGGGCAGCGATTCAATGCCGGTCGTTTGGACGGGTAGATCACCCAAATAATAGTCGGCAATCGGTGCGTGATACGGCTCGTAGCGTGTGCCATAGGGCAGATGCAGCGCAATCAAGTCATTTGGCTGCACGCTATCGGATAGTATCTCGGCGGCGGCATTCCAGGCGGCAAAAGCGCCCGGCCCGTTGATGTTAAGCCGATAATCGGCATGGATGCTGCGCGCCAAGCCTAATCCCGCCCACACAAGCAAGATCAATAGAGCGGGCACCCCTATCCGGCTCAGCCGCTCCACACCTAAACCCGCTAACACCGCAACAAAGGCCCACAACACAATCAGATAGCGTGAGTGGTTTAAGACGGGAATAACCTGGTCAAACAGATAGACGAATACCAGCATCGCTGCGCCAGTGATGGCGATATAACGCGACTGCGGGCGGCGCACACCCACACCAACGGCCAATAGCACAAGCAGTAGAGCAATATTGCCATTGCTGAACTCACCGACAGTTGTGGTGAGGATTTCTGTAAAGGGCATCGTCGGTACGGTGCTGCGAATCACGGTTGCGCGGGCGAGGGTGGCTTGCGCGGCAACAGCAACCCACGGTAGGAACAGCAGCCCCGCCAAAATCATTAAGCCGAACACGGCAAAATAGCGGCGCTCGCGACGGAAGTTCAGGAAATGATACACGCCAACCACAGGGAAGATCAGCGCGGCGAGGTAATGCAAATACGGGAGCGCTGCCATACTCACAACGAGCAACATGCCCCACGGCCAGCGCAGACGATTGCGCAGCCGCCAGTAACTCAGCAGCGCCAATGCGATAAACAGGACAAGCGCGGCGTAGGTGCGCGTCTCGTGGGCATAGGTGACAAAAAAAGCGGACGTTGCCAGGACAGTCGCCGCTGCCAACCCACCCCGCCATGACGACAAATCCGCCGCCAACCTGTACACGACGGCGACCGCGAGTACACCCATGTACAACGAAAACAGCCGCGCTGCAAATTCACTTTGCCCGATAAAGCGGCCCCACACGTTGAGCGCAACAAAATACCCTGGAGCCTGGACATCGCTCTCGCGAACGCGCTGCACAGACTGCGCAATCGGGATGCTGCCGGGGTCTTCCCAACCGGCATAGAAAAACGAGCGGTGTTCGTCGTACCAGATGGGGTCAATCGTTAGGTGACGCCCTACTAGCCCGACGAACACCAGCAGGATGAGCGTCATCAAGGGGAGGTTTGGCGTAAAGGTAGAGTTGGTTTGCATAGCTCGACCAGCGTTCAACAACGACGCGTAACTCTAAGGAAGGCAGCAAGCGAACGCAATAGCCAACCGCTGGGCGGACGAATTGTGCTACACTTTGGGTATTAGTACGGTCAGGCTATGGGGTGCGATAGATATGAGACACTTTTTCTTGTTTTTGATAGTTATAAGCGTGTGTGTGGCGTTCTCAACCGTGACGTCCGCACAGAGCAACGAAACCAAGTTGGCTGCGCCAGCCAACAGCAATGCACAGTCATTTGGCAAAGCCGTCGCTGTGGATGGTGACATGGCGGTTATCAGTGCAGTTGACGTGCCTGAGATCGGCTTCCCGTCCGTGGGGGATGTGTATGTCTTCCAATACAACCAAACAGACTGGGACTTTATCCAAGCGCTAACACCATCGGGCAGTGATAATGCTGGCTTCGGGGCCTCTGTCGCTATTTCAGGCAATACGATAGCGGTGGGTGCCTATGGTGCCGATACGTTTACGGGCGCGGTACACATCTTCACGCAAGAGAACAACACCTGGACGCATCGCGCCAAAATCACGCCAGATGAAGCGACCAATGGCGATAACTTTGGCTTGTCCGTGGCGTTGGACGGTGACGTTTTGGCGGTGGGTGCGCGTGGGGCCGGCGGTACCGGCGCTGTATATGTATACACGGGCAGCGGTGCGCTGTGGGAATTGGATGAAAAGCTAACCGCCGCCGACGGCCAAGCCGGGGATCAACTGGGCATCAGCGTTGATGTAGAGGGCGCAATCGTTGTGGGTGGAGCGGCGGGCAGCACCAGCGACCGTGAGGCGGCGTATGTGTTCGAACGGGGTAGCGATGGCACCTGGACACAGCAAAAACTGGCCGCCACGCCGCCTGTAGGCGATGCGGTTGCCCTCAGCGAGGGGATTATCATTGCGGGTTCAACAGGCGACAGCGCATCAGCATTTGCCTATGGCCTTGAAAATAAGTGGAGCGTCACGCCCATTACCGCTGATGCTATCTCTCAAAGCGATGAATTTGGCGCAGCAGTCGCGCTAGAGGGTAACGAGGGGGTTATTGCCGCCCCCGGTGATGGCCCCGGCGCGATTTATGCTATGCGGGTCGTTCCCTCGCAGCCCAAGGTTATTGTTTTGGGCGTACAAAGCTACCCAAGCGATGGCCTTGACGGAGATCGTTACGGGGAAGCAGTCGCGATGTCAGACGCGCACCTTATTGTTGGGGCACCCGAACACAACAACGGCGCTGGCACTGCTTATGCGTACTCGCTGCCTGTCGTTCCCCTGCAAATCGTGACCGTTTCACCTGGCAATGCAACGGTTACCGACCCCAACACCGATCTAACCCTGACGTTTAATCAGCCTGTGCTGGCTGGCACTGGCAATATTCACATCCAGCAAGCGGGCCAAGTGGTTGAGCAAATTAGCGCGCAGTCGAACCGGGTGAGCGTGGACGGCGACACCGTTACGATAGACCCGGCTTCGCTGCTGACGTATGGCACCCCTTACTTCGTCTTGGTAGACGCCAACGCGTTTACCGATGTGGCCGGAAGGCCCTTTGCTGGCCTGGGTGACTAATCGCCCTCGTCAACGGCATCATCAGTTTGAATGCTTTGCAGCAGGTGTTGGGCTTGGGCCTGGTCGGGATGGCCATTGACGGCAGCAACAGCTTGAAGAGCTTCGACTGCCTGTTGGCCCGCCCCTGCTTCTAGCTGCTGCTGGGCGGTAAGGAAGTACAGATGCATCTTCAGGGTGTCATGCAGGGTCGCGAAGCGGCCATCCCCTGGATACGCCTCCACCGCAGCCTGAACCTCATTGAGGCCATCGCGCACACTGGGGATGGCCTGCTGATGGACGTGTCGATGTAGGTCAGCGTAAAGCTGGTCGGCGTTCAGGCGCTCATTGACCTGCTGGCGCAGCTCGTACAGGTCATCAAACACGTCTACAATCAGGTCAGGGTACGATTCAAGCTGGGTGAGCAGGTCGTTGGCGGCCACAGCATCTTCCCAAATGAGGCCACGTACCTGCTGATGAAGCTGAGTAGCGCTTTGCATATATTCCGCGTAGCGTTCGGTCATGCCGTTGGCTTCTGCCAGTTGTTCCAGATATTCGTCAAGGGAGTCGTCCTTGCCCACATACACCGCCTGCCCCTGAACAAACAACTCCTGAACGCGCTCCATCTGGCGGTTCTGGAAGGCTTCATCGGCCTGATTGACCATCTTCTCCAACTGCGTTTGCATTGCCCTGACGATCGTCTTGCGCGTTTCAACGAGTTGTTCGGCCTGCGGGTCAAGTTGGCGCGCTTGCTGGTAGGTTTCCCACGCGGCAATGTCGTCTTCAGGGGCTTGCAGGTTAGCCTGGGTGAGTAGATCAGCCGCCCGCTTTTTGTTTTGCAGCGCTGTGTCAGCCTGGCGACGCAGCCCATCCAGGCGAACGCGTATTTCCCCGCTGAGCAGCGTGTTAAATGAGGGGGGCATGGCCAGGTGATCGACCGCGTTTTCTGGTTGGTGGGTGTCCATGAATTCCTGGGCAGCGCGCAGGCGGGCGGTGGCCTCGCCCTCGGCCCACGCCTGCGCGTGAGATCGAATTTCGGCACGGGCA
>CAWUJQ010000220.1:0-7756 GCA_963922445.1 uncultured bacterium
CAGCAGCATCAGCTTGAGGCGTGGCAGGCGCTCGGTTGCTGTGGGATGCGTGCTGTTGCGCCCGCGCAGCCACACCAGCAGCCACAACACCGGGACGGCAGTCATAAAGCGCCAGCCGGCAATGTCGATGCCTTGCAGGTCGCTAAATCGGTAGATCAGTTTTGTGTACACGGGTAGGAAGGCATAGCCCGCCATCGCCAAAAACGCGAAGAACAAGCCGACCTGTGTATTTCGTTGCATGTGACGTTGTCACCCTTCATGTGGATAATTGCAATGTACTGCACAGAAACAACGGTAAAGGGTGCATTTAATTTGCAGGTGACACAGTAACTTCTGACGCCTTGCGGCGGCTTAATCGTACTTCCAAAACGGCCACGCCGATGACAATAAACGCCGCGCCAATCAACTGCGGGAACAGCATGGTTTCGCCCAAAATGAGCCATGCCAGCACAATCGCAATAATCGGTTCGCCCGTGCCTACAATCGCCGCCCGGTTGGAGCCTAACAACTGCGTGCCCATAATCAGGCCGAAGTAGGGCATCACGGTGGCAATCGCACCAAACGCGATCAACAGCAGCCACACCTCTGTGCTGGGCGCGCCCTGCACGCCGGTAATCAACGGAAGCGGTAGCACAAATAGCAGTGCCCCCGTCATAGACCACGCGCTGGCCAGCACCGTCGGCGGGTAATTGCGCTGTACGCGTTCGTTAATCAGCAAGTACAGCGCGACCACGAGCGCGTTTAGCAAGCCAATCAGGAAGCCTTCGACGGAAACAGCGGCCTCGGTAATCGCGCTAAAGTCCACAACAATAAGCGCAACACCGATCATCGTGAGCACCAGCGCAATCCAGCCGCGCCCGCTAATCGGCTGGCCCAGGGCCAAATTCAGCAGCACCAACATCGTCGGGTACGTAAAAAAGATGGCCACGTACAGGCCCGCATCCATGACGCGTAGCGCGAAAAACGCACAAAACGCCGCTGCCACCGGGAAAAACCCCGTCAGCATCAAGACCACGCGGGGCAGGGGCTTTTCCAGTTTGACCGGGTTGGAAAAGCGCCGCCACGTTATCGTTAGCAGCCACATGACGGGCATGGCGAAAAAAAAGCGCCAAAAGGCCAGGTCATAGGGCACAAGGTCGCTGTTCTGATAAATCAATTTGGTGAAAATGGGCGTCATGGCATAGCCAATAGCCGACGCGACGATAAACAGCAAGCCGTTGCGAGTGGCGTTATCCACGATGTTGCGCTTTCAAGGGTGCATGGGTTGAATCAAGTGACTCAAAGCACTGTATCACGACGCCTGTAGACCATATAGAGCCAATTGTGCGTTTGCGCCAAACTTTGGCATTGCTTAATCGTCTGTTTATCACATGTTGATGTGATCACATCAACAAAAACAGGCACCGTGTGGTGCCCGTTCTCAACGTGTTTATTACGATGGTATGGGGCGCAAAACGCCTTTAGAACCCGGCGCTTGCTACCAGCGTCAGGCCATTGAGCAGTGTGGTGGCCAGCCCCGGCACAATGCCGATGAGCAGCACACCCGCTGCGGCGATGTACACTGCCCAGCGCAGGTACTCCGTAGATCCTTCTGCCGCGTCGCCCTCAGCGTCGTCACGCAGGTACATGTTCACGACGGGGCGCATGTAGTAGTAGGCACTGGCCACACTGGTAATCACACCGATGACCGCCAACGTGTACAGCCCGCCTTCTACGGCTGCGCTGAACACGAAATACTTGCCAATGAAGCCGCCCGTGGCCGGGATGCCGACCAAACTCAGCATGAACAGCGTCATCATGGCGGCCAGCAGCGGTTGACTGCGGCCTAACCCGGCGAAGTCTTCGATGTCTGTGCCGCCGCCGTCGGTCTTTTCGATGGCCATCAGCACTGCGAATGCGCCCATATTGGTGAAGGTGTACGCCAGCAGATACACCGACACTGCTGTCATCACAGAGGTACCCGTGCCTGCTGTGCCTGCGGCGGCAATTGCCATTAGCATGTAGCCGCCGTGGGCGATGGACGAGTAGGCCAACATGCGTTTCATGTTGGTTTGCATGATGGCGACGAAGTTCCCCAGCACCATCGTCAGCACGGCGACAAGGCCCACGGCCAACTGCCACGCGGCGTTTTCACCGGTGCCAATCACCAGCACGGGCAATGCAGACACCATAATGCGGGCCAGCGCGCCAACCCCACCGATTTTAGCGGCGATGCTCATAAATGCCGTGACGTTGGTTGGCGCGCCTTCGTACACGTCGGGCGTCCACATATGGAAGGGGAACACCGCGATTTTGAAGCCAAGCGCCACGAGAATCAGGCCCGCGCCCAGCAGCACCAACGTGGAGGACGTGCCCACGCCTGCCGACAGGGACGCGAAGATACCGTCCAGGCGAGTGGTGCCAGCACCGCCGTAGATGAGCGCCGCGCCGTAAACAAAAAACGCGCTGCTGAACGCACCCAGGATGAAGTACTTCATCCCGGCCTCTTCGCTCTTGAGTTCGACAGCCTGCAACTGATCTTTGGGTTTGTTCTGGTAACGGAACGCAGACATCACGTACAGCGGGATGCTGAGCAGTTCCAGCGACACGAAGATCACCACAAGGTCATTGGCGCTGGCCATGAACATCGCGCCTGCTGCTGCGAACAGAATCAGCGAGTAGAACTCACCGCGTTCTGCACCGATGCGCTTCAGGTAGTCCATGCTGAGTAAAATGCCGATGAACGTGGTCACCAGTGTCGTCAGGTTCAAAAAGGCGGTGGCGCGGTCAGCCACGAACATGCCCTCCAGCGCGGTGCCCGTCACGTTGAATGTGAACATATTGACGATGAAGGCCGTCACCAGGATGCCCTGGGCCAGCCACGCGGTGCGGTTCTTCTTGTCTTGCGGAATCCACAGGTCGATGAGCAGCAGGAAGCACATGCCCACTGCTACAATCATCGCCGGGATGACCGGAAACAGGTTCAGGTCAGCAAAGGTCGGGATCGACTGCATGGGCTATTCGCCTTCCGTCTCTGCCACGACCAGATCAACCTCACCATCGGCGGCGGCTACGTCTGCGCTGTCGTCAAGCGCTTCGATGGCTACTTCCAGCCGCTCCTCAACCAGGTTCTCAGCGGTGCTGTCCATCGTGCGGAAGAACGTCCACGGGCGCAACCCAATCCAGAAGATCATGACCACAATCGGCACAATCACAGCGATTTCACGCCAGTTGAGCGGGGGTAGGTTCATGTTTTCTTCTTTGTCCAGCTCACCCAGGAACACCTTTTGGAACATGTGCAGCATGTAGATGGCGGCCAAAATCACGCCGATGGTGGCAAAGAAGGTATACACCGCGCCAAGCACCAAACTGCCATAGCTGCCCAACAAAATCGTAAACTCACCGACGAAGCCGTTCAAACCGGGCAGGCCCAGGCTGGACAGCACCACAACTAAGCTGATGCCACCGTATACCGGCATGGCCTTCCAGATGCCGCCGAAGGCATCAAGATCACGGGTGTGACGGCGTTCGTATAGCATACCGACGAGCAAGAAGAGGCCGCCTGTGCTAATGCCGTGGTTGACCATTTGCAGTGTGCCGCCTTGAATCCCGACAGAGTTGAGCGCAAACACACCCAGCACCACAAAGCCCAAGTGACTGATAGACGAGTACGCGACCAGTTTCTTCACGTCGGTTTGGGCATAGCTGACCCACGCCCCGTAGATAATGCCGATGATGGCCAGCACCGCAATCGCCGGGGCAAAGTACACGCTCGCCTCCGGGAACAGTTGCAGGTTAAACCGCACCATGCCGTAAGTACCCATCTTCAGCAGCACACCCGCCAAAATCACCGAGCCAGCGGTGGGGGCTTGAACGTGCGCGTCTGGCAGCCAGCTATGCAGCGGCCACACCGGAACCTTGATCGCAAAGGCGATGAAGAAGCCCAGGAACAGCAGCGACTGCGTGCTAAAGAAGCGCGTCGGCTCATTGAACGGGAAGTTAATCGCGCCGGATTGCAACTGCGCCAAAATTCCGTCCGGGCCGGGGAGCGTGAAGGTGCCCGCCTGCAAGCCCACAAACAGGATCGCAATCAGCATGAGCAGCGACCCGGCCATGGTGTACAGGAAGAACTTAATGGCAGCGTAGCGGCGCTCGTCGCCACCCCAAATGCCGATCAAGAAGTACATCGGCACCAGCGACACTTCCCAAAAGACGTAGTACACGAACAGGTCTTGCACGACGAACACACCGAGCATGGCCCATTCCAGCAGCAGCATGAAGATGTAATACAGCTTGGGGCGTCCGCGCTCGTGGATGACGTGCGCGTCAAAGCTGCTAAGCACCGCCAGCGGCATGATGAACGTGGTCAGCAGCACCAGCAGCAAGCTCAGGCCGTCTACGCCCACGTAGTAGTTCACCTCAAATGAACTGAACTCAATCCACGTCCACTGCTGCACCATTTGCAGGGCGGGGTTGGTCGCGTCGAACCCGGCCCAAAGGAGCAAGCTGCACAGAAAGGTTGCAATCGTAAAGCCGAAGGTCGTCCACTTGATCTGGTCTTCCTGCTCGTCATTCATGAACAGCAGGATGGTGAGGCCGACCATCGGTAAGAACAAAGTCAAAGTTACAAGCATGGGTTTCTCTCTCCTGGCAGACGGCCTAGCCGCCGTTCTGGAATAACGGAATCAACAGGAAAATCACAACAAGAATGGCACCACTCAGCAGCCACACACCGTAGCTGCGAACGAAACCGTTTTGCGGGCGGCGCATCCGGTCGCCAGCCCACTGCGCAAAGCGCCCCAGCCCCAACACGGAGCCGTCAATCACGCCCCGGTCAACGGGGGTGGCCAGCATACCGCCTGCCCGCTGGAAGCCCGCCGTGAGCAGGTTATGGAAGTCGTCGTGTAAAAAGCGCCAGTCCACCACGTCTGCCAAAAACTTGCCCGCCGCAATGAATGGGTTGATGAACACCGCAAAGTAGACGTCGTCCCACCACAGGCGCTGGTTGGCCGCGTGCCAAGCCGGGGCAGCGGGTGTTTTTTGCAGCGCGTCCAGGTCGCGTTCGGCGTCGTAGCCCTTCTTATCACCGTAGATGACGCGGGCGAGGTAAATGCCGCCAATACCGACGCTGAGCGCGATAATCGCCAGCAGAATTTGAAATTGGCCAGCGTGGGCGTGGCGCGCACTGTATTCGAGCCAAGTAGCGAAGCGGTGGCCCCAGGGCGTGTTCATCGCGCCCAGTGTAATCACGAAGAAGGCCAGCACCATCAGCGGAATCGTAATCCAGGCGGTGCTTTCTGGCGCGTGTTCGGCGGCCTCGCTGCGCGGCTCCCCAAAGAAGACGAGTTCGATTTGACGCCACATATAAAACGCCGTGAAGCCCGCTGCAATCAACAGGCCAACCAGCGCGATGTAGCCGCTGAGGCTGTGCAGGAAGCCCCCGCCGCCAATACCAACGAGCCACGCGTCTGCGAGAATTTCGTCTTTACTCCAAAAGCCCGCTAGCGGGAAGATACCTGCCAGGGCCAGCGTGCCGATGATGTACGTCACAAACGTGATCGGCATTTTGCCCGCGAGGCCGCCCATATTGCGCATATCTTGCGCGTCGAATGCTTCTTCGTGGCCGTGATCGTCGTGATGGTCGTCGTGGCCGTGGTCATGCACATGATGGTGGCCGTGTTCTACACCGTGAATCACGGAACCGCTGCCCAGGAAGAGCAGCGCTTTAAAGAAGGCGTGCGTCACGAGGTGGAACATCGCCGGGACGTAAGCACCAATGCCCACTGCGGCGACCATAAAGCCAAGCTGCGACACAGTAGAGTAGGCTAGCACACGCTTGATGTCCCATTGGCCGATGGCGATAAAGCCCGCCACCAGCGCGGTAATCACCCCGATGATCGCGACGATAAACGAGGTCACTTCGGCAAAGTGGAAAAACGTGTTGGCGCGCACCATCATGTACACGCCTGCGGTGACCATCGTCGCGGCGTGGATGAGCGCGCTCACCGGGGTGGGGCCAGCCATTGCGTCTGGCAGCCACACAAACAGCGGTATCTGCGCGGACTTACCCGTTGCGCCCAGCAGCATAAACAGCGTGATAATCGTAATCACGACACCAAAGCGGAACTCGAACGGGCCAAACTGCACCATGATTGCTTCGCCAGATTCCTCCTGCTCAGCAATCATGCGCTCAGCCTGACCGAATGCGCCCATCTGCTCCATCGTGAGGTGGCTGTTATCCGGGAAGACGGGCGCAGCGGCGATGGCCGGGTCAGTGGCGTGGTCGTCGCCGTGATCGTCTTCGACTTCCTCAGCGTAGGCATTGGAGGTCAGTACAAACGTCGCGCCAAGTGATGCCTCGCCCTCTGTGTGGTCGCCTTCTTCTGCGCCGTGACCGTCGTCCTCACCATAGGCATCGCCGTGATGATCGCTCCAGGCGGCACCGGTTTGTACGTCTGGGTTGACGATTTCACCGGGTTTGAAGAAGTCCAGCGTGCCAAACGTCCAGAAGGTGAGGAAGATGGCCATCAGCAGGCCGAAGTCACCGACGCGGTTGGCAATGAACGCCTTGCGGGCGGCGTTGGCGTTGCGGTAGCCCTCGCCTTTGGCTTTATCGAACCAGAAGCCAATCAGCAGGTACGACGCCAACCCCACGCCCTCCCAGCCGACGAACAGCATCAGCAGGTTGTTGCCCGTCACCAGCACCAGCATGAACGCCAGGAACAGGTTGAGGTAGGCGAAAAAGCGGCTAAAGCGCTCGTCGCCGTGCATATAGCCCACCGCGTACACATGAATCAGCGTGCCCACGCCCGTAATGACCAGCATCATGGTGACGCTGAGCGTATCTACGCGCATTTGCCAGGGGATTTCTACACCGCCCGATGGAATCCGCAGCCAGGAGTCGAAGAAGAACGGGTTGATGATGGCTTCCTGGTAGTTGGTCGCCAGCAGGTTAAAGTACAGCAGCAGCGCGATGATAAACGCGCCCGTAGAGGCGAAAATGGCGATCAGCGCGGACTGTTTTTCTTCCAGGCGGCTGCCCCAGAAGATGTTGATAAATGACCCCAGCGCGGGGATCAGGATGATAAGCGGTACAATTTGGGACATCTAACGTTACCCTTCCAACTGGTGTAACTCGTCAATGTCGATGCTGTTTTTGCTGCGGAAGATGGCGACGATGAGGGCCAGCCCCACTGCCACTTCTGCTGCGGCCACAGTCATCACAAAGAAGACAAACAGATGACCATCAAGGTTATTCCACTGGCGGGCAAAAGCCACCAGCGCGAGGTTGCCCGCGTTAAGCATTAACTCCACGGACATGAATACGAGAATGGCGTTGCGCCGCAGCAGCACGCCCAGGGTGCCGATGACAAACAGCACAAAGCTCAGGATGACGTAGGCTTCTACTTCTACAGGTGATGCCGGTAACATATCTTCTCCATCTCTTGCCGTTCTTACATCGGGGTGGTGTGCCCCGCTTTGGGTTTTGTCGTTTCCGTCTGTGGGCCGACACGCTGGTCAGCCCACAGACTACATGTTTGGGACGGTAGGGGCGCACCCGTGTGTGCGCCGGACGCGCCGTTGCGCGTCCTTACAGACCGGGATGCGTAAGGGCACAATGCATTGTGCCCTATAGGCCAATCCCCACACGAGAAATTTAATCGCCGGGGGCGGCGTCGCCACTGCCCAAACGCGGTGCATCGTCGTCTGCGCTCACCTGATTGGCAATCACACTCGTCAACGGACGGCTGACGCGGCGGCGGACGGCGCGACGGGC
>CAWUJQ010000221.1:0-7749 GCA_963922445.1 uncultured bacterium
CGAAATTGCTGGCACATGCGCCCAAAAACGTCCACGCCCATCTGCATCAGGATGTGCGGAATATCAATGGGCACCCAGTTTTCAACAATCGTCTCACTGTCGCAGCGATAGAAGTCCATCACACGCATGTGGATGCGCTTGCCCGTGGGCGGCATACCTAAAAAGCCTGTGCCGGTGTGCGTGGCCTGCAAATAGCCCCAACCGCCTGTCACCGCATAATGCCCGTCCCCAATGCGGATAAAGTGCCCTTGTTCGGAGCCGCCGCGATCGGGAAAGGCCATCAAAAACGGGATTTGGTGATAATCCTCGAAGCCCCTTAGCCCGCGTGTTGAGCCAATCCCAGCCGGGCCGTACCACATGAAGTTGGGATGCCAGTGCTTGACCATCTCCATTTCATCCAACACGGCCCTCGTTGGTGGGGTGCCGTTGTAATAGCCGAGTGCGCTGTGCATCCGCAAAATCGTTTCAATGGTGTGCTGCGACCTGGCTCCGTCTTGCGGGGTGAGGATAACGCCGTCGTGCGTCATGGGGGGCAGCCAGTGCATCTCGCGGCCCAAACTCGGCGCGATGGGCCAGTAGCCCGCCTGACGCATGACATCCATGAAGTCAATAAAGATGTAGCTGGTCGCGATTTTGCCGTCGCGCAACTCATGCGCTTCGGAATAGCGCACGTTCACAACGCCCTGGGTTGCAGGGATGCCCAGCCAGTCCTGGCAGAAGGTGCCAATGTAATGCCCGGTACAACCCACCCACTCTGCCCCACGATAGATGCCCCCGGCAACGATGTCGTCACGCCGTTCTACATCTGGGATGGCTGCACGGAGGGGTGCCCAAAGCCGTTCTAGTACCGTATTGAGTCCGGTGATTTCGTTGATGGGATGGGTGACGTTGACCTGCGCCTGTGGATGGTAACTATCCCGCAGCACATCCGGCAAATCATGGACGGGTACGTTGGTTAATGCCTGCATGATGTCGATGATGCGCTGCTTGTTGGCGATGTTCAGGGTTTGGTCAACGGGGGTGTAACGAAAGGTAGCGGTGCGGTACTTGTCATCATGGATGCGCATGGTAAAGCCTTTGGAACATTACAATAAGTGACTTGCAGTTTTGATAAGGGTAGTTATTCAACGTCGTCGAAGTATTCCGGCGGCTTGGAGCCGATGAACTTCAACACATTTTCGACATTGTACCCAGCTTGCTCCAACACACCCAGAATGTCAATCAATACCAGGTTTTCCGCCAGCTTGCGTTCGCCGTCGCGCTCCTCAATCCGCCAAAAGTCCATGTAGCGAACTTTGATCTGCTCGTTTGATGCACGGATGCCAAGCCAATCCTGGGCAAAGGTCGTCGTCTGGAAGCCCGTACCGGCCACCCAGTCGCCCTCTGCAATGCGCACGACATCTTCCGCATTTTTATCCGGGAAGGCGTCAATAAACGGTTTGCGATAGACGTTTTCAAACTCATCAATGCCATTCATCGTGCCAATCGGGACTGGCCCGTCCCACACCATGTCTTCAAACCAGTACTGCTGCATCAGGCCCAGCACGTTCTGGTTCAATCCTGCATACATATCGTCAACTAGCTGCTTGTTCTCGTCTGATTTTTCGGTCATATGCCTTGGTTTTCGTTTATGGGTTGTCAGCTTTGCGTGGGCTGCTACTCGATTTGCTCACGCAAACGCGCAAACACATCAACGCCCAACTGCAAAGATAGGTCAATCATGTCGATGGGTACCCAGTTTTCGATGATCCGGTCGCCGTCACGCTTCCACCAGTCAAAATCACGCAGGGTGATGACCTTGCCAGTGGCCGGTATGCCCATGTATGTGCCGTTATGCCGGGAGAAGGGCACATCCCAGATGCCGCCGCTGCAATACAAGCCCTCGCTGACGAAGCCCATCGCCCTACCGCGCCCCTCTGTTGGAAAGCTGCGGTCGCCAAAGCCTTCTAGCCACGGGCGCTGATGAAAGTCCTCGAACTCTTCCAGGCTCAAGCACATGCCAATGCCAGTTGGTCCGTACCAGTGCATATTGGGGTGCCAATACTTGTACTGCTCCATGGAGCGTAAGTCGCCGCCATCGCGTTGACGGTTGTAGCGCACCAATCCGTCAATCATCGCCCGGACAAGTTGAAACGTCTTGCGGGTTTCGAGGGCATCCTGTTCGGTAAGTAGCACGCCGTCACCAGCGGCGGGCGGGGGGATTTTGCCCCCCTCGGCACCGGGGGCAGGCGGCAAAACGTGATAGCCCGCCTGACGCATTACCGCCACAATGTCGAACATCACGTAGCTTTCGGTGATTTTGCCGTCCTGCATCACGTAGAACTGGCTGAAGCTGATGTGCGTCTTTTTGCCTGTGGCGGGGATGCCAAGCCAGTCTTCGGCAAACGTGCCCGTTAGGTAGCCACAGCCCGATACCCACGCCTCCTCCTTATCCGCAGAGTAGTGGAACGTGCCATCGTCTATGCCACCCATAAACACATACGGGTGACGTTTAATATCTGGGAACGAGCGCAACAGCGGCAGCCAAAAGTCACCAATGAGACTGTCCACACCCTGAAGCTGGTTGATGGGGGCAGAGCCATTCCAGTTCACATCAGGATGAAAGGCCTTTTTTACCAGGTCGGGCACAGCGTCCGCCTTGGCATAGTTCATCCGGTGCCAAAAATCCCACACAAGGTCTTTGTTGGCCTGGTTCTGATTAGACATCGGGTCTCCTTTGAGTGGCTACAGTTTGCGGCGTGGCGCAGCATATTCTTGTGGGGTATCCACTGCGTCCATAAATGCAACGAACTTTTGCAGCATCATCTCGCACACGTCTGGCTTTTCTGTGGCTAGGTTGTGCTGGTGCTGCGGATCGTTCACCGCATCATATAGCTCGTGTGGTTCCCCCTCTAAACTGTAGAGGAAATCCCACTCCCCGTCGCGGATAGTACTGGGGGACACATCCACAACTTTGCGCTCGTTGTCATCCACAATGCGAGTGTAGTTGCCCTTGATTTCCGACAGCGACGTGGATGTCACTACAATCGGATGCAGTCGGTCGGTTTCACCATTTATCAACGGGAACAGCGACTTAGCCTGCACGCGTTCAGGAATGTCGATTCCGGCTAGGTCAAGCATGGTGGGCATCATATCCGGTATGCTGACCAAACCGGATACACGCTGGTGCTTATAACCGGGGATTTTGACGAGCAACGGCACCTGTGTCAGTTCATTATGTGACGGGCAGCGATGCGAGATAGCTCCCTGTTTAAAGCGGGCCATTGCCTCCATCACGGGGATGGTGTTGTCGGGCCAACGGAAGCGCCGCTTGCCAAAGATGCCATATTCACCGAAGTAAAAGCCATGATCGCTCACAAACAGAATCGCGGTGTCATCGTAGATTTGCAGCGACTTTAACCGATCAATCAGCAGGCCAAACCAGCGATCTACCATTGTGATTTCGCCCATGTAACACGCCTTGGCAATTTCCAGGTCGCGTTCGGTATAACCCGCATCTTCCCAGTCCCAATAGGCCGGGTAGACGTGTTCGCCAGCGTAGTCTGGCAGATAGGGTGTAACGTAGTGAGCAGGCGGGTCCCACGGTTCGTGCGGGTCCCACGCATCTATCATCAGGAAGAACTGTTCGTCGTAGTGCCGCTCAACCCAGTCCATTGCTGTTTTGAAGGTCTGCGGTGCAAAGCGGTCATCCTCGCTTGTCCACTGGCTGGTCACATCCGGTCGGCCAGACGCCTCCCGCTGCCCGCGAATCCAGATGAAGTCGTCAAAGCCCCGGTCGTAGCCGTAGCCGTTGCGGATGAGGAAGGGCGTGTCGCCCACGCCCATCGTTGTGTATCCGGCTTTCGTCATCAAGCCCGCCAGCGTGATTTCGTCCTGTGGCAGCGGCCCCCACGATAGGTACGTGAAGGTAAAGCGCCCGGTGGCGATGTCTGCACGGGTGGGCACGGTTGGGAAGGAGGCCGCGTGGCAGTCTTCAAAGACAATCGCCTCTTCAGCGAACTGCGTTAGGTTGGGCGCAATCACCGTCTGATTGCCATACGTCGGTAGGTAATCGCGCCTTAGGGTGTCGGTCACCACGCAGATGATGTTCATCGTTAGCCCTTTACCGCGCCGGAAGCCAACCCGCGAATCAGGTATTTCTGGAAGAAGATAATAATCACTAGCATGGGCAGCGTGACGGAAACCGAGGCCGCCGCAGCCAGCGTCACATGGCCGGGGTCTTCACCACCCGTCCACTGAGAAATACCCACTGGCATCGTGCTTGCTTCTGTTTGCGTGAGGATGCGTGCTAGCAAGAAGTCGTTGTAGGCCAGCAGCAGCGTAAATAGCCCCGTTGTGATGATCCCCGGCCACATGATGGGCACAATCACCCGGAAGAAGGCTTCTGCGCGGCTGGCACCGTCAATCATGGCCGCCTCTTCGATGGCTGTTGGAATATCCATGAAGAAGCTGCGCAGCATCCAGATGGTAAAGGGCTGGTTGATGGCGACAAGCGCAAGAATCAGCAAGATGTGTGTGTCATACAGGCCAGACCACTGCCCCAGGTAATAAAACGGCAGCACAAACGCCATTGACGGCAGCGCACGGAAGGCCAGCGCCACCACCAGAATCATCACGGAGAGAATATTTCGATACCGTGACAGGCCATACCCCGCCAGAGCGCCGAACGTCAGCGAGACCGCCAACACCCCCACCGTGACAATCACACTATTGATGAGAAAGTCGTAGAAGTCCGCCATGTTGACGAAGCGCGGTATCGTTAGCACGGTTAGCACGATGGCCAAAACAATGCCTATGTACACCCACGAGCCAGGTACGGGGAAGCGTTTGGCGTTGAACCCCGCCCCCACGACCAACAACATCATGGCGGCAATGCCGAACGACGCAGGGATGAACGCCGATGGGTCATCATCTAGCCATAGTTCGGCGTAGTTGTCGCCAGTGGGTTCAAAGATGAACTGTGGCGTGCGGGCGTTGGCGTCTTTCGGCTTTTTGATGGAACTGCTGATCGTCCACGCAAACGGCAAAATACTGTAGATCATGAATATCGCCAGGACGGCGTAAATGACCCCCAGTGCAATGGGGTTTTTTGTGCGTTGCATTAGGCGTCCCTCAACTGTTCTCTATAGGTGAGCAATAAGAATGGCACCAACACGATGAAAATACCGATCACCGTTAGCACACTAATGGCGTTGGCTTTACCCAGGCGGCCAAAGCTGAGCGCGACCTGGAAGTTGTAGTACATGATCGTTTCGGCATCCACGTTGGAATTGCCCTGCACTAACACGAACACACTGTCGAACACGCGGTACGAATCCATCACCGAAATTAGGCCGATGAAGATAAACAGCGACCGCAAGTGCGGCAGCACGATGTGCCACAGCTGGCGCAGCCAGTTCGCACCGTCTACACGGGCGGCCTCTAGCGCTTCTTGCGGGACGGTTTGTAACCCGGCAAACAGCACGATCATGGCAAACGGGGTGGCGACCCAAATCGTGTGGAAAATGAGCAGGCTGCGCACCGTGGCGGTGTCGAAGAACATGCGGTAGTCAAAAAGCTGCTGAATCCCCCACCAGTACAGGCCGCCCCGGTCGAACATATCGCGGAAGATGAGTGTGCCCACAACCGGCGTCAGCACAAACGGCAGCAGCGCACCCGCGATGAACACCCCGCGAAAGCGTACAATTTGATCCAGCAGCAGCGCCAACACCAACCCCAAAAAGATGCGGGCGGGCACCGTAACGGCAATGAAGATGAGCGTAAAGATCAGCGAATCCCAGAATTCCGCGTCTTGCATCACTTCCACATAATTCCGAAAGCCCACCCACACCGGCTCATCCAGGCTGCGGAAGGTGATGTAGTGAAAGCTGAGGAATAAAGATGAGATCAGCGGCACAATCATGAGCGCTGTCATCACCAGCACACTTGGGCCGATGAAGGCAAAAAACGTACTTCGCTTCATAGTAAAAGGCTCCTAAACCAATGTCTTGTTCGGATGGGGCGCGTCACGGGTGCGTCAATCGGTCAACGTCCAGGATCGCGTCGATAACGACCTGCGGCTGATCGCGATGGATCGCGTGACCAGCATCCACGTAGATCACCTCGCTGCGGGTAGACAGCGCGGACTGGGCATGTTGCAGGGTTTGCCACATGCGATGGCTTGCCTGACGATAGTGGCTTGTGTCGTCGGGAGGGTGTGTTGCAATCAGGATTTTGAGCGGCGTGTCGCCCACGCGGACGGCGGCCTGTACCTGAAAACTGCTGGTGATGGCGAACTGGTTTTGCCAGTAGTACGTCCACCAGTAGTTTGGATTGTTGCGAAGCAGCTTTTTATAGGCGTCGCCGTAGCGCTCCACGCTGATTGGCTCAAAATACGCTTGCACATCACTGTCCACCAGGTCATCAACAGCCGCTTTTTGCGCAACCCCCCGAATCACTTCCAGGTTTTGTTGATGCTCTTGTGCATAACGATGTGGATAGGTACGCGTTACCCAAAGGTTGTACTCCGGCGGGATGGCGTCTAGCAAAATCAGTCCCCGCACCTGGTGAGGGTGCTTTGCCGCAAAGCACTGCGCGACCGGCCCACCACCTGACCACGCCACCAGCACAAACGGTTCTGTTTGGCCGAGTTCATCCAGCAGGGCTGCAAACTCGTCGGCCTCGTTTTGAGCCGTGCGCAGCATACCGTTGGGGTCGCTCCAGGCGTTGCCCGCCCGGTCATAGCTGTAGGCGCGGGCATGAGTGCCCAATAGCTCCAAGAACGGTTGCAGGCTGGGCGTCAAGCCTAACCACCCATTGAGGAACCACACCAGCGGGCCAGCGTCTCCCTGGTGAACAACATGCACGTCAAGGCCATTCACATCGACAATTTTACCGATGGGGCTGCCAAGATCGAGTTGGCCAGCGGGGATTTGCTGAAACATGGCGCATCACAAGGGTAGAGGTGGACAAATTAGAAGCTGGCGGCCATACCCGCAGATATGCCGCCAGCGTAAAACAATTGCTTATTCGGTGATGAAGCCCTGTAGTGTGGCTTCTTCAGTGTAGGCAGCAGCAGCTTCGTCCAGCAGGGCTGCCAGGTCGGCGTCTGGGTCAGCGGCTCGCGGCAGGAACTGGTCAAGGACCGGGTTCAAAACCGCGCCAATTGCGGGAACCGAGTTGCCCTCTACGCCGCCCTCAATCGTTTCGAAGACAGCCGGCAGGTAGCGAGCGTTCGCCAACTCGGCGACTTCCAAGCGGCTGGCCACGCCAAATTGAGCGGCACCCACCTGGCTGTCCAGGTCAAGCGCTTCCATCATGACGAGGAAGGCGATTTCGGGGTCAACGTTGCCGTTTGCCGGGATCGCCAGACCCGCACCCGTACCCCCCGTAGCGGCATAGGGGCCGTCTGGGAAGGCGCGCGGTGCCGGCGCAAATTCGATTTCACCGACCAGGTCACTGAAGTCCGGGTCGTCCATGGCTGCGGCGCGGGTGGCCCACGTCTGCATCATGGCCAGGCCGCCGGTTGCCATCGAAATCTGGCTGTCGTCAATGCTGTAGGTCAGGCCTTCTGGCCCCATGCACGCGTTGGCAAGGTCAACAATCTGCTGGAGGGCGGCAACACCTTCTGGGCTGTTAAAGGCGGGGGTGTTGTCCTCGTTGAGCAGTTGACCTTCAAAGCCAAGCACCATGTCAACAATTTCGATGCGCCATGCGCAGCCTGCGTGCAGGTTGATGGTGAAGGGAATGTCGATGCTATCTTCTTCTGCC
>CAWUJQ010000222.1:0-7721 GCA_963922445.1 uncultured bacterium
GCACCTGCCCTCGCACGACCCGGCCATAGGGCACCCATCCTGCCAGCCCCAGCACGACAATCACATTGACCAGGCTGGCTTCCAGCGCGGCAGCCACCGCCACCGCCAGGATTAAAAACGGCACGGCCTGCTGCACATCGGCAAGGCGCATCAATATGCTGTCTACCCAGCCGCCAAAGTAGCCCGCCGTTAGCCCGACCAGCACCCCAATCACGCCCTGAATGGCCACCACGCCAATGCCGACCGCCATCGAAATGCGCGCCCCGTAAATCACGCGGCTCAGGATGTCGCGTCCCAGCGCATCCGTTCCCAGCCAGTATCCCGGCTCGGCGTTGTCACCCAGGCCGACGGGGGGGCGCGTTCGCAGGCGCAGGGATTGCAGTTCAGGGTCATGTGGGGCAAGCAGCGGCGCGGCCACAGCCATCACAACGACGATGAGCAGCACGATGATGCTGAGCAGCGTTACCGGATTGGTAAACAGCGCCTTGAGAACCGTCCACCAACGCGGCTCCTGATTGGCGTCGTCTGCTTTCCGCTCAAGTTGGGCAACCTGTGTTTTTGTAACCATCGCGCTATCCTGTCACACGCACACGCGGGTCAAGCAAGCCGTAGATGATGTCTACGAAGAGGTTAATCAGGATGACCAGCACGGCCACGACCATCACAAACGCCTGCACCACCGGGAAGTCCCGGTTGCCGAGCGACTGCACTAGCAGCAAGCCCGCGCCGGGGTAGGCGAACACCGTTTCCGTCACGACTGACCCGCCAATCAGGTTGCCGATTTGCAGCCCCATCACAGTCACAACGGGGATGGCTGCGTTCTTCAGCGCGTGCTGCATCACGGCATAGGCGTTGCCAAAGCCCTTGGCCTTCACCGTGCGGATGTAGTCCTCGTTCATCGTCTCTAGCAGGCTTGAGCGCAGCAGGCGGTTAATGATGGCGGCTGAGTAGGTGCCCAGCGTCAGCGACGGTAACAGCAGGTGCTGCCAGCCCCCGCGCCCGCCCGCAGGTATCCAATCTACGGGGACGGCGAGGAAGATAATCAGCAAAATGCCGAGCAAAAACGTGGGAATGGCTTGCCCCACCAGCGCCAGCAGCACGCTGATGCGGTCAATGATGGAGTTGGGATATAACGCAGACAGAATGCCTAATGGAATCGCGATCAGCAGGGCGATGCCAAACGATGCGCCAGCAAGTTGAAATGTGGCTGGCAGCCGCTCCACGACCATATCCATAGCGGGTTGGCGGTGCCGGATAGAGGTGCCGAAGTTGCCGACGACGGCTCGCCTGGCAAAGTTGACATACTGAACCGGAATCGGGCTATCCAGGCCGAGGGCACGGCGCAGTTGGGCTTCGTCTTCCGCTGTGGCGTCGATAGGCAGCAGCAAGGCGGTTGGATCACCGGAAAGGCGCACCAGCCCAAACACGATAATAGAAACGCCGATCAGCACAAAGATGGAGTGATAGAGGCGGCGGGTGAAAATTCGTAGCACGGTGGGTTCTCTAGTTGTTCAATGGGACACTACTGTTGACCGAGCGCTGAAGCTGTTTATTACTGAATTGACGCAAACGGGATTCCTTTTTGCTGATAGTTCGCTTTAAACGAGGGTCGTTCACTCATACGATTGACCCACGCGTCCACCTGTGGGAATTGGGCAGGGTCTAGCAGTCCATCAAAGCGACGGTAGCCGTGAATCCACGGGATGAAGGCAATATCCACAACGCCGAAATCCCCGAAAAGGTAGTCTGACCCGCTTAACGTCGACTCCAGGTCGGTTAACAGCGCCTTGCCTTCCGTCATTAATTCGGCCACCCGTGCATCATCGGGGCCACCGTCCGGCGGCTGAATGAGCTGCCAGTACAGGTGATGGCTGACATCGCGATAGGCCGAACTTGAGCGGTCAATCCAGGCGAGGGCATCGCTTAACTGTTCCAAATTGGGGAACAGTCTGGGTTGCGGGTAGCGCCATTCCAGGTAGTGCATAATCAGGAGTGAATCGGCATGTGGGCCGTAGTCGTCTTCGTATGCGGGTACTAGTCCGAACGGGTTGATATGCAAATAGGCGGGTGTTTTTTGCTCTTTGGTGGGCAGGTCAATCTCGACAAGCTCGAACGTGATGTTCTTTTCATGCAAAAAGATAGCTGCTTTGAGGCAGTGGGGTGATCTTATCGAACTGTAAAGTCGGGGGAGCATAGGCGATAGCTGGGATGTCGAATGGATATTGGTTAAACTATGACGCAATTCGCAGACAAGTGCAATGAATGGTTTATGACAGACAACTCCTCGCTGGACTACGTCTTGGGTTACGGCTCCCTCATCGAACAGCACTCGCGCACGCGCACAAATCCACGGGCACAGGTGGCCGCACCCGTTATCGTAGAGAATGTTGCACGTGGCTGGTGGATTCACGGCAACAAAATCGGGTATAGTCCCTGCTTTTTAGGCGTGCAGCCGCAAGCCGGGGCGCGGTGCAACGGCGTTGTTTACCCGGTGACGGGGCCAGAACTCGAAGCACTTGACCGTCGTGAGGCCCGCTACACACGGCTGCAAATCTCGGCGAGGGACGTGACGCTGTTGGACGGTGGGGCCGGGCTGCCACCGGACAGCCGGTTATGGGTGTACACCGTGCCAGATGCGCTGCGCGTGGTGCCGACGGCACGGTTCCCGATTGTGCAGTCTTATGTAGACATCTGCCTGAATGGGTGCCTTGAAATCGAGGCGACGTACCCACAGGCACAGGCGGCGTCATTTGCCAAAATGTTCATTGAAGCGACCCAAGACTGGAACCGCTACTGGGTCAATGATCGGTTGTACCCGCGACGGCCACATGTGTTTGTGCCGCGTGCCCACCAAATTGACACCTTATTGCATACCCATCTACCCGACCTGTTTGCCCAAATTCCGTTGGAACCGACTGCCTGGGATGAGTAGGCACGGTTGAGGGTTTGTATTGCAATGCCCAAATCCCGGTCGTAACAAGCTGAATCACGGGGGGGCAGCCACAGCTTGATTGCCAGCTATGTTTAGGAGGACGTATGAGTTGGATTACATCACTTTTTAACACAGCCAAATCCATCATTGCGATGTGTTACTTCAAGGCATTGCCCGGTGACCCCGGTTATGATGCAGACAAGGGGTTGGAATGGATTGTTGATTCCGCCCGCGCAGACCTGCTGGCCTTGCAAGAAGGTGGGGTTGATGCGGTCATGTTCTCCAATGAAGCCAGCCTGCCTTATCTTACAAAAGTTGAACCGATCACCTTGGCTTGCATGGGTCGGATCATTGCCGAACTCAACCCCGATATTCAGGTTCCTTACGGGGTGAATGTGCTGTGGGACCCGGCGGCGTCAATTGATGTGGCCGTTGCAACGAGCGCGTCGTTTGTACGCGAGATTTTCACGGGTGTTTATGCGAGTGACTATGGCCTATGGAACACCAACTGCGGTGAAATTATCCAGCATCAGCACGCCGTGAGCGGCTAACATGTCAAGCTGCTGTTTAACATCGTTCCAGAATCCGCCGTGTATCTGTCAAATCGGAATGTTGTGGATATTGTCACGTCTACGGTGTTTGTCGCCCAACCGGATGCCATCTGCGTATCGGGTTTGACCGCCGGGGCCGAAACGCCCGCCGAAACGCTAAAGCTTGTCAAAGATGCCGCTCCAGACGTACCTGTGTTCGCCAATACGGGCGTGAACACGGGCAACTTGGCGGAAACGCTGGCGATTGCCGACGGAACGGTTACAGGTACGGCCTTCAAACGTGACGGATACATCTGGAATGAAGTGAACGTTGACCGTGTAAGGGCGTTCATGGATATTGCCAAAGCGACACGGGAAGCCTAAAGCAAGGTAGACAGCATCTGACACCGATCCGGACCGGAAGTTCCGCATAGAGACAAGCGAAACCCGCTGTGATGTGCTAGCACATCCCGTTCGGATCAACAAAGTCGGCACTCATCCAACCGCGCTCGCCCCAATAGTCCACGTAATACCAGCCGTTGTGTTCTTCGAACGCGGTTAGCGTTACGTCAAATGGGATGCGGCGGATAACCTCACCGTTCATGCTGGGCGCTTCGCGTAGATTATTGATTGACAGTGTGGTGACCATGCACCCGTCCGGCAGTGCAGACGTCTGAATCGCTTCGGCACCATCTGTCATCGCGTCATCTGTTTCCATAACCGTTGTTGTGCCTGGGCTGTCGTCGGCAATGAGAATGACCGTGCCTGCGTTGGGAATTTGGGCACAGGTAAACCTGCCGTCAAATGTAGCGGGCAAGATGACGGTTTCACGCGGCATGAGCGTGGCATCTCGGTAGTAGAAGGTGCCAAACCCTAGCAGGCAGATAGTCACATTGCCGTTAAAGGTCGAAACGCTACCACCGACGACGGTTAAGCCACGTACCTCCGCACCCGTTTCAATGGACTGAAGCAGCAGCGCATTATCGCCCACTTGCTCCGAGCCACTCACCAGCGTGCCGCCAAAAGCAATCACCTGAACGTACACATCCCCATTAGGTACCGTCTCGTTGGTAGCCACGCCACGCACTACCGTATTCGGGAACAGGCTGATTTCAAACAAAGTGCTTGGCCCCAGGGGTGGCCCGCTGGGGCCAAGGGCAACGGTTTCTGCATCAATGTCACCTGTGTCTACCGAGCTTTCGTCCCCACTGCCCACGACGACAATTGTCACCTGACCGACGGCCACATTGCCCCGGTCACCCTGTTCAGCCGCCACCACAAGCCGATTGACCCCCACTCGCTCTGGCGTAAACTCCAGCGTTTCTAGCACGTCATTCACAGCATCGCGCCGACCTCTCAGGGTAACATCGGAGGTGCCGTTGCCTTCAGCCGTGACGGTACTCTCGTCACCCTGGAAAAAGCCTGTGCGGACGAATTCCACGCCGTAGTTGCTGGCCCCGTCTGACTGGCCCGCGCTAACCATGCCAGAAAAGCCGCCTGCGCTGGTTCGCAGTTCCTGGCGACAGATGTCCGCAGGTGACGGCACCGTGCCATCGTCAGCACCGCGCACACGCAGCGTGCCACTATCCACCGTCAGGCGCACGGTCACGAGTGTAACCGGATCATCCGTTTCAACGACGATGCCACGAATCGCCAGTGTGTTGTCAAGATCAGTGGTTTGCTGGCCAGGGACGGTTAGGCCAATATCGCTGATGGTGATGCAAACCCGGCCCTCGCTCCTGCCCCCTTGCAGGTTTTCCACCGTGTAAGAAAACCCGTCCACGCCAGGGGCGGATGGAGTGTAATTGAAGCTGCCGTCTGCTCTCAGGACAAACGCATTGTTTTGCTCTGGCGGCAAAAGCAGCTCAACCGTCCTCGCAACGGTATTCACATCATTGGCGCGTACGCCGATGCCTGCGCCAACACTAAGCTGTGACCCAACCTGGGCGCTGTAAAAGTCGTTGGCAACGCGGGGTCGGGGGGCGGTCAGCTCGAACGCGCCCAGGTCACATCGGTTACCAACAGGGCGCGCTGTGCCTACTATGTCAACGGTCGCACAGGTGGCATTATCCCCCGCACCTTCCGCCGGACTGGTAGCCAGCAGCGGGAAGTAGGCTGGATTGCCTGTTAGGGGGGCAAGCTGCGGGTCTGCGGTGATGTAGTCCGTACCGGGCGTGCCACAGTTACCCGTTTCGATAAGATTGCTCCGGTCAGGACTGAAGTTAACAGTACCAATGTCATTGCGGCAATTTGGACTGCCGACCGCGTTGGCCAAAATACTGTTATTCAGGTTGAGCGTGCCACTTTGGAGGTAGACCCCGCCCCCTGAAACGGTGGTATTCAGCAGCGTTGTTTCACCGAAGTTGATGTTACGAATGGCACCACCGATACCCCCTGTCGTATTGCCGGAAAATGTGGCGTTCGTGAGGTTTAGGTTGCCAAATACGTCAACAGCACCACCGTCACTGGTTGACTCGTTGTTGATAAACGCGGTTTCAGTCACAGTCGTCGTTTGCCCAATGCGCACGATGAGGGCAGCCCCCGTACCCGCGGCAAAGTTGTCGTCGAACGTGCTGCGGCTCACATTTAAAATGCCGCCAACTGCATCAATGCCCCCTGCGCCCCGTGCATCGTTGCTGCGGAAGGTGCTGTTGCGAACCGTCAGGTCTGCCAGTTGGAAAATAGCGCCGCCTTCATCGGCAACGTTATCTTCAAACACTGTGTTGGTGATGGTAGCCGTACCAGAGCTGTGATAAATAGCCCCGCCCTGGTCGCCAGGGTTACCAATCGCCCCGGCAATATTGCCAGCGAACGTACTATCGGTGACGGTCAGCGTCCCGTTGTTTTCGATTGCACCACCGACATCACCACCAGCATTACCATTCCGTAGCGTTAGGGCCGAAATGTTGAAGGTGCCGTTGTTGACCTCGAATAACTGGACGGCGTTATTGCCATCAAGGATGGCAGCCCCGCCGCCGTTCAGCGTCAGGGTTGCGCCTGTGGCATTGTTTATCGTGAGCGTAGTCGGAAAAACAATGATTCCGTTGATGTTCACTGTCACGCTGTCGGTTGCATTGGAGCATCCGTTGTACGTGGTGATCGCGTTTTGCAGGGCGGCAAAGGTGGCAGCGTTGAGCACAATCGCGCCACAGCCCTGCCCGAATACGGTTTGCTGGGCAGCAACCAGCAAGCACACAATAGCAAACGGTACTTTTAAGGCGTTGATCCGTCTTTTGACGCGGCGCATTTAAGGCATCCCAACATGTTTTTGACGTGCTGCCAACTATAGCGACAAATTGTACGTGCAGCAAAATAACAATTGAAATAAAACGCAATCCCAAAGCGGCTTGTCGTTGCAACAGGCCGCCGCCCTAAACACGGTTACAGCGAGTCCCGCACACAGCGGAAGCCGTTAAAGGGTTCAGCGACATTCGCCCCGGCTCCAAAGCGGACAGACCCGCGCAGGTTGGCCGACACACTGTTGTAAGCGCCCCCGCGCAGCACGCGCAAGCTAATCAGGCCGCTGGCGTCGAAGCGCGCATCGAACTGCTCACGGGTTTCATCACTTTCGCGCCCGTCGTCTGCTACATATGGATACGGATATTGATTCTGGTAGTCTAGCGTCCCAAAGGTGAAGTCCAGGTCGTCATAGCGCGTATTCGTCCACTCCCACACGTTGCCGCTCATGTCTACCGCGCCTACCCACGACTGGTTATCGGAACGCAGCGCCTCGCCCTCCCGGTTTGTCACGACCAGCGCGCCCATATCGTCGGGTAACCCACCCACCGTTACGGACTCATCATACGCGCTGCCATACGGGTAGCTGCGGCTGTTTGCCCCGCGTGCCGCATATTCCCACTCGCGTTCTGTGGGCAGGCGGGCGCTGCGGGCCTTGCAGTAGTCCCGCGCCTGGAACCAGGTAATGCTGTCCACTGGATTAAACGGGCGAGTTAAACTGCTAGGCGGTGCTTCGCCCAACACGGTCACATACTGGTTGTTGTAAACCTCAAGCTTGTCAATCCAAAACGGCGCATCGAAGCACTGCTCATGAATGGGCTGTTCATCGGTGCCAGCTATACTACCCATGTAAAAGCACCCGGCTGGCACTTCCACCATAACCACGCCCGCCTCATCTATCATCGCGCGCGGCTGCCACGCGTTGAGGTCGGCAACCTGCGTCAGGGTCGCCTCAAACGGCACCTGGGCAACATTCTCTGCTGCGGGCAACACCACACCTCCGGCAGCCAGTGTCGCCACGC
>CAWUJQ010000223.1:0-7698 GCA_963922445.1 uncultured bacterium
GCATTGTGGGCACGCTGGCCAGCCTGTTTATGTCCGCGCCCGTCCAGGGGCACTTGCTAGGGCAGTACGGCGCAGCCCTGGACGAAAAGCACGGGGATGGCCTGTCTGCTTAGGCAGCGCCGGCACGGGCAGCGCGGTCGTCGGCCAAAAAGCTGCTCAGCACCATGTTAATCAAGCTGATGATGATGCCGCCCAACACGGCTGTCCAAAAGCCGCTGATGGTCAGCGGGGTGAGCCACGCCGTCAGGCCCAGCATGGCCGCGTTAATCACCAGCATAAACAGGCCCAGCGTCACCACCACAAACGGCAGCGACAGCAGCGTCAAAATCGGGCGCACCAGCGCATTCACGATGCCGAACACCAGCGCGATAACTGCCAGTTCAACCAAGTTGTTTGGAACCACGATGCCAGGTACAAAATTCGCCGTCAGGGCGATGGCCAGCATATTGATGACCAGCGTTACAAAAAAGTCTCTCATGGGATGGGTTTCCTCCGTTGGGTTATGTCTTCCCTTGCTATACGGTAGAAGTCTAGCAAGGGTTCGTCAAAATCCCATCAAAACCAGGACGCCCAATCATCTCTCCCTCACATTTGCGCCATGTGCTGCCCTGATGCACACTAGCGTTATCATCAGAGGGGCATGGAGACTAACCACATGACAAGAGACCTGAACATCGGCACATTTAACCTGTATAACCTCGTCCTGCCAGGGGTGACGTACTATGGCAGCAAGCGCTACTCCGACAACAAATATGCGCAAAAAACTGCCTGGATTGGCCGTCAACTGCGCAACATGGAAGCGGACGTGGTCGGCTTTCAGGAGGCATTTCACACCGAAGCCATTGAGTCGGCCATTGCCATTAGCGAGTACTACCCGGACGCAACCGTCATCCACACCGAGCGCTTCAACCCCGAAGACGGCTCCCCACTGCCCATGAACGCGCTTGTGACGCGCTTCCCCGTGATTACCAGCGGCTACATCTACGACTTTCCCACAGCGGCCCAGGTCAACTACGGCGAGCAAACGGTGCCCATCACGGACTTCAGCCGCCCGGTGCTGCAAGCCAAGCTGCAAGTGCGCGACGACCTTGAGGTGCATGTATTTGTGGCGCACCTTAAGTCCAAGCGCCCGCTCATTGACGATGGTGAGGACGGTGACGACCCGGTGATTAAGGCGCTTGGCAAGGCCCGTGCCCTCATCCGCCGCGCAGCAGAGGCCGTCGCGCTGCGGGCGGTGATGGTCGATCTGCTCAAGGACACGAACACCCCGGCCATCGTCCTGGGTGACCTGAACGACAGTGTGACCGCCGTCACCACAGAAATCATGGCCGGGTCGCCACCGTGGCGCTTTTTGCCGTTTGAAAAGAAGAAAGGCATTTGGGATGTGATGCTGTACAACGTGAAGGACATCGTGGCCCGCCGCAGCTACCATGATGTGTACTACACCCACATCTACAACGGTCACTACGAAGCGCTCGATCACTTGCTGGTGAGTGAGGAGTTCGTCTACGAAAACCGTGAGCGGCAGGGGGCTGTGCGCAACGTGCGCCTGTTTAACGACCACCTGCTAGACGACTCGCTAAGCGGGTCCAGCGTAGAACCCTGGCAGTCCGATCACGCACAGGTGGTGGCTAACATCCGCCTGGAAGCGCCCGAACCGCCCGCTGACAGCAGCGAAGCCCCGTTGGATTTATAGTCGAACGCCGTTTGAATCCCGTCACTGGCCGGATTCTCCCACGCCGGGGATGGCGGTTCAGTGATACCATGTTGGCTGCGTGTGTTGGTCGCGGACGCAGCAGGCTGCGTCCGCAACCGCAAAACCACGTTTGCAAATTTGTTTTGCGACCGCGACTGAGGACGAACTCTATGCGTTTCCCTGCGACCGCTGGCTGTGCCCTGCTGATAGCACTTGCCGCAGCGTGCCAACCAGCCCCTAGCATCACTGACGACGGACGACTGATCGCCCAAAATGCGACGGAAGACACCGAAGACGCGGTGCCCACGCTGTTTTTGCCGCCCACCAACACACCCGTCATTGTGCCCACGGTGCAACCGACCGCGCCGCCTTCGCCCACACCCGCCCCCGCAGAGTCCGACAACATCCCGATTGCGACCGCCCGCAACGATGTGATTGTCGTCACGCCCACGCTGCTGCCCAGCAAAACGCCGACTGTGACGCAAACGCAAACACAAATCACGACGGCCACCGCCACCGCGACCACCACCCTAACCCCTACCGTGTCGCCCACATCGGAGCAGTTTTCGTTTGAGGGGCGTCAGGGGTCATCCAACGCAGCGGAGGCCACCGCCTATGCCGAGTGGCTGTTTGCCAACGACGCCCGCGCCACTCAGGATAACCAAAGCGGGGGCGTGAGCGGCCAAAACGCGTTTGTACCGCCATCTGTGGCGCAGCCTGCGGAATCATCGATTGCCGCATCCTCACCCGTGACGTGTACAAACATTAGCTGGGTATTCCCGCAGCTTGTGCCCGTAACCTGCCCCACCAGCACGGCAGACGGCACCAACGCCGCCTTCCAGCGCTTTCAGTATGGTTACATGGCGTGGCTCGAAGCCACGGACCGAATCTATGTGATGTACGTCAACAGCGGCGAACCGGGTTGGCGCACCTTCACCGACGATTGGGTAGACGGCATGGACGAGTGTTCGCAAAGTACCGCCACCAATATCGCCTCGCAGCAGGGCTGGACGCCCATACGCGGTTTTTGCCTGGTGTGGAGCCGCAACGATGATGTGAAGAACCGCATTGGCCTATCAGAAGACCGCTTTGAGTACAGCTATATTGCGCGCTACCAGCTTGGCGACGAGGACAGCATCGCCTTTGAGGACAACCTGGGCAACTTCTTCTACCTGACGCCCAATGGTAAATGGCAAATCGGAATTCGCTAACCCCATGACGCAAACCCCTCTGACGATCATCACGGGCTTTTTGGGCGCTGGCAAAACCACGCTGCTCAACCGCATCCTCAACGGCGACCACGGCCTGCGCATCGCGGTATTGGTTAACGACTTTGGCGCGATCAACATCGACAGCGACCTTGTGGCCGCCACCAGCGTTGACGGCGACGCGGTGAGCTTATCCAACGGGTGCATCTGCTGCACCATTCGCGGTGACCTGCTGCAAGCTGTGGAAGACTTATTTGTGACCGATGCCCCGCCGGAATACGTCATCATCGAAACGAGCGGCGTCAGCGACCCGCTCGAAGTCGCGCTCACCTTTCGCGATGTGCCGCGTATGCAAGACCTCGTGCGCATCGACAGCATCATCACCGTCATGGACGCGGAGCAGTTCCCCGAAGTGGAGCGTATGAGCGAGTACGCGGTGCTGGCTATGAATCAGGTGGGCATGGCTGACCTCATCGTGCTCAACAAAACCGACCTTGTAGACGCTGCTGCCCTGGAACAGATCGAACAGCGCATCCAGCAGATCATGCCACGCTCACGGGTGTTCCGCACCACGCACGCCGATGTGCCGCTGCAACTGCTGCTCGGCGTAGGCCACTACGACCCGCAGCGCCTTAACGACCGCACTCCGTCAGACATTCACGTCCATGAGAGCGGCGCGCATCTTGACCATGACCACGCCCACACCGACCACAGCACCGTCTTCGAGACGTGGAGTTGGCAGCACACGGAGCCGCTGTCGCTCAAAGCGGTACAGCGGGCGGTGCAGCAGGTGCCTGCGTCCGTCTACCGGATGAAGGGTGTACTCTACACCCAGGACGAGCCAGAAACGCGGGTCGTGTTTCACGTTGTGGGGCGGCGCGCCACCTTCCAAACGGAAGCGGCGTGGGGAGACGGCATCCGGCGGAGTGAGGTGGTTGCGATTGGCCGCGCCGGGTCAATCGACCGGGCCGCCTTAGATGGGCTGTTCAAGGGTTGCCTGTACGCCAACGCGCCCAAGTCAGAAGTTGAGCGGTTGGCGCGGGGTGTGATGAGCTGGCTGCGCCCGAATTAGGATGCCGGATAGATTACCTTAAACCGCTCGAACACGGTCAGCATGTCTTTGCGGAACGCCCAGCCGCGACTGTCACACAGCCGCCGGAAGAAGCGCTCATGCGCGGCCAGCCACCATTCAACCGTGCGGTCGCCTTCGCCCTCATCCCAGGCGAACTGCGCGTCCACCGTGTTGAGCGGCTTAATCGTGATTTCCGTCGTTTCGATGATGCACAGCGGCTTGTCCTGCCCATCCAGGATAATGCTGATGTCCCCCATCGGCGGGATTGTCTCGCCGTCGGCTTCGTATTCCTTCACGATGGAAGCGGTTGCCGTCTTGGTGCCCGCCAGCACCAGTTGACCGAGTTCCTCGGCCATTTCCGCGCTGTCACCGAAGCCCCACGCCTCGTATGTCGCATTGTGATGCGGGTGGTCTTCCGGTAGGGTTGCCAGGTACTGCTGCCAGTAGGTTGCTGCGTCTGTCATATAAGCCGTCCGATTGTTAGAGTCGATACACACAGCCAGCATAGCGCGTGCGAACGCCTTTTCGTAGATGAGAGAAACCTACCCATCTGCCGTGTTGCCTTATAATATAGACTATCATTGGCAAGGGACGACAAACGAAGGGCATCACAATGGCGATTACGCGTGAAGAAGTGCTCAATGTGGCCGAGCTGGCCAAGCTCGACCTGAGCGAAGACGAAGTGACCGCTTACGTTGAGCAGCTCAGCAGCATCCTGGACTACTTCAACCAGCTCAACACCATCGATACGTCCAATGTGCCGCCCACCGCGTCCGTGCTGCCCCTGCAAAACGTCCTGCGCACCGACGAACCGGCCACGCCGCTCCCGCCAGAAGCCGTCACCGCCAACGCGTCCGAAGCGGAAGCCAACCAGTTCCGTGTGAGTGCCGTGCTAGACGGCAGCCAATAAACCCAGGATAGAGGTGAGGAGACACCATGCAGACCAAACGCCTGCTCATCGTTGAGGATGACTACGACGTAGCCGAAATGCTGTTGATGTACTTCACATCACACCAGTACGAGGTTATGCACGCCGACCGGGGTTCCGCAGGGATTGAACTGGCCCGGCGGCGCTTTCCGAACCTCATCTTGCTAGATGTGATGCTGCCGCACATGAACGGCTACGAGGTGTGCTATCACCTGCGCCAAACATCGCTCACCCGCCACATTCCAGTGATCTTCCTCACCCAGCGCGACGGTCGTGCCGACATCGTAGAGGGCTTGCAGCTTGGCGCAGATGACTACATCTCCAAGCCGTTCGACGTAGACGAACTCCGCCTGCGCGTGCAGCGCTCCATTGAGCGGGCGACCAGCGAAAGCCTGCACGAACGGCGCACAGGGCTGCCCGCCGGGCCAATGGTCGAGGAAGAGATCGACAACGCGGTTGCCAGTGGTGCGTCCTTCCAACAGATTCACTTTGCCATAGACAACTTCAAGGTCTTCAACGACAAATATGGGTTTATGGCCTCCGACCAGGTGATGGCCTTTGCCTCACGCTCTATTCGGGAGTGTGTGCTGACGATGGGCACGACGAACGACTTCATTGGCCTGCTGGACAACGAATTTGTGGTTCTGACTCACCTTGATGACGCTGAGCCGCTTATCGAAGCTATTGTCAACGAATTTGGCCAGGGCGTGCGGGCCTTTTACACCTACACCGACGCCGAACAGGGCGGCATTTTGCTGGATGAGGGCACCCAGTACGAAACCCTGGTGCCCCTGATGAACTTGCAGCCGTTGTCGTCTGCAACGAGCGCCTAACCGCGCTGCAAATAACTCTCAGCGAACTGCCGCTCCGCCTTGCGCCGCCGGTAGCTGAGTGGGGCGGTGGGCGGGTTAGTGCGATAGTAGTCAACCAGGTCTTCAATAACGGTGGCTAACGGGGTGTAGCTCACGCCCAGCTCGCTTTTGCTCCGCTCGTTGGTGAGTTCGCTCATCCACACATCACTATATGGGGAGCAGTCCGGCAAAAAGCCGTTCGCTTCCAACAAGCTCCGCTCAACGCGAACCATCTTCGGCTCAATATTCAACACGCCCCCCAGCATATTCAGGAAGTCAGCCATCGACACGGTTTCATCCTGGCTGATGTTGTACGTGTGCCCCTTGCCCTTGCCAGATTGCAAAAGTGACATCACCACTTGCACCACATCACGGGCATAAACGTGACGCAGCGCGTAATCGGGGGATTCTGGCACCAGCACCGGGCCGCCGTCTTGCAGGCGCAAAATATAACTGTACAGCCGATTGAACGGGTCACGCGCACTGTTGACCATTGGCAACCGTAGCGAGGTATACGGGAAGTCGCGCTCATGGTAAGCGCGGGCCAGCACGTCTTCGGCCTGCCGCTTTTGTACCCCATACAACCACTCCTCATGATCGTAGGTGTTCAGCGGCGGCTCAATAATGAACTCGCCCTCGTAGTCGGCTTCGCTGTAGGGGCGTTCCAAACCAGAGCGCATCAAATACACCTGCCCGCTGCTAACGAAGATGTAGTGCTGCGTCTTCCCCTGCAATAAATCGACCACGACATCAGCCTCGGCCCCGTCGTAAAGCACAAAATCCACCACCGCATCAAACCGACGCCCCTGCAACGCCTGCTCCAACTGTGCCGGAATGGTTCGATCAGCCCGGAGGCGCTCCACATCGTCGGGCAAATCATCCCGCGTCAGGCCGCGATTCAAAATCGTGACGGTGTGGTTGGCCTCACGCAGCGCCAGCGTCAAATAGTGCCCCATGTTGCGTGTGCCACCGATAATTAAAATATTCATTGCCGTTTCCCTACAGCCCTGTGAGTGAAAATAACATTCTTTACGACCATTCTATGTCATCAACTCGCGTCGTGCATGTGGCCACAGTCATAGTTTTCATAGAAAAGTATTGTCGCTGAACAACGATATGCCGTGCCCAGCGCTGGCCCCGCACACGGCTATGGTTCTATTGCACAATAGGCTTTTGTGCCATGCGGTCACCATTCCGCGCTATACTGGGCAGCCTTTGCGCCATTTTTCACAGTTAGGTCACACCGCTATGGGCGATCTGCTCAGCATCATGGTTGACGTCATCGTCCCGATCTTTATTGTAGTCGGGATTTCATTTGGCATTGGCAAAATCTTCAAGCCAGACCCGCGCGGCCTATCCGTGTTTTTGATCTACTTGTTTATCCCTGCACTCGTCTTCCGGGGTACCTATCAAAGCGAGTTCACGGGCGCGGAGATGGGGCAGATTATCGTTGTGGCTGTTGGTGTTGCCCTCAGTATGATGACAATTGCTCTGATGCTGTCGCGTGTGCTGGGCTATTCGCAGCAGCAGCGCAGCGCCCTGGCCCTGTCCGTGATTATGATTAATGCTGCCAACTACGGCATTCCGCTCAACACCTTCGCTTATGGTGTGGCGGGTGCCAATGCCGCCATCATTTACTACATCATGAACATCCTACCCGGCAACATCCTGGGCATTTACTTCGCCTCAAGCGGGAGCGCGTCCACGCGGCAGGCGGTGCTTAATGTGCTGCGCGTGCCCATCGCCTATGTTGCAGTGTTGGGGGTTATCCTCAACAGCCTGGACGTGGAACTGCCCGTGCTGTTACAACGCAGCTTCTTCGATTTGGCCGCAAACGCCGCCATCCCTGGGATGCTGGCGCTGCTGGGCTTGCAACTGGCACGGGTTCAACTTGGCCCGGACGAAAACGGCGGGCGGTTGAATTTGCGGGCAGTTGCGCTGGC
>CAWUJQ010000224.1:0-7677 GCA_963922445.1 uncultured bacterium
GCAAGCCCTGCCGCTGATTGCGCCGCATGTAAGCCCCCATGCTGTCAATCACTGTTGGCGCATCGCTCAGGCTGTCCACGCGGAGCAAGCACCCGGCCACCGACCCTAACCGCACGTCGGCATCAAGCGCGGCAGCCAGCGCATCAATAAACCCCGGCAGCAGCTTCACATCCGGGTTGAGTGTGAGCACGTAGTCGCTTGCGGTCATCGCAATGGCTTGATTGTGGGCGGCGGCGTAGCCGGTGTTGCGCCCATTGATGTGCAGCCGCACCCCGTATTGCTCCACAATCGCGGGGGTGTCATCGGATGAGGCGTTGTCGATAACCAGCACGGCAAAATCACCTGTTTGGGCCAGCAGCGATTCTAGCGTGGCGGCGATGGTGGCGCTGTTGTTGTAGGTGACGATGTTGACGGCGGTTTTGGGCATCAGGTGGGGCAAATCCGAACGAGCAAGCCGTTGCTCCAGTTGTATTTGGCATCGAACAGCCGCTTGACCTGCTGCACCGTCGCGTCGGATTCGTCGTCCAGCGGACGCCCGGTGCCGGTGAATGTGGCATCCGGCACAGCATCCTGACCCTGCGCCAGATAGTAACGCACCTGCGGCTGCTGCTGGATATTCTGCACCCAGTCTGCATTGAAACGGCCCTCCGCGCACAGGTAATAGCAGCCGTCATGTTCCACATACCAAATTTCGATCTTGTGTGGGCTGCCCGTGCTGCGCCCGGTCGTGGTCAGGTAGAAGAAGGTTTCGGCCATCGGGATGTCCTCCTGCATTGCTGCGGCTTGTGCATTTTACCGTGCTGGGGCCGCGCACGGTAGCACCGATGGCGATTTCTGTGTGGCAGAGCGGCGCAGCCGTTGCTAAGATGATGCGCGCTTTGTCCCTGTCAGAGTCTTGTTGTGGAGCTTGCTGTGCCCATTCTCAAACGCCCCTTCAGCCTTGTATGCCTGCTGCTACTGCTCATCCCGTTGTTCCCGGCAGCAACCACGGCCCAGGATGTCATCATCGGCCCAGATGCCTACCCGGATGGCATTAACCCGCTCACCGGTCTACCTGCCGCCGACCCCGACGCGCTCGACCGCCGCCCGCTGCTGATTAAAATCACCAACTTCCCGCCCGTGGTGCGCGAACATCAGGTTGGCCTGAACGATGCTGAAATCGTGTGGGAGCATTTGCTTTCTGGCGGGGTGACGCGCTTTAGCGCTATCTTCCTGGAAAACGACTACGAAAAAATTGGCCCGGTACGCAGTGGCCGCCTGGTGGACTTCGAGCTAACCCGCATTTACCGCTCCCTGTTCACCTACTCCGGTATGTCGCAGGGCACTATTGAGGTGCTGTTCAGCGATAGCCTGATGCTGGAGCGCGTGGTGGGTGGCAGCGGCCCGTGCCCACCGCTGTGCCGCTATCCGCAAGACGGGCTGGCCCTCGAACACACGCTGTTTGGCGATACAGAGCAAATCCGCACAGACTTTGCTGCCGAGCGCGACGTTAACCTGACCCCCGACCCGGTCTATGGCATGGCCTTCAGCGAAACCGCGCCCGCAGGCGGCACCCCACTCGATTTTGCCCAGGTGCGCTACACGCAATCGGTTGTGGGCTGGGAATGGGACGTAGATGCCGAGCGCTGGCTGCGCTTTCAGGACGGCGAACCGCACTGGGACAGCAGCCAGGACAAGCAGGTGCAGGCGAGCAACGTCGTCATCATTGAAGATACGCACACCATTCAGCCGTTCGTCAGTGAGCAGTACTGGGGGCCAGCCAACTTCGCCTTCAGTGTGAACTTCATTGGCAGCGGGCGCATCTACATACTGCGCGACGGGATGTTGTATCCCGGTGAGTGGCGACGCGCCACCCGCGAAGAGCCGCTGACGTTCTTTGACATGGACGGGAATGTGCTCCCGTTTAAGCCGGGGAACACGTTTTTCAATCTGGTGCCGATGTGGACAGACGGCTACGAACTGGAACTGCTGCCGTCCGAACCGGAGACGGTTGCGGTGAATGGGGACACGGGCGTGAGTATGCGCTTTGGCCCGGATGCTGCCTATGTCGCGCCGGATGTGGCCTACCCCGGTGATGCGTTCGCGGTGATTGGGCGCGACTTTTACGGCGAGTGGTTGCAGCTCAAGCGCGGTGACGAGCGGGCGATCTGGCTGCCTGTGGAGCGGCTGGACATGGCTGACCTGGACGTAGACGCGCTGCCCAATCCGCGCCCGTCCCACGAACGTTAGTAAACAGTCGGTCAAGTTTCATCAGGGTTATAACGCCGCATGACAACTTTTTACACAACGGAACTATGACGATGACCTAACTTGGCATCCGATGCGTTTCGGGTTACATTACGGCAGGACAGGAGTTGAAATGCAATAAGCAAGGACCTATGGCGATCCGAGTGGGTTGGGGAAATGCAGAAGAAACCATCATCTATGTGCAGCTTGTGTACGGTTGGCGTATTGATGATATGCATCAGGCTGGGCGCGATATTGTTGATATGTGTGCAGTGGCTGGCGATCAACCCGTGTCGCTTTTGGTCAATTCTGCCGATACCGACACCCACATTCAAAAGGGCCTCATCACGGAACTAACCAAAGCCCGGCGCAGCCTGCCAGACAATCTAACAGAAGCGGTAGTGGTTGGCGTTGGCCCCACGGACAAAGTGCTGGTGGTTAGTATTTTGCAGGCCGTCTTCCCGATGTTTGTGCGCTCCATCCAGTTTATGGACAGCATGGACGAAGCCATGGCCTACCTCAGCAAAGCGTCTAGCGGCAACGGCGCTTAACGCGCCTTTGCCTGAATCGCTTCTTCAAGCGTTTGCAGCACCCATTGGCGATCTACAAACATAAAACGCAGCGTCAGGCTAATGGCAATCACCGACCCCACCCCCAGCACCATCGTCACCGCGTCTGTATTGGACATCGCCACCACGATAATCACGACAGCCAATACTACCAACACCCCAATCAGCGCTGTGTAGCTGCCCCCCCGCTGCACATGCCCGGTGACGCTCGTATCATCGCTCGTGGGGGCCAGCCTGCCCACCACAATTGCCGTTGCGTAGTTCACACCTCGGCTGCGGCGGCGGCGGACCAAATGGAACTGCACCACCCCGTCAGGTTCCGGCACAAAGTCAATCTGTTGGCTGTGATTATCGAACACGCCCATTGTCGGTGTGTCCTGCTCAACCGCATCGGCAAGTGCCACTCGGCAGGCATCCACGCTGAGGGGTGACGTATATTCAAAGCGGCGTTGGCTTAGCACATACTGCTGCCATGTCGGCAGGCTTTCAGATTGGGGGGCAGTCACAGGTTGAACTCCAAGTTAGGTGGTTAACGACCCTGTTGATACCGCACCCGGCGCAACTGTGCAAATGGCTACGGCGTCACCGTCTGAATGGTGTAGGCCGGGTCATCGCACAAATTAACGAAGCCGTCCGCTTCCATAGTCTCCTTGAAACCTTTCTTTGCCCAAAAGCGACGGGAACCGCCGCCTTTTGAGGGTTCAGAAACTAATGGATAGATGAAAACGAATTCACATAATCTGTTGCCATCGGCAAAGGACCTTCTGCTCAAACCTCACCCCTGTTCGCTGCGCTCACTGTCCCCTCTCCACGTGGAGAGGGGAAGGAGAACCG
This sequence comes from uncultured bacterium, assembly GCA_963922445.1. GTDB lineage: Bacteria > Chloroflexota > Anaerolineae > Aggregatilineales > Phototrophicaceae > DAOTTY01. The sequence continues at coordinate 3,630 of CAWUJQ010000224.1, forward strand.
AAGGTTCGGGAGGGGTGAGGTGTGGCGGCGCATCATATGAATCCGAATACGTTTATCCATAAGTAGATAACCGGGGGGTTTTGGCGGACGCGCATCTGCGCGTCCGCTGGACACCACAACCCATGGTTCTCGGATTATTTTTCAAAACGTCAATGAGGCGGTAGTCGTTGACTGTAGAGGCGGCACAAGTCTACGGCTTGGCCTTGCGTTTGCCCTTGCCCCCCGCCGCCCGTTCGATGTCCGCCAGCAAACGATCCCGCGCCCGGAAATGCCGTCGCAGACTGAAAGCCAGCCCGATCGTCAGCAGGCTCACCCCACCCACGTTGAACAGCACACACTCCGCCACGCCCAGTGGCAGCACAATGAAGGTCAGGAAAACGGGCACAACGCCCAGCAAAATTAAGAAGGGAACCACCTGCCCCGCTGGCACTTCGACCGTGCCGCGCACGCGGGTGGTGCCGTTACCCAGTTCGCGGACGGCACCAGAGGCCCGCGCCAGCGTTGCCCGTCCGTATCGGGAGCGGTGCCAGACGCACTCAACGGAGAAGGTCACTTCGTCTTTGTTGAACACATGCATAGATGTCGTTTGGCTCTGCCAATCAGAGGCGCGCTTGGGATAAGCCAATAGGCGAATGGCTTCGGCGCAGTCCTCGGCAGTGAGGGGCGATTCAAACCAGAAGGCGCGCTGGAGCTGCCACAGGAGCGGGTTACGGGGTTGGGTTGGCGATTGCTTCTGCTCGTTCATCCGTTTCATCCTCACATGATGCCGCCCACCGTGTGGGTTTGGCGGTTGATGGCGATTTTAGCGCACACGTTTCGCCGTGACGGCGCGTACAATGTCAGCCAGCACGCGGTCACGGGCGCGTAGCAACCGCCGGATTTGAAATTGCCCGAATAAGGTCAGCATCCCCGTTACGGCGAGGATAGACAGTAAGCCCTGAAACCGCAGCGTGACCAGTGTGAAGGCCATCATAATAACGAGGAAGCCTGCAAACACGACCATCCACAGCGTTTGACTGATGGGCACCCAGATTACCCCCTCAATGTGGCTGGTACCGTCCCGGTTGGCCTGCACCGACCCCAACGCCTTCGCCAGCACCGATCTATTTTTGGCATGGACAATCGACTTCATCTCGAACGCAAAGGCGTCACCGTCAACGGGGTGCAGTTCCACTTCCTGGCTGCGCCAGTCGTCGGCGCGCTTGTCGAACGCCAACGACCGCAGGCCGTCAGCACATACATCGGCGGAATTTTCGGTATCGAACGCGAATGAGCGTTCCTGGCGCAGTTGCATCCACAGTTGCTGGATGCGGGTGGGCGGGCCGTCGTGCGTCATGACACCTCTTCAGGTTGCAATCACAGAATCGTCTGGCGGGGTGTGCCCAGGGCAGTGCTGGCTATATCAGCTAGAAGTTGGTCACGGGCGCGCAGCAGCTTATTCACCTCCGTGACTGCCAGCGCAACGAACCCGGCCATGATGCCAAGCCACATCACGTAAACGAACGCGGGCACGCCATCCAGCCACGCAATCATAAACAGAAAACCCACCCCGAAAAACACCACAAATCCGATGGGCCACAGTAGTTCTTCGGTGCCAAGCCGCACACTGCCCGTCACGCGGCACGTATCGTCGCCCGTCGCCTGGATGCTACCACGCGCCACCGCCCGCACAAACTCATCTGGATATTTGTGGTGGATCAAGGTCATCTCGAATGTGACGCGGTTTGCGTCCGGGGGGCTTAGCGTGACGGTTTGGCTGCGCTTGGTATAGCTGTTCACTGGAGCGGCTAACTTGCCGACCGCCTGCGCACACGCCGCAACGGATGTAGGGGAATCGTAGGCGAAGCTAACGGCTCCGAGGGATAGGGCGGGTGCGCTGTGGGTCATCGCTTGCCTTTGCGTTTAGGCTGCGACGGCTGCTTTTTAACTTTTCGCGGATCAATGGCATAGAGCAGGTCGCGCACCAGTTCAGCGCGTTCCCTTTCGACGTTGCCCTGTCGCCACGGTGCAAGGGCCAATGCCACCAAATACGTCAATCTCGGCGCACCCAATACCGCCAACTCCAGGCCAACGGTTGCCACCACCCCGCCGACACGCAAGCCAAAGCCCCACCAGTTGCGACGTACCTGCGCGGAAACCCATGTTGTGCCATCTCCCATCTCGGAAAGCGTCCCTTCGGCAGTGATGAATAGACGTTGATTGCCGATGTGGCTGCGGCGCGTCACCGTGAACGTCAGGCTGTCCAGGGCCAGCGGCGTCATGTGCACGGATTGATTGTAGTCGTCACCAATCGCCCGTTTGGGTGTCGCAATCGCTTTGATCGCGTCGGCGCACGCTTCCACTGGCAGCGGCGAGTTAAACGTGAAGGCTGTCTGCCGGAGCGATTCCAGCGGCTTAACAGCGGATTTTTGCTTACCGTTTGCGATTTTTGTCATGGGCGGGCTTCTTTTTCACCTTCTGCTTGCTGGGATCAATGGCTGAAGTGATATCAGCCAATATGCCACGATTCGCTCGGTAGGTGTCGTAGAGCAACCATGAAAATGTCATAGGCGCAAACCAAGTCATAAACACGGGGCTGCTAAATATGAGATAGTCCAAACCCAATCCACCCAGAAAGCTCAGTGGGAGGGCAGCAATCAGCCAATTCCTTGAGCGACGCCAATCAAGCGCGAGTTCCACCGTAGTGGTGCCATCTTCCAGACCAGACAAGGTACCCACGGCGGTCGCAAGAACTTGCTGACTCTGACCCACTTGGAAATTCCAACGATAGCGCTCGATTGTAAAGCGGGCCAAATTTGGGTTGATCGGCATTATTCGAACCGCCTGACCATGCCAGCTTCCAGGTTGAGCAAGCGAGGTCAGGCGGTTGAGCGCGTCGGCGCAGTCTTCCAGGCGCAGGGGTGACCGAAACGTGAATGCTGTCTGCTGCAGCGATTCCAGCGGCTTAACAGCGGATTTTTGCTTACTTTTTTGGATTTCGGTCATGGGCGGGCTTCTTTGTTCTTCTTACTTCGCGAGGGCGTCGTATCTGGGCACTAGCGGTCAGCTTCCCCAATTCTGAACTTATCCGGGTTGGTTGCGGCCTCGATTTCGTCCAATACGATTTGACGCTCGTATGTGGGTACATTTTGTCTGGTATATTGCACCCAAATCGACACTGTGACGTTCATAACAATTACAAAGATAAGGAAGAAAACGAACTGACCTCCAAATAGGAACACATCAGCAAAAAATGCAAGCAGCCCAAATACCATCCGAACCACAACATCGGGGCGGGACTCCCACAAATTCGGCCAGTTTAGTGTGAGCAGGACGAGCGTTGTATCGTCGCCTCTATCAGTCAGTGTGCCCGTTGCAATAGCGGTACACTGTTGATGAAAGCGGCGTTTGTAGTACCGTTTCATCCGAAAGCTGACGGTGTCGTAGTCGGTGGGTGTCACGTCCACTGATTGACTTAACGTCGGATCATCGGGATGTGCGGGAAAGGCAAGCGCACGTAGCGCCTCGGCGCAGTCTTCCAGGCGCAGGGGTGACCGAAACGTGAACTGCGTCGCCTGATAAGGGGCAAGTTCAAGTGTTACGGCTTCGTCGTAATCAGCCGGCTCACGGTTTCTGCGATCCATCGCACGTTTTCGCTCTCACTGGTGGCTTGAATGTCGCTCAGCGTCGGCAGCGCATCAGCCCCCATCGCCTTTAGCTCCTGGAAGGCGCGAATAGAAGCGTCTACGTCACGTTGGGTGGCCTTCGAGTTAAACCGGCGCGCATCACGGTAATCGTAAATCTCGCCCCCAGTATACGCCATGATGGCTACCAGTTCGCGCACGTGCGCTTCCGTTGATTGGCTGTCGTCTGTCGCCATGGTTGATTGTCCTGGCATGCTGCAACATTCACATACTTCAAGCATAACAGATGCTTGCGTCAGCGCAATCTGCCAGCGGCATCGGAGCAGGGTAAGTGCATTAAAACTAAAAATGACCATTTCTTTGGGGCAAAGCCCCAAACCCCACCCCTTTTTCCAGAAAAAGGGGGCAAAAAGCGACAAATGACA